>DASUSH010000016.1:0-45833 GCA_036375215.1 Solirubrobacterales bacterium
CCGCCCGCGGGCGAGCGCGAGCCGAACACGCTGTACGGCAACCAGTCCGCGAGCGCCCCGATCGAGCTCTTCTACCGCGTCTACGAGCCCGACCGCGGCCTCGACCTGACCGGCGGCACCGGACTTCCCGAGGCGGAGCTCCAGCCGGCCGACGGCACCGTCGTCGGGCAGGAGGAAGCGTGCGGGCAGATCAACGACGCCGACCGCGAGATCCCGGTGGACGACGTGCCCGCGGCGGGCTGGCAGGCCGTGCGGGCGACGCCGCCGTGCGACGCGAAGACCAACCCCGGCTACGACCCCGTCCGCTGGGAGCGCTTCTTCAACGTGAACTACGCGATCGAGGCCGTCGCCACCGACTGCACCGAGGCCGGCCGCGCGGCGCGCCTCACCCAGCAGCCCGTCTCGCAGGGCGGCTTCTACTCGAACCGCGACAGCGCCTATATCTACGCCCACCTCGCCCGCGAGTTCGGGCCGATCCTGGTCGTCCAGGCGCGCCTGCCGCGCACGCCGCAGACCTACTCGGGGCCGAAGCGGATGCCCGGCGGCGACATGCGCTTCTGGTCGCTCTGCACCGGCGAGTCGCGGGTGACGACCCGCACCCCCGACTGCCTCGCCGACCGCCAGGTCCTGCGCCGGAGCGGGCGCAACTACACCGTGGTCGTCTCCAAGGCCGCGGACCGGCCGGGGAACGCCACCCGCAAGTGCGGCGTCGCCTGGCTCGACTGGGGCGAGAACGGCGACGGCGCCGGCGACACCGACTACGCCGCGCTCATCATGCGCAACCTGCTGGTC
The DNA here is from genome assembly GCA_036375215.1 of Solirubrobacterales bacterium. Classification (GTDB taxonomy): domain Bacteria; phylum Actinomycetota; class Thermoleophilia; order Solirubrobacterales; family 70-9; genus DASUSH01. Next base: position 793 of record DASUSH010000016.1, read on the forward strand.
ACGCCGGAGTTCGAGCACGCGATCCAGCGGGTCGAGCGGCCGGGGACCGAGCCCGAAGTCATGGGCCCGTACTTCCCGCGCAGCGACTACATGACGCGCGAGGAGTTCGAGGCGCGCGGCTGCTGATATCGATACCGCGATGGCACGGGTGGCAGCTTTCCTGCGCGGGATCAACATCGCCGACCGGCGGGTGAAGAACGACGACCTCCGCGCCGCGGTCGAGGCGGTCGGCTTCGAGGAGGTGGCGATCTTCAGGGCGAGCGGCAACGTCGTGCTCGAGGCAGGCGGCGCGAGCCCGGCCGAGGTCACCCGGCGGCTCGAGGAGGGACTCGAGCGCGAGCTCGGGTTCGGCGAGGTGCGGAGCTTCGTGCGGAGCGGGCCGCAGCTGCGGGCGATCGCGGGGCACGAGCCGTTCACCCCGGAGCAGGTGGCGGCGTCGAAGGGCAAGCTCCAGGTCGCGCTGCTCGCCAAGGCGCCCCCGAAGGTGACGCGCGCAGAGGTCCTCGCCCTGGCGACCGACGACGACCTGCTCGCCTTCGAGGGCCGCGAGCTCTACTGGCTGCCGAGGGGCGGGACCCAGGAGTCGACGCTGGGCCAGGAGCGCCTCGCGAAGACATTCGGCACGGCGACGATGCGCACCCAGGGAACCATCCAGCAGATCGCTGCGAAATACTTCGCGTGATTCAAATGACCAACGCCAAATCCTCAGCTTCGCTTCCGGTTCGGCTCGATCTCATCTGCATGAGATGATCTTCATGGAACAGGTCGGGCCCGAGGGCGAGCGGCTCGCGATGGCGGCCGGCGACGCGGCCGAGGAGGTGACCGTCGGCTGGGACGCCGAGTTTGGCAGCGCCACCTTCGACTCCGACGCCTACGACCCCGACGTGGAGCTCAGCGAGGACGAGGTCCGGACCCGGGTATTCGCCGCGCTCGACGGGCTCGACCCGGACTGGCGCTCGCACCTGCGCGAAGCCGAATAGCGCGCTAGCCCGCCTCGACCAGCCCCTTCAGCTTCCGCAGGCTCTCCGTCACGGCCTCGCCGTGGACCTTGCCGAAGCTGACCCCGCGCAGCCGGGCGAGCACCATCCAGAGCCGCGTCAGCCCGTGGTAGCGCCAGGAGGTCGCCAGCCGCAGGCGTGTGCCGATGCCGGACACCTCCAGGCGGTGGCGAGTCTCGGCGGTCGCGAACCGGTGGGCGAAGCGCGCGTCGAAGGCGAACGGCGGCTCGTAGCGCGTCACCTCGACCTCGGTGGGCGCCGGGCGCATGCGCGGGTTGATGCTGGAGTCCGGCAGCGGCTCGACCTCCACGCCTCGGTAGCCGCGCCGCAGGGCGCCCCGGTCGGCGGGGAGCCACTCGATCTCGATGCCGTGCCACCGCGAGTTCAGGCCCGGGTCGACGAGCCACTCGAAGACGCGCTCCGGTGGCGCCGCGATCTCGACCGACGCCTCGCTGCGGTGCGCCACTCCGCTAGTCGCCGGCGCTGAGGTGGAAGATCTGGCTCGAGTCGAGCCGCGCCGTGCGGCCCGGCGGGATCGCGAAGGTGGTCGCCGAGTGCTCGACGATCGCCGGGCCCTCGATCTCGTGGCCGGCCCGGACCTCCTCGAGGCGAACGATCTGAGTCTCGGCGTCGCCGTCCGACCAGCGCACGGTGCGGGTCGAATGCACGGGCGGCGAGCCGGACTCCATCTCGAGCTCGGGCAGCGCCGGCTTCTCGACCTCCACCGAGCCGGTGACGATCGCCTGCGTCACGAGGTAGCCGAGCTCGGGTGAGCGGGCGGAGCGCGCGTAGACCTTCCCGTAGGCGTCCTCGAAGGCCGCGATCAGCTCGTCGACCTGCTCGCCCTCCTCCATCTCGTGGTGCGGCGAGACGATCTCGATGTCGTTCAGCTGGCCGTAGTACTGCATGCGCACGATGTGCGTGAACGAGATCGCGTCGCGCTCGATCCCGGACTTCTGGAACTCGGCGGCGACGCGGTCGTCGAGCCCCTGCCAGGCGCCGGTGATCATGAACCCGATCCCGGCCTTCTCCATATCGTCCGCGGTCGGCAGGATCGGCATGTCGATCGTCTGGTCGTAGCGGTACTCGAAGTCCGCGCAGGCGCACCCGTAGGCCGAGAAGCCGGCGGCCCAGGCGGGCATCAGCACGTCGCGGTAGGCGACGCCTTCCGTGTAGCCGGCGACGTGCAGCGGCCCGCCGCCGCCATAACAGAGCAGCGCGTAGTCGGCGGGCGAGTAGCCCTTGCCGAGGATCCGGCCGACCGCCTCGTTGCGCAGCGTCTGCTCGAAGAGCTCGATCACGCCGGCGGCCGCGTCCGTGACGTCGAGGCCGAGCGGCTCCGCCACCTGACGGCGCACCTCGTGCTCGGCGCGCTCCGGATCCAGCTGGACCTCGCCGCCCAGGAAGTAATCGGGGTTCACGCGCCCCAGGACTACGTTCAGGTCCGTCACCGAGACGGTCTCGAGCCCGCCCTCGGGCCAGCTCACCCCGATCCGCGAGCCGGCCGAGTCGGGGCCGAGCTCGGGGCGGTTCGAGTTCGGGTTCACCCGCACGAAGGAGCCCGTCCCGGCGCCGAGCGAGTCGATCTTGACGAGCGGCATGTTGAGCATGAAGCGGGCGATGTCGGGCGTCGGCGTGATCTCGAAGCGCCCGTCGGTGAGCAGCGCGATGTCGAACGAGGTGCCGCCGATGTCGGTGCAGAGCACGTTGGAGAGGCCGAGCCGGTTCGCGAGCGCCTGGCCACCGACGACCCCGCCGATCGGCCCGGAGACGAGGGTGCGAGCGAGCTCGCGGGCCTCGATCGAGATCGTCCCGCCGTGCGACGCCATCACCCGCAGCTCGAAGCCGGCGCCGCGCTCCTTGGTGCGGTCGCGGACGGCCTTCAGGGTGCCGCGCGACGGCTCGGCGGCATAGGCCTCGATCAGCGTGGAGTTGAGGCGCGGCAGGTCGCGGCGGAGCGGGTAGAGCTCGGAGCTGACGTACACGGGGACGGCCCCGTTGCTCCGGCGAGCCGCCTTCACCTCCTCGAGGATCTCGGCCACGCGGATCTCGTGCTCCGCGTTGCGGTAGCTGAAGAGCAGGCAGACGCAGATCCCCTCGACGCCGGCGTCGAGCAGCTCTTCGGCCGCCTCGCGGACGTCGGGCTCGCGCAGCGGCAGCACCTCCTCCCCCATCACGTCGATCCGCCCGCGCACCCCCTTCACGAGCTCGCGGTCGACGATCGGCGGGTTGTGGTGGTGGGTGGCGATGTGGAGCCGGTCGGAGTACGAGAACCCGAGGTAGGTCTGGATCCCGCGCTCGATCACCAGGTAGTCCTCCTGGCCCGCGGTGACGATCGCGCCGATCCGCCGGCCGGTGCGCGAGAGCAGGCGGTTCAGCATCGCGGTGCCGCTGAAGATCCCGGAGACGATCCGCGGAAAGCCCTCCTCCGGCGACATCGACCACTGGCCGAGCGCGTCCTCGGCCGACGCCATGAAGCCCTCCGACTCGTCCTCCGGGGTGGTCTGCGCCTTGCCCACCACGAACGCGCCGGCGCGGTCGACGATGAACGTGTCGGTCATCGTGCCGCCGGCGTCGATGGCCAGGACACGGGGGTCGCGCGCGTCGGTCGTCCGGTCGGCCTCGGCCACGAAGCCGAATCTATACGTCCGCTCGCCGACACCGCGAACCGAACGGCGGACGAGCGCCACGACCGGGCTGTCACAGGCCGGGCGCCTGTCTCGTCTCACCTGTGAAAGCCGTGAAAGCGAGCGAAGGAGGCGAACATGAAGGTGCTGGTGGCAGGAGCAACAGGAGCGCTCGGCACGCAGCTCATGCCGCGGCTGGTCAACGCCGGGCACGAGGTGACCGGGATGAGCCGGACCCCGGCCAAGCGCGGGGAGATCGAGGCCATGGGCGCCGCTCCGGCGATCGCCGACGCCCTCGACGCCGACGAGGTCGCGGCGGCGGTCGGCGCCGCGGAACCGGACGTGATCGTCCACGAGCTCACGGCCCTCACGGGCGATTTCGACCTTCGCCACTTCGACGAGACGTTCGCCCTCACCAACCGGCTGCGCACTGAGGCGACGGACCACCTCCTCTCCGCGGGGCGCGCCGTAGGCGTCGAGCGCTTCGTCGCGCAGAGCTTCGCCGGCTGGCCCTTCGCCAAGGTCGGCGGGCCCGTGAAGAGCGAGGAGGACCCGCTCGACGACGACCCGATCGAGCCCGTGCGCGAGACCCTGGCGGCGATCCGCTACCTCGAGGAGGCGGTCACCGGCGCCGAGTGGACCGTCGGGATCGCCCTCCGCTACGGCGGGTTCTACGGGCCCGGGACCTCGCTCGACGCCGACAGCGAGATGCTCGACGCGATCCGCAAGCGAAAGTTCCCGATCGTCGGCGGCGGCGCCGGCGTGTGGTCATTCATCCACGTCGCCGACGCGGCCGATGCCACCGTCGCCGCGATCGAGCGCGGCGAGCGCGGCGTCTACAACATCGTCGATGACGAACCCGCCCCGGTTGCGGAGTGGCTGCCGGTCGTCGCGGAGAACCTGGGCGCGAAGCCGCCCCGTCGCGTGCCGCGATTCGTCGGGCGTCTGCTCGCCGGGCAGGCGCCGACCGTCATGATGACCGAGTTGCGAGGCGCGTCGAACGCGAAGGCGAAGCGCGAGCTCGGCTGGCGGCCGGGGCATCCGACCTGGCGCACCGAGCTCGGCCGGGAGGCCGCGTGACCCAGGCCGAGGAAGAGCTCCTCGCCGAGCTGCGTCCGGCCGCGTTCGCGATCGCCTATCGGATGCTGGGCAGCGTCGCCGAGGCCGAGGACGTGGTCCAGGAGGCCCTCCTCCGCACCCACGCCGCGATCGAGGGCGGCGAGCGCATCGACTCGCCGCGCGCCTACGTGGGGACGGTGACGACCCGGCTCGCGATCGACGAGCTGCGTTCGGCACGCGCCCGGCGCGAGCGCTACGTGGGCGACTGGCTGCCGGAGCCGCTCGTCGCCGACCCCGAGTCCGGGCCGGCCGAGCGGGCCGAGATGGCCGACTCGCTGTCGGTCGCCTTCCTGGTCCTGCTCGAGTCCCTCTCGCCCGAGCAGCGCGCCGCCCTCCTCCTCCACGACGTCTTCGACTACGGCTACGGGGAGGTCGCGGAGATCGTCGGGACGAGCGAGGCGAACGCGCGCCAGCTCGCCTCGCGGGCCCGCCGCCACGTCGGCGAGCGCCGGCCGCGCTTCACGAGCTCCGAGGCCGAGCGCGAGGAGCTCGCCCGCCGCTTCTTCGCCGCCGTCCGCGAGGGCGAGGTCGGCGAGCTCGAGGCGCTCCTGGCCGACGACGTCGTCTTGCGCGGTGACGGCGGCGGCAAGGTCCCGGCGCTGGCGCGAGCGATCTCGGGGCGCACCCGGGTCGCGCGGACGCTCGGCGCGTGGAGCCGCCTCGGCATGCGCAAGTTCGACGCCGGCATCCGGCAGGCGAGTGTGAACGGCGGGCCGGGCGCGATCATCGTCGACGGCGAGGGCGCCACCATCGGGGTGTTCTCTCTCGAGATCTCCGGCGGTCAGATCCGCGGCATCAGCTCGGTGGTGAACCCCGACAAGCTCGGCCACCTCGGGCCGCTCGCCGACTACGCCGGGCTGATGCGGCAGGCGGGGCTAATGCGCCGCCCCTCCGCTTGATCCCTCGGCGGGCCTGGCGTCGGCGATCACCGTGCCGAGCATCGGCTCGGGGAGCGGCGGCAGCCTGTCCTCGCTCTCGAGCCCGACCCGGGGCGTGATCTTCTCCAGCCACCCCGGGAACCACCAGTTCGAGTTGCGGAGCATCATCATCACGGACGGCACGAGCAGGCAGCGGACGACGGTCGCGTCGACGGCGATCGCGGCCGCCATGCCGACGCCGAACTGCTTCACGGTCGGGTTGCCGTTGAGGATGAAGCTGGAGAAGACGCAGACCATGATGAGCGCCGCCGAGGTGATCACCCGCGCGCTCGTCGCCAGGCCCTCGACGACGGCCTCGTGGTTGTCCTCGCCGAGCTCGTGGTAGCGCTCCTTGATCCTCGAGACGAGGAAGACCTGGTAGTCCATCGAGAGCCCGAAGAGGATCGCGAACATGAGCAGGGGCACGAAGCTGACGATCGGGATCGCGTGGTCGAGGCCGATCAGCTCGGCGCCCCAGCCCTTCTCGAAGACCGCGGTCAGCACTCCGTATGACGCCGCGACCGAGAGCAGGTTCATGAGCGCCGCCGTCGCCGGGACCAGGATCGAGCGGAAGGCGAGCATCAGGAGCAGGAAGCTGAGCGCGACCACGATCAGGATCACCGAGGGCAGCTTCTCCCCGATCCGGTCGGCGAGGTCGATGTAGGAGGCGGTGGTGCCGCCGACGTAGGCGGTGAGGCCGGTCCCCTTGGTGGCCTCGGGGATCGTGTCGTCGCGCAGGGTCTCGACGAGGTCCGACGTCGCCTCCGCCGAGGGCGCGGTGCGCGCGATCACCGAGAAGACCGCCGCGGTGCCGCTCTTGTCGACCTTCGCCTGCGACACCGACTTGACGCCCTGGGTCTTCGAGATCTGGTTCTCGAGGTGGACGAGGTCGGGGTCGGAGGCGTCGGACTCGAGGAACTGCTGCTGCTGGTCGAACTGCTCGGTCTGCTTCTTGCTCGGCGGCGGCACCTCCGCCTCCGCCTCCTCGGTCGCCTCCTGCTGCGCCTCTTCCTGGGGCACGCCCTCGGCGACGAGCTGCTGGGTGATCTGCGTCGCCTGCTCGGAGACCTCCTGCTGCTGCTCCTGCTCCTCCTGCTTCTGCTGCTGGTTCAGCTGGTTCAGCTTCTGCTGGTCGTTGTGGGCTTTCGGGTCGAATTCGACCGCGATCAGGAACGGGCCGTTGTAGCCGACCCCGAAGCCCTTCGCGAGTGCGTCGTAGGACTGGCGGATCGTCGTCGACTCCGGGAACTGGCCGTTGTCCTGCTGGCCGAGGCGGATGTCGGTCACCGGCCAGGCGAGCGCGGCGAGGAGGAGGATCGCGAAGATCATCGACGACCACTGGTGGCGGCCGACGAAACGGGCCATGCGCTCGAAGCCATGGGCGTGATCGTCGTGCGCGGGCCTGTGCAGGGCCGGGATCCGCAGCGACTCGATCCGGTGCCCGTAGAGCCCGAGCAGGGCCGGGAGCAGGGTGAGCGCGCAGCAGACCGCGATCACGACCACGATCGCCGCCGAGTAGCCGAGCGCGCTGACGATCGGGATGTTGGCGAGCGCCAGCGAGCAGAGCGCGATCACGACCGTGCCGCCGGCGAACGCGACGGCGCTGCCCGAGGTCGCGCAGGCGCGCGCGATCGACTCGTCCACCTCCATCCCCAGCGAGAGCCGGTTGCGGTGCCGGGTGACGATGAACAGGGCGTAGTCGATCCCGACCCCGAGCCCGATCATCGTGCCGAGGGTCGGCGCCACGCTCGGGATCTCGATCACGTGCCCGAAGAGGCCGATCGCCGCGAGCCCGATCACGACGCCGAGGATCGCCGTCGTGATCGGCAGCGACATCGCCGCCACGGTTCCGAAGGTGAAGACGAGGATGATCATCGCGGCGACGATCCCCGCGACCTCGCTGGCGTGGGTGGAGGGCGTCGAGAGCTCCTGGCCGAGATAGCCGCCGGCGGAGACCTCGAGCCCGGCGTCGGTGGCGGGGTCCGCGGCGTCGAGGACCTTCTGGGCGGTCTCCTCGTCGAGCTGGCCCGGGTCGTCCCGCAAGGTCACCGAGATGTACGCGATCGTGTCGTCCTTCGAGACCTGCTTCGCCCCCTCGCTCGAGAAGGGGCTGACGGTGCTCTCGACGTCAGGCGCCTTCTCGAGCGCCTTGTTCGCGTCCTGGATCGCCTGCTTGCGCCCGGAGTCGGTGACCTTGCCGCTGGTCGCCTCGAAGACGACCGGATTGGTCCCGTTCGCCTCCTTCGGCAGGTACTCGTCGAGCAGGTCGGTGGCCTCCGTCGAGCCGGTGCCCGGGAGCGTGAGGTCGTCGGAGGTCTGCGCGCCGACGGCCTGGACGCCGGCGACCACGCCGACGATCAGGACGAGCCAGAGGGGGATGACGACCTTGCGGTGCCGGACGCAGGCGTGGGCGAGCCGGTAGAGGAAGAGGCTCATCGGGCGGCGATCCGTGCCGACTTACCGATCATGAATTAGATTCATATCTGATTTAATATCTGTTGTCAAGAGGAACCCTGTGCGTCCTCCCCACCAACTCCCGATCGGCGCGCGACCGCGCCAGGCGCGTTCGCGCGAGACCCGTGAGCGGTTCTACGAGGCGACCTTAGATCGCTTCGCGGCGGAGGGCGTCGAAGAGGCGCGCGTCCAGGACATCGTCGACGACGCCGGGGGGAGCTGGGGCGCATACCACCACTACTTCCCGCGCAAGGAGGACGTGCTGCTCGAGCGCGCGGCGCGCGAGGTGCGCGATCGGCTGCGGCCGCTGGCGGACGCGGCGATCGCCGACCGCCGCGTCTCGATCCACAAGACGCTCGAGAAGCTCTTCGTCTCGATGATGCACTCCGAGCTGCCGAAGGCGGTCCACGGCGCGGTCCTGCGCGAGATCAACGCCAACCCCCTGCGCTTCGCGGCGATGCTCGACGAGGGCCAGGTGCCGATCGTCGGCATCGTCGGGATGCTGCTCGCCGAAGGCCAGGAGCGCGGCGAGGTCCGCGACGACGCCGACCCCTACTCGCTCGGCGCCGTGCTCGCCGGCGGGACGGTCTTTCCGGTGATGCAGACCGCCTTCGGCCCGGTGATGCCCGGCCTCGAGGGCGTGGTCCAGCCGCCCGACCCCGCCGCGGCGGTGCGCCGCACGTTCGAGATCACCTGGCGCGCGGTCGCCGCCTAGTCGCGGGGTGTCAGGATCCCCGCCGTGGGCAAGCTCGCGGGCCGGATCGTCGTCGCCGTCGCCGGGCTCGCCGTGCTCGCGCTCGTCGCGCTCCAGCTCTTCCTGCCGGGCCGGGTCGCCTCCGACATCGAGGGGCGGCTGACCGAGGGCGGCGGCGAGGCCTCGGCCGACGTGGAGGCGCTCCCCGCCGTCCGCTTGCTCTGGAGCGACGGCGACCGGATCGAGGTGAGCGGCTCGGACCTGGTGCTCCAGGTCGAGGACGACGTCGAGGTGCTCGACCGCCTCGACGGCTTCGACCAGGTCGACGTCTCGCTCGAGCGGGTCGAGGCAGGCCCCTTCCAGGTCGAGACCTTCGAGCTCCGTCGCGCCGGCGAGGGCGCCTACACGATGCGCTCCGACGCGACCGCCTCGGGCACCGAGCTGCTCGAGTTCGGCGCCGACGAGCTCGGCCCCCTGGGCGGCCCGATCGCCGGCTTCCTCGGCGAGCGGGCCCCGGATGAGGTGAAGGGCGAGTTCGCGGTCGAGCTCGACGCCCAGCTCGTCTCCGACGGCGGCCGGATCGAGATCACCGAGGGCGGCGGCACGGTCGCGGGCTACGACGTCGGCCCCTTCGCCGAGCTGATCACGGCCGCGGTGGTGAGCCGCCTCTAGAGCGACCCGCGGGCGGTCCGTCCGCCGCTCAGCCCAGCAGGTTCTCGCGGCGTGCGACCGAGACCATCTGGTGCAGGGTCTCGGCCGAGTCCCACTCGGGCTCCCAGCCGAGCGTCTCGCGGGCACGGGAGGCGTCCATGATCACCGGGGTCTTGAACGCGTTCAGCCAGGCGACCTGGCTCGGCATGCCGGGGACGTGGCTGAGCCCTTCGGCGATCGGGGCGATCGCGGCGTGCGGGACCGGGACCGACCACCAGCCGAGCTCACGGGCGAGGTCGGCCGCGCGCAGCTCGCCCTCGGCGGCGAGGTTGTAGGTCCCGGGCTCGCCGTCGCCGCGGATTGCGGCGACGAGCGCCGCCGCGACGTCGTCGTGGTGGACGAGCTGGAACGGGACCCCCGGGTCCGGGATCACGGGGGCGAGGAACGGCAATCCCTCGAGCGCCCGCTGGATGATCGGCAGCCGGCCACCGATCTGGTACTGCTCGACGACCTGCTCGACCAGGGTCAGGGCGTCGGGTCCGGCGACGATGCAGGGCCGGAAGATGTACGCGTCGACGTCGGAGGCAGCGAGCGAGTCGCGCAGCTCGGCCTCGAGCTCGGCCTTCTGCGCCGAGTAGTAAAAGCCCTCCGAGCCGCGCGGCTCGACGTCCTCGGTCAGCGGCTGTGGGTTCTCGTCGTGGAAGCCGTAGGCCGCGACCGACGAGGTGTAGACGAACCGGTCGATGTTCGCCCCGAGGGCGGCCTCGAAGACGTTGCGCGTGCCCTCGAGATTGATCTTCCGCGTCTCGTCGCGCCCACCCAGGATGATGAACGCGAGGTGGACGACGACATCGGCGTCGCCGACGAGGGCCGCGACGGAGTCGACGTCGAGGATGTCGCCCTGGCGGTACTCGGCTTTCTCCCAGCCGGCGTCGGCCGGGTCGAACGGGCTGCGCGCCATCCCGATGACACGGCCGACCGTCGGCTCGTCGTCGAGCGCGCGCATGAGCGCCCGGCCGATGTCGCCCGTCGGGCCGGTGACCGCAACCGTCAGCGTCTTCTTCGCGCCGCTCGCCGCGCCACCCTCCGAGCCGGCCGCGGCGCCCTCCATCAGGCGGACGCGATCGCGTGCGCCGTGCGGCGCGCGAGCGCGATGATCGTCGCCATCGGGTTCGTGCCGGAGGCGGTCGGGAAGGCGGAGGCGTCGCCGATCCAGACGCCGGGCGTCGAGTGGAGCTCCCCCCAGGGGTTGGCGACGCTCGTCCCCGGGTCCGAGCCCATCCGGCAGCTCCCCATCTGGTGGGCGGAGAAGATGCCGTGCTGGCGCGGCTCCAGCGAGCTCGAGGCGATCTTGGCGATGAACGCGTCCAGGTCGTCCCCGCGCTTCCACTCGGGGGCGCCGCGGGCGAGGGTGACGATCTCCTCGGCGCCGGCGGCCTCCTGCAGCCGGCAGAGCTCGGCGAGGCCGCGGCGGAAGTTGTGCTGGTCGAGCTCGTCGGTCATCCGGTACTCGGCGACGGCGTTGCCGTCGCGGTCGATCGTGACTCGGCCATGGCCGCGGTCGCGGATCAGGAAGATGAACGCGCCGATCCGCCTCCAGTCGAGCATCCGCTCCTTGTGATCGCGGCCGTCCTTCCATTGCGTGGCGGCTCCGAACAGGCCGGTGGTGTGCTGGGAGCACTCGATCAGCAGGCCGTAGCCGTCCTCGAGGTTCTCGAATTCGTGCGAGAGCGCCGCCTGCGGCGGGCCGAACCAGGCGCGGGTGTCCTCCTCGTAGATCCCCGAGACCGCGGTCGAGGGGTGCAGGCGCAGGTAGTCGCCGACGGCCGGGCCGCCGATCTGGGAGCGCAGGAGGAGCGCCGGTGACTCGATCGAGCCGGCGGCGACGACCACCGTCGGCGCGCGGACCTCGACCCTGGCCGTGGTCCCGTCCTCGCCGACGTAGGTGCCCTCGACGCCGGCGGCCCGGCCGTTCTCGGTCAGGATCCGCTCGACCCGGCAGCGCGCGACGATCTCGGCGCCGTTCGCCTGCGCGTCGGGGAGGTAGTTCTTCTGGTTCGAGGCCTTGGCGCCGGAGACGTCGCCGAAGCCCATGAAGCCGGCGAGCTCGGCGTCGTAGTTCTTGGCGACGACGTTGCGGGTGATCGCCCGGAAGTCGTAGCCGAGCTCCTTGCAGCCGCGGCCGAGCGCCTCGTGGACCCCGTTCAGGTCACTGCACGCGTCGGTGACGCCGATCCGCTCGAAGACCGCGTCCAGGTGCCCGTCGAAGTCGGCCCCGTCGAGCCCCTCGAGGCCGAACTCGCCCGCCCACTGCTCGCGCACCCACGGGTAGGTGCGCAGGCAGTTGGTCCAGTTGATCACCGTGCCGCCGCCGAGCGTGCCGCCGGCGAGCACCGAGACCTGGCCCTCGGCGGTCGGGAACGGGCCGCCGTTCAGGTAGAGGTTCTGATAGGCCCAGAGCTCGAGCCCGTTGAAGTCGGACTCGTTGTAGTACCCGCCGGCCTCGACGATCGCGACCTGCTTGCCCCGCGCGGCGAGCTCGGCGGCGATCACCCCGCCGCCGGACCCGGAGCCGACGACGCAGACGTCGGCCTCGAGCGTGAGCAGGTCGGAGTCGGGGGTGCGGACGTTCAGGGTCTTGGGCTCGTCGCGCGGGAGCGAGCGCGGGCCCTCGTATCCGATCGCGTCCCAGTTCGGGTTCTTCCCGGTGCCGAGGTCGGGCAGCGCGTAGAAGAGCGTGAGCGTGAGGCTGCGCAGGGTCTGGATCCCGGCGAGCGCGTCGGGCCCGGCCTCCTCGAAGCCCTTGATGATCGTCTCGCGGAGCTCCTGGGGAGCGGCCGGCGCGAGCCCGTTCTCGGCGAGCGAGTCGAGCAGGCCGGCGAGGCCCCGCTGGTTCTCGGCAGGGAGGTTGGCGACCGCCTGCTCGATCGCCTCGGGGACCGCCATGTCGGAGGCCGAGCGAGCCCAGAAGCCGACCTGCGCCAGGTCGGCGGCGCCGTTCGGCGGGTCCTGGGACGGGACGATCGTGTCGCAGAAGGCGCGCAGGGTCATCCGCTGCGCGTCGTCGAAGACCTCGCTCGTCGCCATGAAGGCGGCGAACTCGCCGATCTGGGTCGAGACCGCGGCGTTGTAGGGGAAGTAGTGGAGCTCGCGCGGGGGCGCGTAACCCGGGGTCACCATCAGCGACTGCCGCTTCGTGTACTTGCGAATCCCGTCGGCGCCGTGGCGGGAGCCGAGGCCGGAGGACTTCCAGCCGCCCATCGGCAGCTCCATCGCCGCGTAGTTGAGCTGCGTGTCGTTCACCGAGGAGACCCCGGCCTCGATCCGCCGGGCGATCTCCTCGCCGCGGACGTGGTCGGTGGTCCAGACCGAGGCCTGCAGGCCGTAGGGGCCGTCGTTGGCGAGCGCGATCGCCTCCTCGGCGTCCGCGACCCGCATCACCGGCAGGGTCGGCCCGAAGGTCTCCTCGATCATGCAGCGCATCGAGTGGTCGACGCCGGTGAGGACGGTGGGCTCGTAGAAGCGGCCGGGGCCCTCGCCGCGCTTGCCCCCGATGCGCACCTCCGCCCCGCGCTCGATCGCGTCGGCGACGTGGGCCTCGATCAGCTCGAGCTGCGGGGGGAAGATGATCGCGCCGACGTCGACTGAGCCGAGCGGGCCGGGCGCGCCCTGGCGCAGGGTCGCGACCTTTCGCGTGAGCTTCTCGACGAACTCGTCGTGGACCGCATCCTCGACGTAGATCCGCTCGATCGAGATGCAGACCTGGCCCGAGTTGTTGAGCCCGTAGGCGATCGCGGCGTTCGTCGCGCGCTCGAGGTCGGCGTCGGCGAGCACGATCATCGGGTCCTTGCCGCCGAGCTCGAGCGCGACCGGGGTGAGCGTCTCCGCGGCCTTCGCCATCACCTTCTTGCCGGTCGCGACCGAGCCGGTGAACATCACGAAGTCGACGCGGTCGACCAGCGCGGCGCCGGTCCCGCCGCGGCCGGTCGCGACCTGGAAGGCGTTCTCCGGGGCGCCTGCCTCCGCCATCATCTCGGCCATCAGGAGCGAGGTGAGCGGCGTCACCTCTGAGGGCTTGAGGACGACCGTGTTGCCGGCCATCAGGGCCGGGATGCAGTCGCCGAAGGAGTTGTTCAGCGGGTAGTTCCAGGGGCCGATCACGCCGACGACCCCGACCGGCGCGTAGCGGACCTTCAGCTCGCGGCCGCGGACGAACGGCGAGGCGGACTCGACGGGCTCGTCGGCGAGGTACGAGGCGCCACGCTTCGCCCAGAACTCGAGCGCGGAGAGACCGTAGGAGAGCTCGGCGAACTGGCTCTCGTCGGCCGGCCGCCCGGTCTCCCCGGAGATCGTCTCGACGACCCGCTCCCCGTTCGCGACCATCCACTTCCGCGCCGCCAGCAGGACCTCCGCCCGGCCCTCGAAACCGAGCGCCTCCCACCCCGGCTGCGCCTCGCGTGCGGCCGCGACCATCGCCGCGACGTCGTCGCTGCCGAGCTCGGGGACCGTCGCGAGCACATCGCCGGTGGCCGGGTTCTCGACCGGGATTCCCGCCCCCGTCCCCGTGACCTCGCGCTCGGCGGTCGCCATCGAGGCGAGTCTAACCCTCGCCGGTCGCAGGCGGGAGCGCCCTCGCCGCGGCGGGCCGGGAGGTCGCATCTGGTTAGCTGCGCTTAAGTGGGAAGGACCGTCGTCGTCTCCGATCTTCACCTGGCCAGCACCGGGGAGAACGACCTCGCTCGGGTGCCCGTGTTCCAGGACCGGCTGCTCGCCGAGGTCGAGGGCGCCGAGCGGGTGGTGCTGCTCGGCGACATCGTCGAGCTGCGCGACCGGCCGATCGGCGACGCGCTCGCGGTGGCGGCACCGTTCTTCGACGCCCTCGGGGAGGCCGCGGCCGGCGCCGAGGTCGTGTTCGTCCCCGGCAACCACGACCACCACCTCTTCTCGAGCTGGCGGGAGTCGGAGCGGCTCCGCGCCGGGTCCGGGCCGATGGAGCTGGAGCAGATCGCGAAGGTGACCTCAGGGCCGATCCGGGTGCTCGCGGAGCGCCTCCCGGACTCCGAGGTCCTGCTCGCCTATCCCGGCATCTGGCTCGCCGAGGGCGTCTACGCCACCCACGGCCATTACCTCGACGTGCACCTCACCGTCCCCACCTTCGAGCGCCTCGGCGTCGGCGCGGTCGAGCGCGTGATCGGCGGCCTGCCCGCGCACGACCGCACGCCCGACGACTACGAGCGCGTCCTCGCGCCGCTCTACGCCTTCCTCTTCTCGCTGGCCCAGTCGGGCGGCTCCGCGTCCTCCGGCCCGGGGCCCTCGGCGCGCGTCTGGGCCGCGCTCGCCGGCGGTCAGTCGGGGTTCGAGAGGGTGAAGGGCATGCTGCTCGGATCGGTCGCCCTGCCGGGGGCGATCGCGGTCGCCAACCGGCTCGGCATCGGCCGCTTCAACCCCGATCTCTCGCTCGCCGAGATCAGCCGGGCCACCCTGGCGGCGATGATCGAGGCGGTGGAACGGCTCGAGATCGAGGCCGACACCGTGATCTTCGGCCACACCCACCGCCGCGGGCCGCAGCCCGGCGAGGCAGGCTGGAAGACGAAGAGCGGGACGAAGGTCGTCAACACCGGCAGCTGGGTCTACTCCCCGGGCCTACTCCGCTCCACCTCGGCCGAGAGCCCCTACTGGCCCGGCACGATCGCCGTTCTCGACGGCGCCGAGGTCGAGCTCCGCTTCCTGCTCGACGACGCGCCGCACGCCCAGCTCCGCCACGGCCTCGAGGACGCGGCGAAGCTCACCGCGGGCTAGACGCGTGGTCAGTGCGCGGTCCGCTCGCCCGTGAGGAGCGCGAGGGCGTGCGGCAGGGCCGGCGCGATCGCCTCCCCCGCCTCGGCGATCGCCTTCGGGTTGCCCGGCAGGTTGACGATCAGCGTGCGACCGCGGGTCCCGGCGACGGCGCGGGAGAGCATCCAGTGGCGGGTGTGCTCGCGCGAGGAGAGCCGGATCGCCTCGGCGATCCCCGGCGCCTCGCGCTCGATCACGTCGCGGGTCGCCTCGGGGGTGACGTCGTTCGGCGTCAGGCCGGTGCCGCCGGTCGTGAGGACGAGGTCGGCGCCGCCCTCGTCGCACCAGCGCCGCAGGTGGCTGGCGATCAGCGTGCGCTCGTCGGGAATGACCTCGCGGGCGGCGACCTCGAGGCCGATCTTCTCGGCGAGCGCGGCGAGCGCGTCGCCGCTCTCGTCGTCGCCCTCCCCCGCTGCGCGGGAGGTGGAGATCGTGATCACGGCCGCCCGCATCAGCTCTCGCGACTCCACTCGCCGCTGCGCCCGCCCGACTTGGAGAGCAGCCTCACCGTGGCGATCTCGACGCCGCGCTCCAGCCCCTTGACCATGTCGTAGACGGTGAGCGCCGCGATCGAGGCCGCCGCCATCGCCTCGATCTCGACGCCGGTCCTCCCCACCGTCCGGGCCTCGGCCTCGAGCACGACCTCGCCGGCGCCCGCGTCGATCCGGCCGCGCACGTCCACCTTGGTGAGCGGGATCGGGTGCGCGAGCGGGACCAGCTCCGCCGCCCGCTTCGCGGCCTGGATCCCCGCGAGGCGCGCCGTCCCGATCACGTCCCCCTTCGGCGCATCGCCGCGCGCTACCGCGGCGGCCGTGTCCGGCGCCATGCGCAGCCGCGCCTCGGCGAGCGCGCGCCGCTCCGTCTCGGGCTTCTCGCCCACGTCGACCATGCGCGCCTCGCCCTCGGCGCCGAGATGCGTGAGATCTGAGTCCGGACCACTCAAGGGGTCTGACCCCCTGCGTCCGCGGCGCTCAAGGGGTCTGACCCCTCCGCCCAGCGCTCGGCCGTGCCCTCGACCTCCTTCTTCCAGATCGGCGCCTCGGCCTTGATCCGGTCGATCGCCTCGCGGGCGCCCGCGAAGGCCTCGCCGCGGTGGGCGGCCGAGACGGCGATCGCGACGCTCGCCTCGCCGAGCGGGACGGCGCCGATCCGGTGCTCGGCGGCAGCCGCCTCGAGCCCGTGGCGCTCGACGCACTCGCGCAGGATCGCGGCGATCCGCTCCTCGGCCATCTCGCGGTAGGCCTCGTAGTCGAGGCGGTCGACGTCGCGGGTCGTGCCCTGGAAGCTCACGATCGCGCCGGCGCCAGGGCGGCCGACCGCCTCGGTGAGCGCGGCGACCGAGAGCGGCCCCTCGGCGACGCGAGCGTGCACCTCGGCCCCGCCGCTCACAGGTGGGATCAGCGCGAGCTCGTCCCCGGCGGCGAGCGGGGTCGCCTCGGTCGCGTAGTCGCGGTTCACCGCCATCCGCACGGGCAGCCTGCCGACGACGTCGCCGAGGCCCGGCAGGGCGCCGACGGCGGCGATCGCCTCGGCCACCGTCGCGTCGTCGTCGAGCTCGAGCGCGACTTCGTCGCGGCCGGCGCGCTCGCGCAGGATCGCGAACAGACGCACACGCACGGTCATGCGCCGGATGCTACGTGCCCGCGGGCAGGAGCTCGATCTCGACCCGCTCCCCCGCCGCGACGTCGCCCGCGCCGGCGGGCAGGTAGGCGAGCGCGTCGGCGCCGAGCATCGAGGTGAGGACGTGCGAGCCCTGGTCCTTGGTCGGCGTGGCGCGCCAGCCCTCGTCGGCGAGCTCGAGCCGGACCCGGATCGCGTGCGCGCGGCCGGGGCGCTTGGCGTAGGGCTCGGTGAGGGTGGCGGTGGCGCGCTCGCGGGCGTCGGGCGCGCCGAGCATGCGCCGGATCGCCGGGCGCGCGAAGAGCAGGAAGGTGACGATCGCCGAGACCGGGTTGCCGGGCAGCCCGAAGACCAGGGTGTCCGCGCCGACGCCGAAATAGGTCGGCTTGCCCGGGCGCAGCGAGACGCCCCAGAAGACCTGCTCGACGCCGAGCTCGGCGAAGGCCGGGCGGACGTGGTCGTGGGCGCCGACCGAGACCCCGCCGGAGACGATCACCACGTCGGAGGCGAGCGCTGCCGCGATCGCTTCGTGGGTGGCCGCGGCGGTGTCGCGGACCCGGGCGGCGCCCGCCACGTCGGCGCCGGCGGCGATCGCGAGCGGCGGCAGCGTGTGCATGTTCGAGTTGCGGACCGCGCCGGGGAAGAGCGGCTCATCGGGGCCGACCAGCTCGTCGCCGGTGGCGAGCACGCTGACGCGGGGCCGGCGCGCGCAGCGCAGCGCGGCGCGGCCGACCGAGACCGCGACGCCGAGCTCCGCGGCCCCCAGCGTCACCCCCGGCTCGAGCAGCCGGTCGCCGGGACTCACGTCCTCGCCGGCGCGGCGGATGTTGAGGCCCTCGGCGGGCGCGGCCAGGATCTCGACGGCACCGTCCGCCGGGCGGGTGTCCTCGACGCGGACCACCGCGTCGGCGCCGGCCGGCACCATCGCCCCGGTCGAGATCGCGATCGCCTCGCCGCCCGCGAGCTCGCCGTCGGCCGGGTGCCCCGCCCGCGACTCGCCGGCGATCCGCAGGCTCACAGGCGACTGCTCCGAGGCGGCGGCGGCGTCGGCTGCCCGCACGGCGTAGCCGTCCATCGCCGAGTTGTCGAAGCCGGGGACCGCCTCCTCGCCGGCGTCGACCGCCTCCGCGAGGACGCGCCCGCGCGCGTCGCCGATCGCGACCTCCTCCGCCGGCATCGCCGGCGTCCGCTCCAGGACCATCTCCCGGGCCTGCTCGATGTCTGTCAGGGCTGGCAACGTGCGGCTCTCGAGGGCGGCGAGCGTAGATCATGCAGGGCATGAGCGAACGCGTGATCGGAGCGGTGCTCGCCGGGGGCGCCTCGCGGCGCATGGGCGAGCCGAAGGCGCTGGTCGAGCTCGCCGGCAGGCCGCTGATCGCGCACGCGGTCGACGCGGTCGCCGACGCCGGCCTCGACCCGGTCGTCGTCGCCAAGCCCGACTCGCCGGTCCCCGACCTGGGCGTGCCCGTGCTCGACGAGCCCCAGGAGCCGCGCCACCCGCTCTGCGGGATCGTCGCCGCCCTCCGCTACGCGGAGACCAGGCCGGTCGTCGTCATCGGCTGCGACATGCCGCTCGTCCCCCCCGCCCTGCTCGGCACGCTGGGCCGGCTCGCCGACCCGGTCGCGGTCGCCAACATCGACGGCGAGATCGAGCCCCTGCTGGCCCGTTACGAGCCCGCCGTCGAGCCGGCGCTGATGGCCTCGCTGCGCGCCGGTACCGCGCTGCGCGAGGCGATCGCCGCGCTTCACCCGCGCCTGATCAACGAGCGCGACCTCTCGGCCTACGGCGACCCGCACCGGATCGCCCTGAACGTCAACTCGCCCGAGGACCTCGAGCTCGCGCGCTCGCTGTTCAGCTCGCCGGGGTGACCGTGACCCGGGCGTTGTAGTCCGGGATCCCCGCCTGCGGCGAGCGCTTCGTGTCGCCGATCAGGACGTTGCCTTCGGGCCAGTGGACCTGGACGTTTCCGGGGGCGAGCGGCGCGACCAGCGCGCGGCCGCGCATCTCCCCGACGCCGGAGCGCACCAGGACCTCGTCGCCGTCGGCGATCCCGAGCCGGCCCGCGTCCTCGGCGCTGATCAGGACCGCCTCGCGGACCGCGCCGGTGATCGAGTCGCGGCTCTCCTGGACCATGCCGTTGAACTGCTTGCCGCGGCGGGTGGAGAGCGCGAGGCGGCCGTCCTCGGCAACGGGCTCCGGCATCGGCACCGGCGAGAACCGGGCCTTGCCGTCGTCGGTGTCGAAGCGCTCGCCCGGCGGCAGGTTCGGGCCGCCGAACTGGAACGAGTCGCCCGGCGCGGTGAGCTCCTCGATCCCGCGGTACTGCGGGATGACGTCCGCGATCTCCGCGCGGATCGCGGGCGTGCCGCCGAACCTGACCCGCTCGGCGAGCTCGGGCCGCGCCCGCGCCGCGAGGTCGCCGAGGACCTCCCACTCCGGCCTCGCCTCCTCGATCCGCGGCCCGGGGATCTCCGGGCTGTAGATCACGCGGCGCTCGGTGCTCGTCTCGGTGACCCCGCCCGGGACCTCGTAGCGGGTCGTCGCCGGCAGCAGCAGGACCTCATCGCGCGGCTCGATGAACATCTGCTCGGAGAGGACGATGTCCATGTGGATCCGCAGCGGGATCCGCGCGAGCGCCGCGCGCACCTGCCGGGGCTCGGGCATGACGCGGGTGAAGTCGCCGCCCGCTGCGAAGAGCAGGTCGAGCTCGCCGCGGCCGGCGGCGTCGAGCATCTCCGGCGCGGTCTTCCCGGGCTCCGCCGGCACCTCGAAGCCCCACCTGCGCCCGAGGTCCGCGGCGTTCTCCTCGTTCACCGGCTCGCCGCCGGGGAAGGAGGTCGAGTAGCAGCCCATCTCGGCGCCGCCCTGGACGCCGGAGTGGCCGCGGATCGGCATCAGCCCGCAGCCCTCGCGGCCGACGAACCCGCGGGCGAGCCCGAGGTTCACGATCGCGCGCACGTTGTCCTCGCCGCGGTCGTGCTGGGTCACCCCCATGCTCCAGACGAGCACCCCGCGCCCGGCCTCGCCCAGCATGCTGGCGAGCTCCTCCATCTCGGCGCGGGGCGTGCCCGCGATCCGCTCGCAGAGCTCCCAGTCGGTCGCCCGCAGCTCCTCCGCGAGCGCGTCGAACCCGGTCGTCCGCTCCGCGATGAAGCGCCGGTCGACGAGGTCGCGCTCGATCATCGCCTTGAGGACGCCGGAGAGGAAGCCGATGTCGCCGCCGACGTTGATCCCGAACCAGCGGTCGGTGAGCTTCGTGCCGAAGATCGCGCTCTCCGGGGTCGACGGGATCCAGTAGCGCTCCATGCCGGGCTCGCGGTACGGGTTGACCGAGACGACCTTCGTCCCCGCCTTCTTCGCCAGGTGGAGGTACTTGGCCGTGACCGGCTGGTTGTTGGCGACATTGGAGCCGATGAAGACGATCAGGTCGGTGCCGATCCAGTCCGTGTAGGAGCAGGTCGTGGCGCCGACGCCGATCGCCTCCTTGAGGCCGAAGGTGCTCGGCGAGTGACAGACGCGGGCGGCGTTGTCGATCGAGTTCGTGCCGAGCGCCCGGACGGCCTTCTGGGCCGCGTAGTAGGTCTCGTTGACGGTGCCGCGGCTGGTCAGGTAGAAGGCGAGCCGGCCGGGATCGGACTCGCGGATCCGGCCCGCCGCGAGCTCGAGCGCCTCCTCCCAGGTGATCCGGGTGAAGCCCGGCTCGCCGCGGCGGCGGCGCATCGGGAACGGCAGGCGGCCGAGCGCGCGCAGGTCCTCGCCGCGCATGCCCTCCAGCGCGGGGACGTCGGCGAGCGGCGCCGGGTCGAGCGCCGGCATCGTGTTCAGCCGCAGCAGGCGGAGGCGGACGTTGCAGAGGTGGACGCCGTCGATCGTCCAGTCGCGCAGGCCGGTCGTGCCGAGCGCGCAGCCGTCGCAGACGCCTTCGCTGAGGATCCGCCACGCGTAGCCGGCCTGGTCGCGGTTCTCGCGCATCGCGCGGAAGACCTCGCCGAAGTTGTTCGGACGCTGCTCGCCGATCCCGAACGGCTTCCAGCTCGCCCAGTTGGAGGGCGTCGGCCTGCGCTTCGGCTTGCGGAGCATCGAACCGAGGGTATTCGCCGATCCCCGCCGGAAACGGTTGCGAGGGCATGCGGCGGGTGATAGGACTGGGCGCGGGGAGCGGACGACAAAGGGAGAGGTCATGGGCTCGACGGCCACGGTGCGTGTTTCGGTCAACGGCGAGCGGCGGGAGTCAGAGGTCGAAGCCCGGCTCCTCCTCGTCCATTACCTCCGGGACACGCTCGGCCTCACCGGGACCCACGTCGGCTGCGACACGACCAATTGCGGCGCCTGCACGGTGCTGCTCGACGGCGAGGCGGTGAAGAGCTGCACGGTGCTCGCCGTCCAGGCCGACGGCGCCGAGGTGAAGACGATCGAGGGCATGGGCGCGCACGACGAGCTGCACCCGCTCCAGGAGGCGTTCTGGTCCGAGCACGGCCTGCAGTGCGGCTTCTGCACGCCGGGGATGATCATGTCCGCCGCCGACCTGCTCTCCCGCAACCCGAACCCGAGCGAGGAGGAGATCCGCAAGGGGCTCGAGGGCAACCTCTGCCGCTGTACGGGCTACCACAACATCGTGAAAGCGGTGCAGGCCGCGGCCGCGGCCGCGGCCGGCGCCGGCACCCACGCCGGCCGCGAGGCCGAGGGGGTGAGCGCGTGATGGAGTCCGCCACCGCCACGCCCGCTGAGGACCGTTTCGTCGGCCGCCCCATGAAGCGGCGGGAGGACCCGCGCTTCATCACCGGCACCGGCAGCTACATCGACGACCTGCACGTCCAGGGGACGCTGCACGCCGCGTTCGTGCGCTCCACCGAGGCGCACGCCACGATCACGCAGATCGACACGTCCGAGGCCGAGGCCCACCCCGGCGTCGTCGGCGTCTACACGGCCGAGGACGTCAAGTTCGAGGGCGGGATCCCGATGGTCTGGGCGCCGCCGGGGGTCGAGATCAACACGCCCGACCACATGCCGCTGAAGAGCGGCGAGGTCAAGTGCATCGGCGATCCGGTCGCGGTCGTCGTCGGATCGGACCGCTACGGCGTCGTCGACGCCGCCGAGAAGGTGATCGTCGAGTACGAGCCGAAGCCGGTCGTCGTCGATCCCGAGGCCGCGCTCGAGGAGGGCTCGCCACTCGTCTGGGAGCAGTTCGGGACCAACAAGACGCACGAGTGGGCGGTCGGGGGCGGCGACATCGACGCCGCTCTGTCCCAGGCCGACGTCGTGCTCGAGCACTCGATCGTGAACCACCGCACCGCGGGCGCCGCGATCGAGACGCGGGGCGCGATCGCGGAGCCGCGCGGCGGCTCGATCGTGCTGCACTCGGCGACGCAGATCCCGCACATCACCCGCTTCATCCTCTCCGGCGTGCTCGGGCTCTCCGAGCACGACCTGCGCGTCATCGCGCCCGACGTGGGCGGCGGCTTCGGCTCGAAGCTCAACACCTACGGCGAGGAGGCGCTCCTCTGCCAGCTCGCGCGCCAGCTCGGCCGGCCGGTGAAGTGGATCGAGACGCGCTCGGAGAACATGGCGTACACGCACCACGGGCGTGACCAGGTCGCCCACGTCACGATGGGCGCCCGCTCGGACGGGACCGTCACCGGCGTGAGGGCGAGGATCGTCGCCGACCTCGGCGCCTACTTCCAGATCCTGACCCCGTTCATCCCCGAGCTCGGCTTCCCGGTCGCGGGCGGCTGTTACCGGTTCGAGGCGATCGACCTCCACTTTACGGGGGTCTTCACGAACAAGTTCGCGACGGACGCGATCCGCGGCGCGGGGCGCCCCGAGATGACCCACTGGGTCGAGGTGATGATGGACCGGCTGGCCCGCGAGGTCGGCTCCGACCCGGTCGAGATCCGCCGCAGGAACTTCATCCCGAAGGACGCCTTCCCGTACGAGACGCCGCTCGGCATCGTCTACGACTCCGGCGACTACGCGGGCACGCTCGACAAGCTGCTCACCAAGCTCGACCTCGACGAGTTCCGGCGCGAGCAGGAGGAGCTCCGCGGCAAGGGCGTCCACCGCGGGATCGGGTTCTCGACCTACACCGAGGTCTGCGGCCTGGCGCCGTCGCGGGCGGTCGGCCCGCAGGGCGTCGGCCTGCAGGCGGCGTTCTACGAGTCGGCGACCGTGCGGGTGCACCCGACCGGCTCGGCGACCGTCTACTCGGGCGCGTCCCCGCACGGCCAGGGGCTCGACACGAGCTTCGCCCAGATCGCCGCCGACCGGCTCGGGATCGCCCCGGAGAACGTCGAGGTGATCCACGGCGACACCAACTCGGGCCCGTGGGGCTGGGGGACCTACGGCTCGCGCTCGCTGTCGGTCGGCGGCGAGGCGATCGCCCGCGCCGCGGAGCGCGTCCAGGACAAGGCGAAGAAGATCTGCGCGGCGATGCTCGAGGCCGCGCCCGAGGACATCGAGCTCGCCGGCGGCGCGTTCCGCGTGAAGGGCTCGCCCGACCAGTCGATGACGATGGCCGAGATCGCCGGCGCGGCGTACATCCCGCCGCAGGAGCTGCCGACCGAGATCGAGCCCGGGCTCGAGGAGTCGGCGTTCTACGACCCGGAGAACTTCGTGTTCCCGTTCGGCGCCCACGCCTGCGTCGTGGACGTCGACGTCGAGACCGGCAAGGTCGAGGTCGCGCGCTGGGTCGCGGTCGACGACTGCGGGCCGGCGATCAACCCGATGCTGATCGACGGCCAGGTTCACGGCGGCGTCGCCCACGGGATCGGCCAGGCGCTCTACGAGCAGGTCGTCTACGACGCCGACGGCCAGCTCGTGACCGGCTCGTTCGTCGACTACGCCCTGCCGACCGCGGCCGAGCTGCCGTCGTTCGAGACCGACCGCACCGAGACGCCCTCGCCGGTCAACTCGCTCGGCGTCAAGGGCGTCGGCGAGGCGGGCACGATCGCGGCATCGCCGGCGGTGCTGAACGCGGTCGTCGACGCGCTGCGACCGCTCGGCGTCGACTACATCGACATGCCGCTCACGCCGCTGCGCGTCTGGCAGGCGATCGAGGAGGCGCGCGGGTCCGGCGCGGGCCCGGCCGACTCGGAGCAGGGCACGGACGTCGGCGAGCACGGCGGGGGCGCGGCCGGCTCCGGCCCAGCCTCGCCCGACGAAGGAGGTGCATCGTGATCCCGAGCGGGTTCGACTACCACCGCGCCGAGTCCGTCGACGACGCGATCCAGGCGGTCGCCGGCGGCGACGACGAGGCGAAGCTGATCGCGGGCGGGCACTCGCTGCTGCCGCTGATGAAGCTGCGGTTCGCGGCGCCCTCGCTGCTCGTCGACATCGGCAGGCTCGACGAGCTGCGGGGCATCGAGCGCCAGAACGGGACCTGGCGGATCGGGGGCGGCACCCGCCACGCCGACCTCCAGGACCGCGAGGACCTCGGCGTGGTCGCGAAGGCGGCCTCGCTGATCGCCGACCAGCAGGTCAGAAACCGCGGCACGATCGGTGGCTCGCTCGCCCACGGCGATCCCGCCTCCGACCTGCCGGCGGTGGTGCTCGCCGCCGAGGGCGAGCTCGCGGTGAAGGGCTCCGGCGGCGAGCGCACGGTGGCCGCGGCCGACCTCTTCCAGGACTACCTGACGACGTCGATCACACCCGACGAGGTGATCACCGCGGTCGACCTGCCCGCGCTCGACGGCTGGGGCTGGGGCTACGAGAAGTACTCCCGCCGCGCCGAGGACTGGGCGATGGTCGGCGTCGTCGCGCTCGTCAAGGGCGAGGGCGGCACCTGCGAGGACGTTCGCGTCGGCCTCACCCACATGGGCTCGACCCCACTGCGCGCGAGCGCGACCGAGGAGGCGTTGCGCGGCGGGCCGCTCGACGCGGAGCGGATCGCGGCCGCGGCGGCCGAGGCCGCGGACGGGACCGATCCCCCGGGCGACCTGAACGCGACGCCCGAGTACAAGCAGCACCTCGCCCGGGTGCTGACCGGGCGCGCGCTGCGGCAGGCCGCGGGCCTGGATGGCTGAGCTTCCCGCCGCCGTCCCGGCCGGGCCGGCCGGGGCGTGATCGGCGGCCTCGTCCTCGCCGCCGGGGGCGGCAGCCGGTTCGGGGGCGGCAAGCTCCTGGCCGAGCTCGACGGCCGCTCGCTCCTCGAGCACGCGCTCGCCGCGGTCGCGGCGGTGCCGGCGATCGAGCGGGTCGTCGTCGTGCTCGGCGCGGGCGCCGAGCGCGTCGCGCGCGAGGCCGACCTCGGGGGCGCGGAGGTGGTCGTCTGCGAGGACTGGGCCGAGGGCATCGCGGCCTCGCTGCGGGCCGGGGTCGCGGCGCTCGCCGACTGCGAGGCGATCGTGATCACGCTCGGCGACCAGCCGTTCGTCACCGCCGCGGCGATCGCCGAGATCGCCGGCCATGCCGACGCGCCGGCCCCGGCGGTCCGCGCCGTCTTCGACGGCCGTCCCGGGCACCCGGTGCTGCTGAAGCGCGAGCTCTACGAGCGGGTCGGCGAGCTGCGCGGCGACCTCGGCGCGCGCGACCTGCTCGCGGCCGCGGGGGTGCTCGAGGTCGAGTGCGGCGCGCTCTTCCCACCCGACGACGTCGACACCCGTGCCGACCTCGAGGCCGCGCGCCGGCGGCTCGCCGGCTAGCCGCCGGAGAAGCGGGCGCGGATCGCGGCGACGATCCGCCCCATGGCCCGCAGGATCGCCCGGCCGATCGCCCACGCGGCGAGGCGGATCCCCCCGACCGGCTTCGCGACCGGTGCGGGCGCGGGGGCGCTCGCGGGCTTCGCCGCCGCCTCGCTCCCCTCCTCGCCGGTCTCGATCGTCGCCTTCAGGCAATCGGCGAACTGGCCGGTGAGGCGCTTGGAGACGTCCTCCATCATCCCGCGCCCGTAGCGCGCGGCGGGCCCGGAGATCTTCAGGTCGGTGTGCATCTCGACCTTGGTGCCCTCGCCGGTCTCCTCGAGCGTGGAGTTGATCGTCGCCGAGGCCCGGCCCTTGCCGCGGGTCTCGCGGCCCTGGGCCTCGATCACGACGCGGCCGGACTCCTCGTCGCGCTGCTCGATCACGGCGGTCGCGGCATAGGAGAGGCTGACCGCGCCGAGCTTCACCGTGACCTTGCCCTTCCAGGTCCTCTCGTCGGGCAGCTCGTCGAGCTCCGCGCCCGGGATGCAGGGGGTGACGCGTTCGAGATCGAGCAGGAAGTCCCAGACGCGGTCCCGCGGTGCTCCGACCTCGAATGAGTTCTCGAGCTCCACTGCACCCGTATGTTCCCAATCATGGACGTTCGTATGCTCAAGACCGTCAGCCACGACGGCCGCCGCGACGAGGTCGCGGTCGAGGAGCCGCTCGAGATCCGCGTCGACGGCCGGCCCCTGGCCGTCACGATGCGCACACCGGGGGCCGACGACGAGCTCGCGCTCGGCTTCCTCTACGGCGAGGGCCTGATCGACTCGCCGCGGGGGGCCGAGCCGCCGGCGGACCTCGCCGCCAACACCATCGACGTCGCCGGCCCGCTCCTCCGCGACCCCGGCGAGCGCCGCTTCTACACCACGTCATCCTGCGGCGTCTGCGGCAAGGGCGCCCTCGAGCAGGTCGCGGTCGACGCCCCGCCGCTCGCGGGGACCGGCCCCTCCGTCCCCCGCGGCCTCCTCGCCCGGCTCCCCGAGCGGCTGCGCCAGCCCGGCTTCGAGCGCTCGGGCGGCCTGCACGCGACCGGCCTCTTCGACGCGGAGGGCGAGCTCCTCGCCGTCCGCGAGGACGTCGGGCGCCACAACGCGATGGACAAGGTGGTCGGCCGCGCCCTCGCCGACGGCCTCCTCCCCCTCACCGGCCGCATCCTCTGCGTCAGCGGGCGGCTCTCGTTCGAGCTGGTCCAGAAGGCCGCCGTCGCCGGCGCCCCGATCCTGGTCGGCGTCGGCGCGCCGAGCTCGCTGGCGATCGAGCTGGCCGACGACCGCGGGATGACGCTGTGCGGGTTCGCGCGGGCGGGACGACTGAACGTGTACTGCGGCGAGGCCCGGGTGCACGACCTGCCACCTGAGGGGTCTGACCCCAAAGGGACAGGTCGGGTCTAGATGGCCGATTCCGAATTAGCGTGCCTGCGGGGGCGGCGCAGGCCGAGCTGGGCGGTGACCGTGCCTGAAGCGGGTAGCAGCGCTACCCGCAAAGGCGCGGCGGCCGATCCAGCGACGGCATGCGACGTCAGCCGCGGGTACGGGAATGAGAAATCGGCCATCTAGTCGCTCTTCCCGCCGCCCTCGTCTTCGTCGCCGACCTCTTGATCGACGTCGTCGCCGGTCTCCTGGACCTCGTCCCCGGCGTCCTCGGCGGCGTTCTCGACTTCCCCGCTCGCGTCGTCGACGGCCTGGCCGGCCTCCTCGGCGGCGCCCTCGTTGTCGTCGTCGCCGCAGCCGGCGATGCCGGCGCCGCCCAGGGCGATCGCGAGGCACGCGCCGATCGTCCCGACCCGTCCGATCCTGCTCTTTGTCTGGCTCATGGGGACGTCCTACCCGGAGCCGGGGATTCCTACGCGGCGGCGGCCGCCTCGCGCTCGGGCTCGCCGGCGCCGGCGACGGCCTCGAGCCGGACGGGGATCCCGTTCAGGTGCGCCATGCCGGCGAGCGGCTCGAGGTCGTCGGGGTCGGTCGAGGCGAGGTCGTTGACGTTGGCGCCGCCGGCGGCGACCGCCCGGCGCCAGCTCCCGCCGCGGTGGCCCCAGCCGTGGGGGACGGCGATCGTGCCGCGCTTCACCTCGTCGGTGACGAGCGCCTCGGTCTCGATCTCGCCCCGGGCGGAGGCGATCCGGCAGCGGGCGCCGTCCTCGATGCCGAGCGCGGCGGCGTCGTCGGGGTGGACCCGCGCCGCGTGGCGGCGCTGCTCGCCGCGCATCAGCTTCTCCGAGTTGTGCATCCACGAATTGTGCGAGCGCAGCTCGCGCAGCCCGATCATCAGGAGCGGGAACTCGCCGGCGGGCTCGGCGCGGGCGGCGAGGCGCTCGGCGTCGGCGATGATCTCCGGGGGATCGAGGCGGACCTTGCCGCCGCGGTGGCGGACCTTCTTCGAGAGCACGCCGGTCGGCCAGTGCTCGCCGAGGACGATCCCGTGCGGGTGCTCGCGCAGCTTGCGCTCGCTGAGCCCACCGCGGCGCAGGCCGAACTTATCGCCCTTGGGGCCGCCGCGAAGCAGCATCTCGACGAGCCGCTTCGGCGAGAGCCGCACGCCCGCCTTGCCGATCCAGCGAAGGGGCGCCACCGGCCCCGACTCGAAGCCGGCCCGGCGGGCGATCGCCTCCATCACCTCCCACTCCTGCCGGGCCTCGCCGGCGGGCTCGACCACGGGCTCGGCCGACTGTATGAACGGGGTGGTGAAGAGCGCCAGGAACGGCAGCGGGTAGTCCTCGCGCTCGAGGAACGTGGTCGCCGGCAGCACGTAGTCGGCGTGGCGGTTGGTGTCGTTCACGTAGAGGTCGATCGAGACCATGAGGTCGAGCTCGGGCAGCGCCGCCTCGAGCTCGTCCCCGTTCGGGACCGAGAGCACCGGGTTGCCGGCGGAGACGAAGAGCGCATGCATCTGCCCCTTGCCGGGGGTCGTGATCTCCTTCGCCATCACCGTCGCCGGCAGCTGCGAGAGCACGTCGGGGAAGCCGCCGATCCGGCTGCGGACCTTGCCGTAGGAGGCGAGGCCGAGCAGGTGGGCGCCGCGCTCGTAGTCGATCGGCGGCGAGCCGAAGACCCCGCCGCCCTCGACGTCGAGGTTGCCGCTGACCAGGGCGAACGCGTCGAGGAGGAAGGAGACGAGCGTGCCGTTACGCCCCAGGCAGGAGCCGGTGCGGCCGTAGATCGCGGCGCGGGTGTCGGAGTCGGCGATGTCGCGGGCGAGCCTGCGCACGCCGGCGGCCGGGACGCCGGTGCGGGCCTCGGTGCGCTCCGGCGAGTGCGGCGCGACGAGCTCGCGCAGAGCGGCGACGCCGCGCGACTGGCGGGCGATCGCGTCGGAGTCCTCGAGGCCCTCGTCGAAGACGACGTGGATCATCGAGAGCAGGAGCCACGCGTCCGAGTCGGGGTTCACGGCGACGTGCTCGAACTCGCGCGCGGTCTCGGTGCGCCGCGGGTCGACCACCACCACCCGGCCGCCGCGCCCGGTGATCGCGTGCAGCTGCTCCTTGATCCGCGGCGCGCTCATCACGCTGCCGTGCGAGACCATCGGGTTCGCGCCGAGCACGAAGAGCAGGTCGGTGCGGGCGAGGTCGGGAATCGGGACGAGGAACGCGGAGCCGTAGAGGAAGTGGCTCGCGGCGAAGCGGTTCGAGACGTCCTGCGAGGAGGCCGAGTAGAGGTGCGGGGAGCCGAGGCCGTCGAGGAAGCCCTTCACCCAGAGCGGGTGCGAGTACGAGAACGCGCCGGGGTTCCCCATGTACCAGCCGACCGAGTCGCCGCCGTGGCGCTCGCGGACGGCGCGCAGGCGGCCGCCGATGTCGTCGAGCGCCTCGTCCCAGCTCACCCGCTCGAAGCCCTCGGGGGCGCCGTTCGACGAGGCCTTGCCGCCGCGCACCCGCCGCAGCGGGTAGGTGACGCGGTCCGGGTCGTTCTGGACCTCGGTCATCGCGATCCCCTTCGGGCAGGCGAACCCGCGGGAGAGCGGGTGCTCGGGGTCGGGGCGGAGCTTCGTGACGCGCCCGTCCTCGACGGTCGCGACCAGCCCGCAGAGCGGCTCGCAGATCCGGCAGTAGGTGACGCGCTCGGTGCTCGGCATCTCAGCTCCCATCCCCCACCTTGACCTCGTCGGCGACCGCGATCGTACCGGTCCGGGCGACCGCGCAATACACACCCATGATCCCGCCGAACTCCTCGTTCGTGCGCCGCAGCACCTCGGGGTCGACCTCGATCGTGTCGGGGTCGATCGCGGTGACCGCGCAGCGCTCGCAGACCTCCACGACCCGCAGCACGACCTCCCCGATCGTCAGCTCTCCTCCGACCCAGTCGCGCTCGCCGAGCCCTTCGACACCGATGACGACGACGTTCGGCCGAAACCGCCGGCGGTCGGCACCGTGGGCCGCGAGCGCGCCGTCGGTGCAGACGAGGACGGGCGCCGCGTCGAAGCGCTTGCCGCCGTCGGTGCGGACGAGCCGCGCCTCCGGCCCGACCAGCTCGCGGACGCGCGCGGCGGTCGCCGGCAACTCCCAGGCCTCGCCTTCGACGAGCGGCTCCCCGGCGCCGTCGATCCCGGTCTCCACCCCGACCAGGCGCTGCTTGCGCCGGGCGGTGACGAGGCCGCGCCCGTCCTCGACCCGGAGTAGCCGGTCGCCGGCGAAGCCGTCGGCGAGGACGTCGGCCCGCGCGAGGCGCTCCCCGCGCATCGACTTGACCGGATAGCGCCAGAGTTCGGCTACGCGCAAGCCCGCCCTACTCCTCCGGGCCCGAGATCCCGTCCGCGATCGAGCGCAGCTCGGCGAGCGGCGCTCCGGTGACGCCGGCGATGTAGCACGCGATCGGGGCCGCGATCCGCTCCGACCCGTGCGCGGCGCTGGCGGCCAGCTCGAGCAGCTCGCCCACCGTCTCCTCGCCGGGCGCGCGGGCGCCGATCTCGGCCGCGAACTTCTCGATCCACTCGTCTGCCCTCATCCGACCTCCAGTTCTCCGGGTCCGTTGCCGGCCGATGCTAAGCGATGCGCTTGCATATGCAATGCTTATGCAGATGGGAAAGGACCTGACGATCGGCGAGGCCGCTAGCGCGCTCGGCGTCTCCCCCGACACCCTGCGGCGCTGGGACCGCGCCGGCAAGCTCAAGACGAGGCGCGACAAGCGCAACCGCAGGCTCGTGCCGGCCGCGGAGGTCGAGCGCCTCCGCGACTCCCCGGCCCGCCACGCGACCGGCGGCACCTTCTCCGCCCGCAACCGCTTCCCCGGCCGGGTGCTCTCGGTGGAGACCGACGGCGTGATGGCCCTCGTCGAGATCGAGGCCGGCCCGCACCGGATCACCGCGGCGATCACCCGGGACGCCGTCGAGGAGCTCGGCCTCGTCGAGGGCGAGCCGGCGACGGCGACCGTGAAGGCGACCTCGGTGATGGTCGAGCGCGGCGCGTGAGGCGGCCCGCCGCCGCCCTCGCCGCCGCCCTCGTCCTCACCGCCTGCGGGAGCGATGACGGCGGCTCCACCTCGGCCGGCGAGCTCCGCGTCTCCGCCGCCGCGTCGCTCACCGGCGCGTTCGAGCGGTACGCCCAGGACCTCGCGCCCGCGGACTTGAAGCTCCAGTTCGGGGGCTCCGGCGACCTCGCCGCCCAGATCCGCCAGGGAGCCAGGCCCGACGTCTTCGCCTCGGCCGACACCGCGCTGCCCGAGGACCTGCACGAGGAGGGCCTGCTCGAGGCGCCGGTCGAGTTCGCCACCAACGAGCTGGTGATCGCCACCCCGGCCGGCTCCGCCGCCGATTCGATCGAGGACCTGGAGGAGCCCGGGCTCGACGTCGTGATCGGCGCCCCCGGCGTCCCGGTCGGCTCCTACACGCTGGCGGCGCTCGGCCGCCTCGAACCCGCGGCCCGGCAGGCGATCCTCGACAACGTCCGCTCCGAGGAGTCCGACGTCAAGGGCATCGTCGGCAAGCTGACCCAGGGCGCGGCCGATGCCGGCTTCGTCTACCGCTCCGACGTCGCCGCCGCCCCCGAGCTTCGCCAGATCACGCTGCCCGCGGCGCTGCGGCCGGAGGTCGTCTACGGCGCCGGCGTCGTCGAGGGCGCCCCGAACGCCGCGGGCGCCCTGGAGTTCGTCGACGGCCTGCTCGCGGGCGACGGGGCCGACGCGCTCGCCGAGGCCGGGTTCGGACCGCCCCCGGGCCGATGAGGGGCTCACCGGCGTTCGCGCTCGCCGCCTGGCTCGCGCTCGCCCTCCTGCTCTCCTTCCTGGCCCTCCCGATCGTCGCGATCTTCGTCGACGTGCCCCCCGCCGACCTGGTCGCGGCGCTCGGCGAGCCCGCGGCGCTCGACGCGCTGCGCCTCAGCCTGATCGCGACCGCGATCGCGCTGGCGATCATCCTGCTCGTCGGCACCCCGGCCGCCTACCTGCTCGCCACGCGCTCGTTCCGCGGCCGCTCGCTGGCGACGACGCTCGTCGAGCTGCCGCTCGTCCTCCCCCCCGCGGTCGCCGGGATCGGGCTGCTCGCCGCGCTCGGCCCCGAGGGCCTCGTCGGGGGCGCGCTCGGCGACGCGGGGATCGAGCTCGTCTTCCAGACCGCCGGGGTGATCGTCGCGCTCGTCTTCGTCGCGAGCCCCTTCTACGTCCGCCAGGCGCAGGCGGCGTTCGCCTCGGTCGATCCCGACGTGCTCGCCGCGTCGCGGACGCTCGGCGCCGGCGAGCTCCGCACCCTCCTCGCCGTCGCGATCCCGGCGGCGCGCCCCGGGCTCGTGTCCGGCGCCGCCCTCGCCTGGGGCCGCGCCCTCGGCGAGTTCGGCGCGACCCTCGTCTTCGCCGGGTCGCTCCAGGGCGTGACGCAGACCGCGCCGCTCGCCATCGTCGCCCGGTTCGGCGCCGACTTCACGGGCGCGCTGGCGCTCTCGGGGGTGCTCGTCGCGCTCTCGGCGGCGATCCTGCTCGGCGTTCGCTACGCCTCCGGACCGCAGGCGCTCGGCCATGCTCGAGCTTGAGCTCGAGGCCAGCCGCGGCGAGCTCGAGGTCGCCCTGAGCCTCTCGGCCGCAAGCGACCGCTGCCTCGCCCTCGTCGGCCCCTCGGGGGCGGGCAAGACGACCGTGCTGCGCGTCGCCGCCGGGCT
Source organism: Solirubrobacterales bacterium (assembly GCA_036375215.1). Lineage (GTDB taxonomy): Bacteria > Actinomycetota > Thermoleophilia > Solirubrobacterales > 70-9 > DASUSH01. The sequence goes on from DASUSH010000016.1 coordinate 33,462, forward strand.
CTTCCGCCCCGACCGCGGGCGGGTCACCTGCGCGGGCGAGACCTGGCTCGACACCGCGGCCGGGATCGACGTCCCGCCGCGCTCCCGCCGCTGCGGCTACGTCTTCCAGGACTACGCCCTCTTCGGCCACCTGAGCGCCCGCGACAACGTCGCCTACCCGCTGCGGGGCCTCCCTCGCGCCGAGCGCCGCGAGCGCGCCGGGGCGCTGCTTGCCCGGTTCGGGATCGCACACCGCGCGAGCGCGCGCCCGCGCGAGCTCTCCGGCGGCGAGCGCCAGCGCGTCGCCGTCGCACGCGCCCTCGCGCTCGAGCCGAGGGTGCTCCTGCTCGACGAGCCGCTCTCCGCGCTCGACGCCCGCAGCCGGGCGCGCGCGGGCCGCGAGCTGGCGGCGACGCTGCGCGAGATCCGCGTGCCGGCGATCCTCGTCACGCACGACTTCGAGGAGGCCGCGATGCTCGCCGACGAGGTCGCGATCGTCGACGGCGGGCGGATCGTCCAGCGCGACGAGCCCGGCCGGCTCGCCGGGGCGCCCGCGTCCTCGTTCGTCGCCGACTTCACCGGCGCCTCGGTCCTGCACGGCGAGGCCGAGCCGGAGCCCGGCGGGCTGACCCTCGTGCGCCTCGAGGGCGGCGGGTCGATCCGCTCGACCGACGAGGGCGAGGGGACGGTCGCGGCGACCGTCCTTCCCTGGGAGGTCTCGATCGAGCCCCCGGGCTGGAGCGGCGAGGGCTCCGCGCTGAACGCGGTCGAGGCTCGCGTGAGCACGGTGACGACGATCGGCAACCGGGCGCGGGTCGGGCTCGAGGCGCCGCAGCCGCTCGCCGCCGAGGTCACGGCCGGCTCCGCGGAGCGGCTCGGCCTCGCGCCCGGAGTCCCGGTCGTCGCCACCTGGAAGGCGACGGCGACGCGGTTGGTGCCGATCTAGGGACGCGAGCGCGCCGGCCGCCCCCGCGGCGCCCCGACGCGCCTTCCTCCCTCGCGTCAGTCGCCCGCGGCCTCGAACCAGCGGCCCAGCGCCTCCACGCCGGCCCGCTGCTCCTCCCCGCCGCCGAACTTCGCGAGCGGGCCGGCGCCGCTCATCATCATCAGCTTGAGCTTCTCGCCGCCCGTGGTGCGGAGCTTCAGGGTCACCGCGGAACCGTCCATGACCGCGGCGACGATGTTCGCCCAGCCGCCGCCGGCGCCCTCCGCGCTCGCCTTCGCGATCTCACCGGGCGCGATCGCGATCGGCTCGCCGCTCGGCTCGATCTTCCGGTCGAGCGGAAGCACGAGGAGGCGCCTGTCGGTGGTCGCGAGCGCCACCATGCGGCCGCGGAACGCGCTCGACTGGGTCGCGACGCAGAGGCCGGCGAGCTGCTCGCCCGGCTCGAGCAGCGCCTCGACGTGCGGCCGGGCCCGGTCGTGCCACTCGCTCACGGGGCCCGGAGCTTCGGCGAGGTCAGCCGCCGATCGCCGACATCGTGCGCGCCGGCGGGCGGAAGCCGGGCTCGTTCACCCGGTGCTTCAGCTCCTTGCGCCAGACCGCGTCGCGGACGATCAGCTCGAGCTCGTCGTCAGTCGCGCCGTCGCGCAGGGGCGCGCGCAGGTCTGTCTCGTGAAGCGAGAAGAGGCAGGTGCGCAGCCTGCCGTCGGCGGTCAGCCGGATCCGGTTGCAGTCGGAGCAGAACGGCTCCGAGACCGGGTTGATGAAGCCGATCTCCCCGGCGCCGTCGGCGAAGCGGTAGACGCGCGCGGTCGCGGACGGCTCGCGCCGGAGGGGCTCGAGCGGGTGCACGCGCTCGATGATCGCCCGGATCTCGTCCCCGGTGAGGACGGCGTCCGGGGTCCAGGATCGATCGCCGTCGAGCGGCATGAACTCGATGAACCGGACCTGGAAGTCGGTGGTGCGGGCGAACTCGGCGAAGCGCAGGGCCTCGTCCTCGGTGAAGCCCCGCATCGCGATCGCGTTCACCTTGATCGGCCGCAGCTCGGGCTGGGCAGCCGCCGCCTCGAGCCCGCGCATCACCTTGTCGAGCGCGTCGCGCCGGGTGATCTCGAAGAACCGCCCCTGGACGAGCGAGTCGAGCGAGACGTTCACCCGGTCGATGCCGGCGTCGGCGAGGGCCGCCGCGTCGCGCTCGAGGAAGTAGCCGTTGGTCGTCACCGAGAGGTCGTCGATCCCCTCGATCGCGCCGAGCTTCGCCGCCAGCACCGGGAAGTCGCGGCGGGCCAGCGGCTCGCCGCCGGTGAGGCGGACCTCGGTGATGCCGAGCGCGACGAGCATGCCGACGAGCCGCTCGATCTCCTCGAAGGAGAGGATCTCCTCGCGCGGCAGCCAGTCCATGCCCTCGGCGGGCATGCAGTACCGGCAGCGGAAGTTGCAACGGTCGGTGACGGAGACCCTGAGGTCCGTGAGCACTCGGCCGTGGGCGTCGCGGAGCGGCTCGCTCATGTCGTCATTGTGACGGGTGCGCGGACAAGCGTCCATCGATCATCCAAGTCCGGCCGCCTCCCGCGCTCCCTCGAGGGCGGCCACGCGCTCGGCGTTCAGCTCGTCGACGGCGTCGATCAGGCCGCCCCTGTCGTAGAAGTCGACGCCGATCAGGTTCACCTGGTGGTCGCGGACCCGCTCGCACTCGTCGACCTGGTCGAGGATCAGCTGCTTGTCGTTGAAGGGGATGTTCGGCTCGACCCTGGGCGGGAAGACGTCGGCCCACATGTTCAGCATCAGGAGCGGGTTCGCCGCGGTGCCGCGGTTCGGCTCGCAGCTGAGCTGGCCGACCTGGGTGATGCCGAGCGGCGTGTCCTGGACGAACTCGTCGTCGTCGTGGTACCAGGGGTACTCGGGTCCGGCGCCGCGCTCGGTGATCACGAGCACGCGGCGGCCGGCGCCGACGAGCTCGCCGAGGGTCGGCATCGGCAGGCCCGGGTCGAGCCGCGCGAGGTCGTCGAGCAGCCCCGACCGGCGGAATACGGCCTCGAGGTCGTCGGGCGCGACGAACGGCTCGACGTAGAGGATCACCACCTCGCCGGGGTTGCGCTCGAGGAAGGCGGAGACCGCGCCGAGGGCATCGGTCATCCGCGTCGCGCCGAGCTCGCAGACGGTGTGGCAGAGCCAGACGTCCTGCTCGCCGGTGGCGCCCCCGCCGCCGAGCCCGAGGCTGCCGGTGAGCCGCTGCGCGGCGTCGAGGGTCTCCGGCGGCAGCTGGCGGGCGACCCGGTTCTCGTCGCGGCCCTCGGCATCGAAGTCGGTGCTGACCTTCCCGGTGCTCCCGACCCCGTAGTGGGGGTCGAGCAGGAGCAGGCGGACGCCGTCGGCGAGCTGGCGCGAAATCGTGCGCCGCTGGTTCGCGATGAACCAGCCCGGGCTGTCGGCGGCGGAGAACGAGTTGTGGGTGCCGCCGAAGACGGCCTGGTCGAGCCGCAGGTCGCAGAGGCCCTTCGAGCCGTTGCAGGTGCCCGCCGCGGTGGATGCGCGGGCGTCGGGATCGCTCGCGCTCTCGGCGAGGACGAGGGTGACGACCGCGATCACGGCGACGAACGCGAGCCCCGCGGCGCTCGCCCCGACCAGGGACCGCCGCCGGGCCCGCTCGGCCTCGGCGGGGTCGGTATCGGGGCGCCCCAGGGTGGCGAGCAGCTGGCTCGCCCCGATGAACAGGAGGAGTGCAGCAACGCCGAACGCGAGCAGGCGCAGGGAGGCATCGGGCTCGAGCGCGACCAGGACGCCGAGCGCGATCACCGCCGCGCCCCAGATCCCCCGGGCCGCGCGGCCCTCCGGCGGCGCGGCGCGGCGGCGCAGGCGGGCGAGCGGCGCCTCGACGTCCTCGGGGTCGAGCACGGCCGCCGCCGCGGCCACGACGACCCCGCCGAGCGCGATCGCCAGCGCCCAGACCAGGAGGTCCCCGAGGAACGCGTCGAGCGCGCCCGAGAGGGCGTCGCGGATCTCGGCGTCGGAGGTCTCGTCGGACCCGTAGGTGCCGGCGAGGGCGCGGTCCCGGACGATCAGCATCACGACCGCGAGCGCGCCGGTGGCCGCGGCCGCGGCCGCGGCGCAGCGAAGCACGCCGAGGCGGCGGTCGGGCGCGGCGAGGATCGCCAGCGCGAACAGGACGAGGGCCCCGATCGGGAGGACCAGGCCCAGGGTGCGGACCTGGTCGGCGATGTCGAGCGTCTCGCGGGCGAACTCGCGCTCCTTCAGCTCGACCAGGGCGAGGTCGAGCTCCTTCGGGACCTGGTCGGCGAGCTCCGGGGCGAACTGCTGGAGCGCGAAGCGCACGACCTGCGAGGCGTCCGAGAGCTCGAAGGCGACGCTCGGGCGGTCGCGGGCGAACAGCACCCGGTTCGCCTCGAGCGCGGCCCGGCGGAAGATGCGCTCGAACGGCTCGGTGTCGATCGCGGTGCGGACGACGGTCTCGAGCAGGGGGCGCGCGGCGAGGAGGTCGGTCTGCCCGCGCTCGATCACCGCGGTGACGATCTGGTCGCCGACGAAGTCGCGGACGGCGTCGTCCTCGAGCGTGGCCCCGGCGCGGTCCGCGAAGCGCGCCTCGTCGAGGACCTGCGTGCGCGCGTAGAAGGCGAGCAGGCCGGCGACCAGCACGGCCGCACCGGCGATCGCGAGCGCGACGCTCCCGATCCGGCGTGATCTCATCGCGCCCGCCGGCGGCTCAACCGGCGCCGGCCGCGGCGCGGCGAGCCATCCCGGGATCGTCCGTGATCACGGCGTCGACGCCGAACCGGGTGGCCGCGGCGACGTCGGCGCGGGTGTTGATCGTGTACGGGACGACGCGCAGCCCGAGCCCGTGGGCCTCCTCGACGTAAGCCCGGTCGATGGGCCACTCGGGCGAGACCCAGTCATACCCCGCCGTCGACGCCGCCGCGGGGCCGCCCGCGTTGTTCAGGTCGTGGAGCGTGAGCAGCGCCGTCTCGGCCCGGTCGAAGTACGGGTCCGCCTGGATCACGTCGAGGTTCGCCGGCCAGAAGCTCTGCACGATCAGGCGCTTCGGCGGGAAGCCGGAGGCCCGGATCGCCTGGGCGACCGTGGTCGCGTAGGTCGAGCCCGAGTCGAAGTCGGGATCGGTCGGCACGTTCTTGATCTCGAGGTTGATCTCGGCGCCGCCGCGATCCGCGAACCGCAGGAACCTCGCGAGGGTCGGCACCTTGTCGAGCCGCTTGCTCTTCGGCCCGAGCCGCTTCGTGACGTCGCCCGTGCCGAGCAGGTCGACGGGGCAGCCCCTGACGATCCCGGCGGCGGTGCGCGCGGCAACCTGTCCGTCGCAGGACGTGGTGCGGTCGAGCGTCGCGTCGTGGATCACCATCGGCACTCCGTCCGCGGAGATCTTCACGTCGAGCTCGAGCACGTATCCCTTCTCGGCGGCCGCCTTGAAGGCCGTCATCGTCTCCTCGCCGTAGACCGGCTTCTGCTTGCCCTTGACCGTGGCGATCGCTCCGCCGCGGTGCGCCTGCACGAAGGACGCGTCGAGCGACGCCAGCGCCCCCTGCGCCGCGACGAGCGCGGCGAGCAGGGCCGGCGCGAGCGCCCACGCGAGCAGGCGGGCTCGGCTCACGCCGCTGCCGGGCCCCCGCCCGGCCCCTGCACCCATTCCCCTAGCCCTGCCCCTGCTCGCCGGCGGGGGGCGCCGGCTTGTCGGGCTGCGGCGCCGTCGGCGCGCCGGCCGTCGGCTCGCCCGCCGGAGCCTGCGCGGGCGGCTCCTCGGCCTTGCCCGGCTTCTTCACCGCGTCGCCCGCGGCCTTCGCCTTTTCCTTCAGGCTGCCCTTGCCCTTGGCGATCTCCTTGAGCTCCGCGGCGTCGCCCTTGAGGGCGTCCATGCCGCCCCGCTTGTCCACCGCCTGCTTCGCCTTGTTGGCGAGGTTTCCGAGCCTCATCGGGGCTCCTTTCGTTCGAGTCCGGTTGCTCGCACGCAAGCCTAGCCGTAGCCTCCTGCGATGCTGGACGAAGCCCTGGTCGGCGCCGCGATCGCGTTCGCGGTGGCGGTCGTGACCACCCCCGTCGGCGTCTCGGGCGCGGTCTTCCTGGTCCCGGTACAGGTCAGCGTCCTGAGCGTGCCGAGCCCGGCGGTGACGCCAACCAACCTGCTCTACAACCTGGTCGCGATCCCGGGGGCGCTCGCCCAGTTCCACCGCGCCGGCCGCCTGCGGGGGTCGCTTGTCCGCCTGCTCGTCCTCGGCACGCTGCCCGGCGTCGTCGCCGGGGCGGTGATCCGGGTCGAGCTCCTTTCGGGGCCGGAGGCGTTCTACCTCGTGATCGCCGCCGTGCTGGCGCCGCTCGGCGCCTGGCTGGCGCTCGGCGGGCCGGCGCGGCCCGGCGAGCGCCCGCGGCTTACCGACCACCAGGTCGTCGCACTCGCGCTCGCCGTCGGCACGATCGGCGGGATCTACGGGATCGGCGGCGGCTCGATCCTCGCCCCGATCCTCGCCGGGGTCGGCTTCGGGATCGCCGAGGTCGCGCCCGCCACGCTCGCCGCGACCTTCCTCACCTCGATCGCGGGGGTCGCCACCTACGCCCTGCTCAGCCTCACCGAGCCCGGCGACATCGCCCCCGAGTGGGGAATCGGGATCGCGATCGGCGCCGGCGGGCTCGCCGGCGGGCTCGCCGGCCTGCGGCTCGCGCCGCGCCTGCCGGAGCCGCTCCTGCGCCGCGGGCTCGGGATCCTCGCCCTCGCCCTCGGCGCCCGCTACGCGGTCCTCGGGCTGGCCTGACCGCTGCGATCGCCCGGTTGGCTCCGCCCGCTCCACCGCGCATAATTGGGCCATGCGGATCTCGGCGAAGGCGGACTACGCGGTCAGGGCCTCGATCGAGCTCGCAACGGAGGAGGTCGTCACCCCGGTCAAGGGCGAGCGCATCGCCGACGCGCAGAAGATCCCGCTCCGCTTCCTCGAGAACATCCTCGGCGAGCTCCGCCACGCCGGCCTCGTGCAGAGCCAGCGCGGCGCCGAGGGCGGCTACTGGCTCAGCCGCCCGCCGGCGGAGATCACGCTTGCCGAGATCATCCGCGCCGTCGAAGGGCCGCTGGCGACGACCCGCGGCGAGCGCCCCGAGGACCTCGAGTACCGCGGGGCGTCCCAGCCCCTGCAGTCGGTCTGGATCGCCCTGCGGGCGAATATCCGCGACGTCCTCGAGTCCGTGACGCTCGCCGACATCGTCGCCGGCGAGCTGCCGCCGGAGATCGTCGAGCTCACCGAGGGGCCCGACGTCTGGCAGCCCCACTAGCCCGACTGAATCGCCGGCGCCGGCTCGGGGTCGATCGCCTCCCCGGCGCCGGCTCGAGCCGGGTCGCCCGCGATGAACTCGGCGAGGACCGGGGCGAGCTTCTCCATCTTGATGTTGTGGCTGACCCCCTGGAGCTCGCGAAGCTCGGAGTTCGGGAGCACCTCGGCGAGGGCGCGTGAGCCGTCGCGCAGCACGTCCGGGCTCTTCGAGCCGGAAACCACCTGCACCGGCATCGTGATCGCGGCGAACTCGTCCGGGTCGAGCGCCGCTCCGTACATCCGGTCCTTCCGGAGCGCGGCCCAGTCGTAGGGCAGCGTGAGCGCCGTCGCCCGCAGCCCCTTCCACATCGGCGCCAGCCGCATCATCGCGACGAACGGCGCCGGGATGCCGATCGAGTTTCGCATGAAGTGCTTGACGGCCCCGTCGCGGTCGCCGGCGGCGACGAGCGCGTCGAGGCGCTCGCCGTAGTCCGGCGTCGGCCGGGTCGCCTGCGGGTCGACGATGAACGGGACCTCGTAGACCGAGACGCGCTCGACGCCGATGCCCGCGGCGGCGGCGCTCAGGGCCAGGGCACCGCCCGAAGACCAGCCCCAGAGCGAAGCCGAGCCGCCCACAGCCTCGATCAGGGCGGCGAGGTCCTCGACCTCGCGCTCCGGGGCGAACGGCCCAGCCTCGGTCGAGTCACCGCGTCCCCGCCGGTCGTAGTTGACGACCGTGCAGGACTCGGCGAGCAGGCTCGCGAGCCGCTCGGTCTTCTTGAACTTGCGATAGCCGAGCGCGCCGGCGACCAGGATCACCACCGGCCCGCTGCCCACGCGGTCGTAGGCGATCGCGGTGCCGTCTTTCGAGATGACAGTCTGCATCGAAGCCTCCCACCGTTCCCTTGTCGTGTTCGTCTCGGTGCTTAGACCGCGACCGCGCGGGAAACTAATCGGAGCGACCGCGGCGGCGCGAGCGCTCGAGGTCCTCGGCGGCGGCACTGCCGAGGCCCCAGGCGACGAGGCAGAGGAACCCGATCAGCGCCGCGCAGAGTACGAAGAGGGCGATCGCGGCCGGGCTCATTGCTGCAGGGCCTGGATCTCTTCGGTGTGCGGCTGGCCGTCGCGGAAGGTCTTGCGCCGGCTCGGGCGCACGTAGACGATCGTGCCGTCGTCGAGCTCGAGCGAATCGGCCTCCACCCGCGTGAGCTGGGCCCAGAGCTTCTCGCCGTCGGGCAGGGCAAGCTCGACGCGGACCTCGAAGCCGAGGTGGACGACGCGCTCGACCATCGCCTCGCGCACAGGTCCCCCGTTCGGCTCGAGCATCACGTCGAGGTCGTGCGGCCGGATGAACGAGTCGCCGAGCTTGTTGACCGGCCCGACGAAGCTCATCACGAACTCGGTCTGCGGCTGCTCGTAGAGGTCGCGCGGCTCGCCGGCCTGCTCGACCCTGCCCTCGTTCATGACGACGATCTGCTCGGCCACGTCCATCGCCTCCTCCTGGTCGTGGGTGACGAAGATCGTCGTCACGTGGACCTCGTCGTGGAGGCGGCGCAGCCAGGTCCGCAGCTCCTTGCGGACCCGCGCGTCGAGCGCGCCGAAGGGCTCGTCGAGCAGCAGCACCTTGGGCTCGACCGCGAGCGCCCGGGCGAGCGCCATGCGCTGGCGCTGCCCGCCGGAGAGCTGCGACGGATACCGATGCGCCATCCCCTGCAGCTGCACGAGGTGCATGAGCTCCTTGACCCGGTCGCGGATCTTGTCGCGCGGGGTCTTGCGGATGCGCAGGCCGAAGGCGATGTTGTCGCGCACGGTCATGTGCTTGAACGCCGCGTAGTGCTGGAAGACGAAGCCGATGTCGCGCTCCCGCACGCTCTGCCTGGTCACGTCCTGTCCCGAGATCACGACCCGGCCCGAGTCGGGTACCTCGAGCCCGGCGATGATCCGCAGCAGGGTCGACTTGCCGGAGCCGCTCGGGCCGAGCAGCGCCGTGAGCGAGCCGTCGGGAACGTTGATCGAGACGTCGGTGAGCGCGGCGAAGCCGTCGAAGTTCTTGGACGCGTTCTGGACCTCAATGCTCATCGGGGATCCTCCTCATCGGTTGGCTCGGTGACTTGGGGCGCGATCGCGATCGTGGTCGGGGTCGCCGCGACCTTGTCGCGGCGCCGAATGAGATTCATCGAGGCGAGCGTCAGAAGCGCCAGGATCGCCAGCACGATCGAGGCGCTGTAAGCCCCAGCGACGTGGTCGCCGAGCAGCTCGTACTGGCGTGCGACGAAGAGGGGCACGGTCTCGGTCTCGCCGGCGACGTTCGAGGAGACGACGCTGACCGCGCCGAACTCGCCAAGGGCGCGGGCCGTGGCGAGCACGACGCCGTAGGTGACCCCCCAGCGGATCGCCGGCAGGGTGATCCTCCAGAACGTCTGCCAGCCGCTCGCCCCGAGCGTCGACGCGGCCTGCTCCTGGTCGGTGCCGATCTCGCGGAGGACCGGCTCGACCTCGCGGACAACGAACGGCAGCGAGACGAACGTCGTCGCGATCGCCATCCCGATCGGACTGAAGATGATCTGGATCCCGTTCTCGAAGAACCACTCCCCGAGCCAGCTGTCGCGCGGGCCGTAGAGCAGCAGGAGCGCGAGACCGATCACGACCGGCGAGATCGCGAAGGGGAGATCGATAAGCGCGTTCAGGAAAGCCTTGCCGCGGAACTTCTGGCGGACGAGGACGAGCGCGGTGAGCACGCCGAAGATCGTGTTCAGCGGCACCGCGATCAGGCACATCACGATCGTCAGGAAGAAGGCGTGTTGGGCCTCGGGAGTCGTCACCGCGTCGATCGCGGTGCCGATCCCGTAGGAGATCGCCTCGAAGAAGATCCCGATCACGGGCAGGATCAGGAGCAGCCCGAGATAGACGAGCGCGACCGTCCGCAGGCCCCACTTGCTCGCGCGTCCCTGTCCGAGCGAGGCGGCGTTAGCGGTCATATTTCACGCTCCGCCGTCCGATGAAGTTGATCCCGAAGAGGATGACCAGGGAGACGAGCAGGAGCACCACGGAGACCGCGGCGGCGCCGGTGATGTTGCCGCCCTCGACCTGCTTGAAGATGTAGATGGAGGAGACCTCCTGGGTCGCTTTCGCGATCAGGATCAGCGAGCCGAACTCGCCGACCGCGCGGGCGAACGCCAGCGCCGCGCCGGCGAGGACCGCGGGCGCCAGGTTCGGCAGCACTATCCGCCTGAAGGTGGTGAGCGGTCCGGCCCCAAGCGAGGCAGCCGCCTCCTCCATGTCGCGATCGAGCTCGAGCAGCGTCGGCTGCACCGCGCGGACGACGAAGGGCAGGGTGACGAAGAGCAGCGCGGTGATCACGCCGAGCTTCGTCGCGACGAAATTGTCGAGGCCGAGGAACCCGTTGGAGCCGTAGAGCGCGATCAGGGTTAGGCCCGCGACGATCGTCGGCAGCGCGAACGGAAGGTCGATGATCGAGTTCAGGATCCCCTTGCCCCGGAACTCGTCGCGGATCAGAACCCAGGCGATGAGCGTGCCCATGACCATGTTGATCAGGACGATCACGAGCGAGACGACGAGCGTCAGCTCGAGCGCCGCGATTGCCTCGGGACGCGTGATCTCGTCCCAGAACTCCGCGAGGCCCTCGTCGAAGGAACGGGTGATGAGGGCAGCGATGGGCAGCAGCACCATCACGCTCAGCCAGAGCGTGACGATGCCGCGCTGCGCATAAGCGCCGCCGAGGCGCGGCCGCTTGTAAGCGGCCGGCCTCGGGAGCGCCAGGGTGGTGGAGCCCATGCCTCTTTGATTCGGCGTAGCCATGAGCCCTACTCGGTCGCCACCCCAAGCTCACGCTCGATATCGGCGACCGAGCCGTTCTCGGGGTCGAAGAACTCGGTGGCGACGGTCTCCCAGCCACCGAACTCCTCGATCGTGAACAGGCCCGGGGGCTCCGGGAAGTCCTCCTCGAACTCGGCGAGGACCTTCTCGTCGACGGGGCGGTAGCCGTTCTCGGCCCAGCCCGTCTGACCCTCCTCGGAGATGAGGTAATCACGGAACGCCTCGGCCTCCTCGGCGTTGGGAGCGTCCGTCGGGATCACGCCCAGCGTCTCGATCAGGATCGTCTCGTCGGGGATCGTGTACTCGACCTCCTCGCCGGCCTCGATCGCGCCGATCGCCTCGTTCTCGTAGGAGAGCAGGACGTCGCCCTCGCCGCCGATGAACGTGTTCAGCGCGTCACGGGCGGAGGCGTCCTGGATCGGGGTGTTCTCGAGCATCTGCTTCACGTACTCGAGTCCCTCCTCCTCGGTGCCACCCTTTTCGAGCACCTGGCCGTAGGCGGCCATGATGTTCCAGCGGGCGCCACCGGAGGTGAACGGGTTGGCGGTGACGACGTCGACGTCGCCGGTCACCAGGTCCTCCCAGTCCTCGATGCCCTCCGGATTGCCCGGACGGGTGACGAAGACCACCACGGAGTTCTGGATCCCGCCGCCGTAATCGGCGTCGGACCAGTCCTCGGAGACGATCCCGGCGTCGACGAGACGCGTGATGTCCGGCTCGAGCGGCAGGTGGACGAAGTCGGCCGGCTGGCCCGCCTCGACCGCCCGGGACTGATCGCCCGAGGCGCCGAACGAGTTGGCGAACTCGACCTCGCCGTCCTCGTTCTGGGCGTTGAAGTCCGGCTCGAGCGTCTCCGTGTAGGCCGTCTCCGGCGTGGAGTACGCGACCAGGTCGATCGACCCGCCGCTGCCGTCCCCGCTCGCCGAGGACTCGTCGTTCGAGCCTCCGCAGGCGGCGACGCCGACGACGAGCGCGGACGCGGCGACCGCGGCCGAAACCGGCCTGGCGAATCGGCGCGCGCGCCCTTTGAACCAATTGTCTCTCAAGGTTTTCACCTTTCTCGATTGAATTGCTTGACAATGAGAAGGCGCGGCAGAGTAGCAGAGATTCCGACGGAAGTTGACTCAGCCGATCAAAAAAGGGAGAAGCCGGGTGCGAGGCGGCCATCCCCCCTCCCCGCCAGCGCTCAGGGGTGGTCGTCGACCCAGGGAAGCGCCATCCAGGCCGAGCAGCTCCACCCCTGCAACTCGGGGTCGGCGGGATGCCGCCGCTCCCCGAGGTCGAAGGCGGAGAGGCCGCAGTTCACCGTGCGCAGGTGCCAGAGCCGGTGGACGTCGGCGGCCCGGAAGC
>DASUSH010000017.1:0-2972 GCA_036375215.1 Solirubrobacterales bacterium
TCCGTCAGGACGACTCGGACCTCGTCCACCTTGTGCCTCTTCACGCAGCGGTGCTTCTTCCAGTTCGCCTCGACGACGCCGCCGCAGCGCTTGCAGTACGCGAGCGCCACCGCGCTGCCGTCCGCCAGAAGCGGGTCGCGAAGGACCTCCGCCGCCGCCCGGTAGTTGGATTCGAAGCCATGCTGGAAGGCGCGGCTGGTCTCGAACCCCATGGCGCCCTGGGTCGCGACCAGGAAGGGCGTCGCCGCGTTCCGGGCCTTCGCCCCTTCGTCCCCGACTGCGGCGAGGTTGACGTCGGCCGCCTGCAGGCGCAGGCGGTTGGCCTCGGTGGGCTCGCCCAGGCGATCGAGGCAGCGAGCCTTCTGCTCGAGGGCGCCGCCGATCTTCATCGCGCCGCCCTCGCCGGCCTCGATCACGGCATCGCTTTCCGCGATCGCGGCGTCGATCCGCTCACGCAGATCGGCGCGGGTTGCCCGCGCGAGCTCGTCCTGCTCGGCGCGCTCGGCGAGCTCCGCCTTCAGCTCGAGCAACTCGAGGACGTGCTCCGTCTCGCCGAGCATCGATTTCTCGACGGCCGGAATCACCCGATCCAGCAGCGCGACCGCGCCCGCCGGGTCCGAATCGGCGAGCTTGCGCGCCTTTTTCTCATCATGGCGCCAGCCCACGCCCTGACTATCCCGAAGCGGACGCCGGGCGGCATCCGGGAGCCCTCCCGGCATGGCTTGGGTGGCAGCTACGGACTCGCGGGCACGGATGCTGGCTTCAGATCCGCAGCTCGCCCAGCAGCTCGCGGACGCGGCTCTCGATCTCGTCGCGGATCCGGCGTACGGTCTCGAGATCCTTGCCGGCGGGGTCCTCGAGCTCCCAGTCCTCGTAGCGCTTGCCGGGATAGATGGGGCAGGCGTCGCCGCAGCCCATCGTGATGACCACGTCGGCTTCGTGAACCGACTCGTCGGTCAGCCGCTTCGGCTGCTCGCGGGAAAGATCAACCCCGACCTCCGCCATCGCCTGGACGGCCATCGGGTTGATCCGGTCGGCGGGCTCCGAGCCCGCCGTGCGAACACGCACGCGGTCGCCCGCGAGCTTGCTCAGCAGGCCGGCCGCCATCTGGCTGCGTCCGGCGTTGTGGACGCAGACGAACAGGACCTCGGGGGCGTCGCTCATCCGCCCCGACGTTACTTCATCCATCGACGAGTATCGTTTCAATCGACGTTCGTTCATAGATGACGCTCGATCCGGAGGCGACGGACCATGACGACCCTCGAACTCGCACCGAAGCAGAAGCGGCCGAAGGGCGAGGTCTGCTGCGAGCCGGTCGCCTATCCGGACGTCGAGCGCGAGCAGGCGGAGCGGATGGGCATCGTCGCCAAGGCGCTGGGGGATCCGGTTCGCATCCAGCTCGTCGACGTGCTGCGCAAGCACGCCGGCCGGGTCTGCGTCTGCGAGCTGGTGCCCCTGTTCGACCTCTCCCAGCCGACTGTCTCGCACCACCTGAAGAAGCTCAAGGACGCCGGCATCGTCGAGTCCGAGCGCCGGGGGCTGTGGGCCTACTACTACGTGCGGCCCGAGGCGCTCGACGAGCTGAGCGCGTGGCTGAGCTGAGCGTCTGACTAGCGTCGAGAGAATGGCCGAGGCGATGGTCGAGCCGGTCGTCGAGATCGTGAGCGTCGACCCCGAGCATCCCGACGCGCGCCACTGCCTGGCGGAGTACGTCGCGGAGCTCAACCGGCGTTCGTCCCGCGGCTTCGACCCGTCCGTCGGCGCCACCGCCCTCCCCCACGAGGTCCGCCCGCCCGCCGGTGAGTTTTTCGTCGCCTACCTGCGGGATGAGGCGATCGGTTGCGGCGCGATCAAGCACCACGCCGGCGGCAAGACCGACATCAAGCGCATGTGGATCGCCCCGCAGGCGCGCGGCCTCGGGCTCGGCCGGCGCCTCCTCGAGCACCTCGAGGAGCGCGCAAAGGCCGGCGGCGCCCTCGTCGCCCGCCTCGAGACGAGCGCCGACCTCACCGAAGCGCTGAGGCTCTACCGCTCAGCCGGCTGGGCCGAGGTCCCGGCATTCAACGACGAGCCGTTCGCTGATCACTGGTTCGAGAAGCGGCTGGGGTAACCCGCCGAGCAAGGGATGGCGAGGCCGGTCGCCGGTTCGATCCCGGCGAGCCAGGGATGGCGAGGGCCGGAATCGAACCGGCGACACCACGATTTTCAGTCGTGTGCTCTACCAACTGAGCTACCTCGCCCGAGGCCGTCACAGGCTAGCGCTCGGCCCGCGCGGCTCGGCGCTCCGCCGCCGTCGCCAGCGCGAGGCGAACCGCGCCGCCGGGATCGTCGGCGACCTCGATTCCCAACCCCCCTGGGATCTCGCCGCCGGCCGTCAGCGTCCAGCTCGCAAGCGCGACCACCGGCCGGCCGAACTGACGCGCGTGGCCGATCTCCGAAAGCGTCCCCCACTCGCCGCCGATCGCGATCACCACGTCGGCCGAGGCGACCACGGCGAGGTTGCGCGCGTAGCCGACGCCCGCGGCGACGACGTGCGTGCAGTGCTCGTTAGCCTGCTCGGGCTCCTCGGTCGGGACGATCCCGATCACGTCGCCGCCCGCCTGCGAGGCGCCGCGCGCGACCGCGCTCATCACTCCCCCCAGCCCGCCGCAGACGACGCGCGCCCCTTCCTCGGCCAGCCGCCGGCCCACGTCCTCGGCGTACCCCTCGAGCTCGTCGTCGGCGACTCCCTTGCCGATCACGGCGACCTGGACGGGTCGGGGCTGCATTGCTCGAGAGGCTAGCCGCGCGCCCGCCGGCCGAGCATCCCCTCCATCAGCTCGATCGCGCCGGCCTTGTGCAGCGGGTCGTTCAGGTTTCCGCACTTGGGGCTCTGGACGCACGAGGGGCAGCCGGACTCGCACGGGCATTCGGCGACGAGCCGCAGCGCGTCCCCCACGAGGCGCTCGAAGCGGTCGAAGCCGCGCCGGGCG
>DASUSH010000018.1:0-13944 GCA_036375215.1 Solirubrobacterales bacterium
GCCGCCGGCGGCGCGATCGGCGGCGCCGCGGCCGCGACCGGCGGCGGGGCGCTGGGCGGCGGGATCGGCGCGATCGGCGGCGCGATCGGCACCAAGGCGGTCGCGACGGCGGCGACGGCGGCCGTCGTCGCCGCGGGAGCCGTCGAGGTCAAGAACTACGTCGCGTCCGAGCAGCCCGTCGATCGCAACGCGATCGTCGCCGAGGCCCCCGCGAACCCGGAGCCGAAGGTCGCCAGGGCCGCCGAGACCGAGCCCGCGGCCCCGGTCACGCTGCCGACGACCGAGCCCTCGAAGCCCGATGCCGGCGCCCCGGCCGGCGACGCGCCCGCCGAGCCCGCCGAGCCGGCGCCGGTCGACGCCCAGACACCGCCCGAGGCGGCCGCGCCCGCACCCTCGACCCCGCTCGTGAGCCCCGGCGCGGACGACGGCGCCACGGCCGGGGACACCGAGATCGGGAGCGCCACGGCGCACGAGCGGCCGCCGACCACCTCCGGCGACGTCTCCGCCACACCCACCCACGACGGGCCCGTGACGACCGCCCCGGCGCCCAGCGGCGGCGACCCCTCGCTGGCGCCCGCGCTCCCCGGCGCCCAGCCCGGCGTGGCGCCCGCCGACGACGGTCGCGTCCCGGTCGCCCCGGTCGAGCCGGCCGCCTAGCCGAAGGCGAAGCTCCGCAGCGGCTCCTCGAACGCCTCGCTCGTCCGCACCGACGCGGCGTCCTCGAGCAGCAGCTGGATCGGCCAGTTGAGGAAGAACCCCGCCGGCGCCTCGCCGACCTTCTCGGCGACCCGCGCGCTCGTGGTGCGCTCGGCGATCTCGATCTCGACGCCCCGGCCGGGGTCGTCGGGGTCGGGCACGAGCAGGGCCTTGCCGATCACGATCCCGTCCCCGTCGCCGGGCGCGGTGAACGCGAGCTGGTAGGCCTCCGGCCCGCGGTCGACGGCGAGCTCCGTGCGGCCCTCGAGCACGATTCGCGCGCCCGGATGGGCGTCCGCGATCCGCGCCGCCGCGTCGTCCGCGGCGAGCGCGAGGCCGGGCAGCGGCTCTTCGCCCCCGTCCCCGGCGGCGGTCTCGAGCGGGCGGACGGTGAGGGTCTCACCGCCGGCGTCGCCGAGCGCGAGCAGCGCTCCCGGGGGCGCCTCGGCGCGGTCGAGCTCGCTCCAGGAGATCGAGAACGGCGGCGCCTCCGGGCCCGAGTAGGCGAAAGAGTCCCCGCCGCGGCCGAGGAGGAGCCAGGCGGCGACGGCGAGGATGGCGAGCGCGAGCAGGACGAGCGCGGCGCGGCCGAGACGGCCGGATCGCCGCCAGGCGGCGCGCAGGAGCTCGGGAAGGGTCGGCTCGCTCGCGCGGCCGGGGGCCGCGGTCAGCCCGCCAGCCCGATGACCTTGAGGCGGCGCGTCAGGCACTGGGCGGCGAACGCCTGCGTGTCCTCGCGGCTCTGGCCGGCGAGGAAGAGGTCCTCCTCGGGCGGCCAGGGCGGGGTGAGGACTCCGTCCGCCACCGGCAGCGCCTCGCCGAGCATGCGCTCGATCGCCGTGCGGTAGCGAGCGTCCCGCTCGGCCATGTCGGTGAGGAAGCGGACGCCGAAGGCGATGTGGCGGTGCTCGTCGCGGGCGACGTTGGAGAAGCCCTCGACGAAGCCCGGCAGCGTCCCCTCCTGGGTGTTGTACTCGATGATGAAGTGCTGGCCCGTGAGGGCGAGGACCCCCTCGATGATCATGTGGTAGAGCGTGATCGTCTCGACCAGGGTCTCGAGGTCCTCGGGCTCCGCGGCGAGCCGGTCGACCCGCGAGGCGAGCAGCCCGTCGAAGAGCTCGGCGAAGGACTCGTTCGTGTGCTTGCTGGTCATCTCGAGCCGGCTCGCGAGGTCCGAGGTCCCCTCGAGCACCCCGACCTCCGAGTAGAAGCGCTCGAAGAAGCGCACGTGCCGGGCCTCGTCGACGATCTGGGTCGCCAGGAAGATCCGCATCTCCTCGGTCGGCGCCGCCCGCATGATCGGCCCGAGCTCGTCCGCCACCTTCTGCTCCCCGACGAAGAACGCGGAGAGCCCGTACATGCGCCGGTAGCGCTCGTCCTCGGGGATCCGCTCGTGCCAGTCGACGCGGTCCTGGGAGAAGTCGAGGTCCTGGGTCAGCCACTGCTGGCGCTCCCAGAGCTCGTAGAGCTCGGTGTAGCCGAGCAGCTTCGCCCGGCCGCGGTCAGCCGAGCTCTCGAGAGCGGGGTCGCTGGTCTCCTGGAAATCGCCGCGCTCGGTGCGGCTCAGCCTCGGAACCGCGTCGGCTAGCGAGAACTCCTTCGCCTCCATCGGGAGTGGAGGCTATCTGGTCAGCCGCTCGCGCCCAGGTGCTTGCGGAAGAAGCCGACGGTCCGGTCCCAGGCGCTCTTCGACTTCTCCTCGTCGTAGGTGCCGAGCCGGTCGTGATCGGCGAAGAAGGCGTGTCCCGCGTCCTCGTAGTACTCGAAGACGGCGTCGACACCGGCGCTGCGCAGCTCCTCCTCGAGCGCCTTCGCGTCCTCGACCGGGATGAAGTCGTCGCCGGTGCCGAAGTGGCCGAGCACGGGCGCGTCGATGTTCGAGAAGTCGGGCTTGCCGTGCGGCATCACGTAGTAGAAGGTGCTGACCGCGTTCACCTTCGGGTTGACCGAGGCCGCCCAGACGCACAGGCCGCCGCCGAGGCAGAAGCCGACGGCGCCGACCTCGCCGCTGCACTTGTCGTGCGCGGCGACGAAGTCGACCGCTCCGCGCATCTCCTTCTCGGCCTCGTCCATGTTCAGGGCCATCATCTTCTGCTGGGCCTCGTCGGGCTGGTCGGTGGTCTCACCGTGGTAGAGGTCGGGCGCGAGCGCGACGAAGCCCTCCGCGGCGAAGCGGTCGCAGACGCCCTGGATGTGGTCGTCGACGCCCCAC
Source organism: Solirubrobacterales bacterium (assembly GCA_036375215.1). Lineage (GTDB taxonomy): Bacteria > Actinomycetota > Thermoleophilia > Solirubrobacterales > 70-9 > DASUSH01. The sequence continues at coordinate 2,909 of DASUSH010000018.1, forward strand.
CACTCCTGCATCACGACCATTCCGGGGCCCTCGCCCTCGGGCTCGGCGAGGTAACCCTCCGCCGTGCCGCCGTTTGCCGCGAACTCGATGCGCTCTCCCATCAGCTCTCCTCCTCCTCGTTTGCCAGCTCCTCGGCGAGCGCCCACCCTACTGCGACCCCGACGAGCATCCCCATCCGCGCCTCCTCGGCGAGGAGGGTGCGAACGGCGGCGAGGCGCTCCTCCTCGGAGGGCGTGGTCGCCGCCTTCAGGACCTCGGCCTCGTGGCTCTCGCCGAACCAGCCCCCGTGCTCGAGCGCCTGCGCCAGGACGAGCTGCAGCTGCGGCGCCGCGGCCGCGACCATCGACTCCGCCTCGCGGAAGCGCTCGCGCTCGCCGAGGCGCTCGATCGCGCTCTCGAGCTCGGCCTCGGTGTAGCGGCGGGGCATGCCTAGATGCCTACCACGAGGCCGGGAAGACGGTCGACCTCGTCCGCCGGGACGAAGACGTAGTCGCGCTCGTCGAAGCCGCGATCGGCGGCGGCGGCGTCGACGCGCCGCGCGCGTCCGCTCGAGTCGCAGAGCAACATCGCGTAGCCGAGCCCGGCGAGGAGCTCGGTGAGCTCGGCGGCGCGCCGCCGCCGCGGCTCCGAGTCGAAGGGCAGGATCTCGCACATGATCGGCGGGCGATCGCGGGCGATCGCGCCCTCGAAGCCGCGCACGACCTCGAGCTCGGCGCCCTCGGCGTCGATCTTGAGCAGGCCGAGCTCGCCGATGCCGGCGGTGGCGAGCGCGTCGTCGCCGCGGACGACCGGGACCGGCCGCACCCCCGGCCCGGCCCGGCCCGCCGCCCCGGGCTCGAGCAGGCTCGCGGAGTCGTCGAGGTCGCCCGCGACCTCGAGGAGGGCGATCCCCGCTGCCTCGCCCGCCGCCGCCGCGATCACGGAGTCGCCAACGCGGCCGTTCGCGGCGAGCAGGGCCTCGACGTAGGCGGCGGCGCGCAGCTTCGGCTCGATCCCCAGGTACGGGCGCGGATCGCCGAGCACGAGGAGCTTGACCAGGGTCTGCCCGACGTGGGCGCCGACGTCGACGAAGGCGCCGCCCCGCAGCCCGAGCAGCGAGCGCATCACCCCGATCAGGTGCTCGTCCGGGATGCCGCCGTGATCGAGGCCGATGCCGCCCCAGAGCGGAACCGCGACCGCGCGGCCGTGGAGGCGCAGCTCGACGACCGCGCCCGAGCGCGAGAGCCGTCCCGTGCGGTTCAGCGCGCGCAGCCCGGTCCAGGCGACCTTGCCGGCGACCCGCCTGCCCGGCGAGGAGTTCAAGGAAGGGCGGCTGCCGCGAGCACACGCGCAGCCTATCCCCGACCCTCACACGCGGTCACCGCCCGCCCTAACCTCTCCTGCTCATGCGGTACAGGGGTCGAAGAGCTCGCCGGGCGATCGCGATCGCGATCGCGGTGACGGCCGCCGCCGCGGCGCTCCCGGCAGCCGCGTCCGCGTCCGCGCCCGAGCTGCCGCCGCCCGCGCCCCGAGCGCAGCCCGCGACCGGCGCCGAGCCCTACTTCGGCTACAACGAGGACTGGTTCTCCCATCGCCGGCGGATCCGCTTCGTCGCCCGCGGCGGCGCCGACACGATCCGCGCCGTGCTCTCATGGAGCGCGGTGGAGCGCGATCCCGGCGTCTATCGCTGGGGCCGCTACGACAGGCTCTACGCGCGGATGCTGGCCAACGGCGTCCGGCCGCTCTGGGTCCTCGGCGACGCACCCTGCTGGGCGCGCGAGCTGGCCTGGGAGGCGTGCGTCTCCCACGGCCTGGCCGCGTACCCGCCAACCGCGTCGCACGGCGACGAGTTCGGGCTGTTCGCGGCGATGGTCGCCCAGCGCTACCCGGAGGCGGTCGCGATCGAGGGGTGGAACGAGCCGAACCTGTGGTCGTTCTGGCGGCCCGAGCCGGCACCGGAGTTCGCGGCCTGGCTGACCGCATGGGTGAACGCCGGCGTCGACCTCGTCGATCCGTCGATGCCGGTCCTGCTCGGCGGGCTCTCGCCGCTGCTTCCCTCCGAGCTGACGCCGCCGAAGGAGGTCGCCTACGGGGAGTTCCTGCGGCGCGCGTACGCCGCGGTGGGCCCCGGCCACTGGGACGCCGTGGCGATGCACCCGTTCCCCAGGTTCCAGAAAAGCGTCCACTACCTACGCGACATCGAGCAGCACCTCGACCGCGTGCGGCGCGCGCTGCGCGGCTCGGGCGACCGGCGTGCGCCGATCTGGGTGACCGAGATCGGCCTCTCGACCGAGGGGCTGCGCCCGTACTCCGGCGCCGAGCAGGCCAGGGGGCTGGTCCGGATCTACCGCGGCCTGTCGGCCCGAGGCGATGTCCCGGCGATCATCGTCCACCGCGTGATCGACCAGCCGAAGACCCTGAAGACCGCCGAGTCCGGATGGGGCATCGTCCGCCGCGGGGGCAGTCCCAAGCCCGCCTACTGCGCGCTCGCCGCCGAGCGCGGGGAAGGTTGCGGGCGCCGATGACCCGGGCCGCGGCGGGAATCGCGGGTCTTTTGGCCCTCGCGCTCGTCGCGTTCGCGATGCCGGCCGGCGCGCAGGAGGCCCCCGGCGGGGAGACCGCCGTCCCCGAGCGGGTCCACTTCGGCTTCAACGACGAATGGGCCCACCACGCCGACAAGCTCGGGCTCGTCGCGCGTGCCGGCGCGGACACGACCCGCGCCGTGATCTCCTGGCGGGTGATCGAGGAGAGGCGCGGCGAGCTGGACTGGAGCCGCTACGACGCGCTCGCCGAGGACTTCCGCGCGGTCGGCACGCGGCCCCTGTGGGTGCTCGCCGACGCGCCGTGCTGGGCCTGGACCAAGAGCGAGGGCGCCTGCGCGGCCAAGGGCCTCCAGCCCCGGCCGCCGCGGCCGACCCACTACGACGACTGGGCCCGGTTCGCGGCCCAGGTCGCCTACCGCTACCCGGACTCGGTCGCGATCGAGAGCTGGAACGAGGCGAACCTCGACAACTTCTTCATGCCCAAGCCCGACCCGGTGAAGGCGGCGAACCTGGCCGCCTGGGCGAACGCCGGGGTCGACTTCGCCAACTCGCTGAGCGGGACCGCGATCCCGGTGCTCTTCGGCGGCTCGGCCCCGCTTTACGAGACGATCCCGGAGAAGAACGAGATCGCCTACGACGAGTTCCTGCGCGCCGCCTACGACGCGGTCCCGGAGGGCGGTTGGGACGGCGTCGCGATGCACCCGTTCCCGCGCTTCAAGGCGCGCGAGGGCTTCCTCGACGACATCGAGGAGCACCTCGACGCGCTCCGCGCCGCGCTCTTCGACTCGGGCGCCGCCGGCACCCCGATCTGGGTGACGGAGATCGGGCTCTCGACGGCCGGCCCGTTCCCCTACTCGCACGCCGATCAGGCCGCCGGTCTGCGCAGCATCTACCGGGCGCTCGAGTCGATGCCCGACGTCGCCGCGATCGTCGTGCACCGGTTGATCGACGGACCGAAGGAGCTGCGCACGGCGGAGTCGGGCTGGGGGGTCGTGCGGCGGAACCTGCGGCCGAAGCCCGCCCTGTGCGCGCTCGCCGCGGCGCGCGGCGCACCCTGCTGAGCGCTCAGGCGCCCACCGGCCACGCTCAGCGCCGCCGCTCCCACATCTGCAGGGCGCCGAGGTCCCGGAAGCCGACCCGCTCGTAGACCGGCGCTCCGAGCTTCGTCGCCTGCAGGGTCGAGGTCCGCCGGCCGCGCTCGCGCGCGTCCCAGAGCGACTGCCGCATGAGCGCCGTCGCCAGGCCCCTCCCCCGCGCCGCCTCGCTGGTCGCGACCCAGGCGATCTCGGTGTCGTCGCCGGCGTCGATGGCGACCATCACGCCCGCGGTCTCGCCGTCGACCCTGACGCCGTAGGTGTGGACTTCGTCCGTGTCGAGCCGCGTGATCACCGGCGCGAAGCCCTCGTCGCCGTAGCCGTAGGCCTCGTCGTTCACGCGGGCCACCGCGGCCAGGTCGCAGTCCCGGAACCAGTCGAGCTCGCCGAGGTCCGGCCGCTCGATCGCGTCGAGCTCGGCGCCCATCGCCCGCGGTTCCGCGTCGAGCACGTGCCCGGCCCGCTCGAGCGCACGGATCGCGACCGCGTCGTCCTCGGGCACCCAGACGGTCCAGGCGTCGACGCCCGCCTCGTCGTAGGCCGAGGCGAGCTCGTCGAGGGAGGCGGCGAGCGCGACGGGGTCCGTGTAGATCACCGAGTTCGAGACCGACCGCTTCGGGGTCGCCGGGACGACCGCGGCGAAGACGCCGTCGCGCTCGATCGCGCGGCCGCCCTCGGAGCGCCGCGCGATCAGGCCCCAGGTCGCGAGCATGCTCTCGAGGACGACGTCGAGCCAGGCGTCGCGATCCATCGTCGGCCCGCCCACTACCGCTTCCTCGCGATCGTGATCCCGTCGGCGATCCCGACCATCGCCAGGTCGACGCGCTCGTCGCCCGCGAGGCGGTCGTTGAGCGTGGCGAGCGCGGTCGCGGACTCGTCGTCGGCCGGCGGGTCGACGACGCGCCCGGAGAGCAGCACGTTGTCGAGCAGGACAAGGCCGCCGGCCCGCAGCCGCGCCAGGCACTGCTCGTAGTAGTCGGCGTAGCCGGGTTTGTCGGCGTCGATGAAGGCGAGGTCGAACGCCTCCTCCTCCGGCAGTGCGCGAAGCGTCTCCGATGCCGGGCCGACACGCAGGTCGACCCGGTCGGCGAGCCCCGCCTCGGCGATCCAGCGGCGGGCCACCTCGGCGCGGCCGGGGTCGAGCTCGCAGGCGACGAGCTCGCCGTCATCGGGCAGGGCGCGGGCGATGCAGATCGCCGAGTAGCCGGTGAAAGTGCCGACCTCGATCGCCCGCCGGGCGCCGATCGCCCGGGCGAGCAGGCCCATGAAGGCGCCCTGGTCGGGGGCGATCTGCATCACCGCCATCTCGCCCTCCTCGCGCTCGGTCTCCTCCTGCAGACGGGCGAGGAGGTCGTCCTGGCGCGCCCCGCGCTCGACCATGTAGGCGTGGATCTCGTCGGTGAGGGCGGTGAACTTGGACATCCCGGCGAGCTACCCCCGCGCTAGTCGGTGACGGTGACGGTGCCCATCATCCCGCGGTCCTCGTGGAAGAGCATGTGGCAGTGGAAGACGAACTTGCCCGTGTAGTCGGTCGGCCGGGTACGCATCGTCACCTTCCCGCCCGGCGGCATCTTGACGGTGTCCTCGGGGTCGATGTCCCCCTCCGGGACGTCCTGCGGCCTGCCGGTCGAGACGTCGGGGACCGCCTTCGCCTCGTAGTCCGTGACCTGGAAGTCGTTCACGTGGATGTGGAACGTGTGCCACTCCTCGGAGCCGTTCACCAGCACCCATTCGTTCACCTCGCCGAGCCGCATCGTCTGGTCGATCCGGTCGGGCGAGAAGGTCTTGCCGTTGATCAGGAACTCGAACTGCCCGGGCGCGACCTCCTCCTCGGTGTAGACGATCTTGTGCCGCTGGTCGACCTCGGCGTCGCGCAGGTCCTCCCACTCGTCCGCCGGCAGCTCGCCGAGCGGGAGCTCGTCGTCGACCGGCTCGCCCGCCGCGGTCATCGTGGCGATCGTCGAGCCCGCAAGCCGGCCGTGCTGGAACTGCGAGAAGGGCAGCGACTCGAGCTCGTAGGCGCCCTCCTCCCCGCCCTGGACGAGCACCTCGCGCCGCTCGCCGGGGCCGATCAGGAGCTTCTCCTGCGGGCTCACCTCGGTGAGCGTGTTGCCGTCGTTGGCGAGCACGTAGAGCGTGTGGCCGTGCAGCCGCATGTTGACGATCGCGTTGTCGTTGCCGTTCAGGATCCGCCAGCGCTGCACCTGGCCGGGCCTGATCGGGATCTCGGGCTCGAGCTCGCCGTTCACGAAGTACGGGCTCTTCTCGGTCTCGCTCTTCTGCACCGGGACGACCTCGCCGTCGCCGAGCTGGGTCGAGGTGATCACCATCGTCCGCGTCGGGATGTCGCGGATCTCGGGGGCCACGTCGAGGCCGCCGCGCATGTCGATCACGCCGAGCAGGCCGGCGTAGACCTGGGGCTCGGAGTAGCCGTGACGATGGGGGTGGTACCAGAGCATCCCCGGCGGGTGGTCCTCGGGGATGTCGTACTCGTAGGTCTGCTCCTCGCCGGGCGCCTGCTCGAGGAAGACGTTGTCGGAGTTCCCGTCGGGCGAGACGTGGAATCCGTGGGTGTGGAGGTTGATGAGCTGGCCGTGGCCCCCTCCCTCGCCGTGCTCGTGCGCCTCGGGGGCGACGCCCCCGTCCCACGACGCCGGCGTGTCCCCGAGGTCGTTGACGTAGTTGACGACGAGGCGATCGCCCGGGCAGACGGCGAGCGTCGGCCCCGGCACCGAGCCCTCGTAGTTCATCGTCTCGTACTCGTCGCCGTCGAGCTCGACCGGGCCGTAGGAGGCGCGCAGGGTGGTCTCGAGGACGCCGTCCTCGCTCGAGCGCACGGGCGGCTCGGGGAACCCGTCGTCGATCGTCGGCCGGGCGTCGGCGGGGCAATCGGCGGCCGCGCTCCGGGACGTGTCATCGCCGTCGTCGCCGCCGCAGCCGGCAGCGCCGATCGCGAGCGCGGCGGTGGCAGAGGCGGCGAGCCTCGCCCAGCTCACTCGCGCCGGAACGCCGTCGCGGCGAGCCCGGCGACCGCGCCCACGATGCCGCCGGCGACCCCGGCGGGGAAGTTGGCGAGGCTGTCGACGACCGGCAGCAGGAGCAGCACCGCCGCGGCGACCAGGACGCCGATCCAGTCAAGCGGGTCGTCGGCGAGCGCGTCCGCCTCGTCGCGGCGGATCACGTACCAGGCGCACAGCGCGCCGAGGGCGACGCCGTTGCCGCCCGCCGCGACTACGATCCCGCCGTCGATCGTGGAGTCGATCCCGACGGCGGCGAGCATCCCCAGCGACCCCGAGGCGACCAGGAGCAGCGCGGTCGGGATCGGGCCGAGGCGGCGCTCGAGCCCCGGGCAGAAGATCGCGAGCGCGACCGCGATCACGAAGAGGTAGCCCGCGTCGTCGAACACCCACGGCGCGGTGACGTACCGCCACCACTCGCCGTCGATCGGGCCGACGATCGCCCCGACGCTCTCGACGTCGAGCCCGGCCGCGGTGTGGACGAGCAGCAGGATCGCCGGCGCCAGGATCGCCGCGATCGTCACGTAACCGGCCCGCCCAACCCCCTCGCCCACCCGGACCCTGGCGGCGCGCTCGGCGGCCGCCTCCTGGCGGCGGCGGGTGCGCCGCTGGCGCTTGGACTCCTTCGCGGTGAGCTCGTCGCCAACGCGCTCGAGCTGCGGGGCCCGCTTGCGGAGCCGGGTGCCGCAGTACGGGCACTCGGTGACGTAGGGGCTCACCTCGGAGCCGCAGCTCTTGCAGACCACGCTCAGCTCAGGCGAGCTCACGGAACGAGAATAGCTTTCAACCAATCCCGTTACGAGGGGGGCGAACGCCGATGTGGGGGCCCGGCGTTTTGCGCCTCCGCGAAGCGAGGCGAGCCGGGCCGCCACGTCGGCGGTCGCCCCGCCTCCTACGCCCGGCTCTTCTCGACGATTTCCTCGACGATCGCGCGTGGATCGGCGCCGCCGTCGGCGAGCTCGAGCTGGCGCCGGGCGCCGGTGCCGCGGGAGATCATCCCCTCGGCCGCCTCGAGCTCGTCGACGCAGCCGAGCGCCTCGGCGTCGTCGTGGAGGGTCTCGATCAGGTGGCGCACCATGTCCGGCGCCGGCACGACCTTGCGGTGCGGGAAGTCGACCAGGTCGCCTTCGAGCCCCCGCAGGGCCGCGCGCACCTTGTTGTCGTCGACGAGCTCGGTGGGCACCTCGACGAGGACCTCGCCGCTGTCGAACTGGCCGGCGAGGCCGTGGGCGAGGCAGTGGGTCATCGCGGCGAGCGCGGCCGTGTCCTCGAGCCGGGTCTGCTGGTCGAAGACGCGGGTCTCGACGGTGCCGAGGTTCGGGTGCGGCCGGACGTCCCACCACAGGTAGGTGTAGTCCTCGATCGCGCCGGCGGCCATCATCAGCTCGACCCGGCGTGAGTAGATCTCCCAGGTGCCGTAGTGGGGCGGCACGCCGACCCGCGGGAAGGCCCGGAAGACCGCGGTCCGCGCCGACATCATCCCGGTCTCCTCGCCGCGCCAGTAGGGCGAGTTCGAGGAGAGCGCGAGCAGGAGCGGCAGGTAGCGGCGGATCCCGTCGGCGACGTAGATGGCCTTGTCGGGGCCGTCGATCGCGACGTGGACGTGGGTGCCGAAGATGAGCTCCTGGCGCGCGATCCAGCCGAGCTCCGCCGCGAGCTCCCGGTAGCGCTCGCGCTCGACGATCTTCTGCTCCTCGGCCAGCGCGAACGGGTGAGTGCCCGCGGCGCCCACGAGATAGCCGTTCGCCTCGGCGACCTCGCTGACCGCCCGGCGCAGGTCGCGCAGCTGCGCCGTCGTCTCGGCGACCGTGCGGCACGGCGCGGTCGCGACCTCCAGCACCGCCTGGAAGAGCTCGGGCTTCACGTGGCCGGTGACGTCGTCGGGGACGCCGGCGAGGATCGCCTCGATGCCCTGGCCCAGGTCGAGCGTCTCGGCGTCGACCAGCATCAGCTCCTCCTCGACGCCGATCGTGAACGGTGGCCCGTCGAAGCGGTGCTCGAGCATCGGGCGCAGCCTAGTCAGAGCGTCGGCCGTCCGGCGCACCGGTAATACACTCGGGATCGCAAGCAGCCAAGGAGGAAACGAGCCGTGGAAGTCAAGACCGCAACCGAGCAGAAGTCGCTTCTCAGCGTCCTACCGCCGGGGAAGCGAGCCCGCCTGCGCCGCCTTTTGTTCGAGTTCGGCCCGGGCCACGGCACGCTGATGCTCCTCCCCATCGACCAGGGGATCGAGCACGGCCCGCGCGACTTCTTCCCGAACCCCGCCTCGAAGGACCCGGATTACCAGTTCAGGCTCGCCGCCGAGGCCGGCTACTCCGCGATCGCCTGCCAGATCGGGCTCGCCGAGAAGTATTACCCCGACTACGCCGGGCAGGTCCCGCTGATCCTCAAGGTGAACGGCAAGACCGACGTGCCGCCCTCCGACGACGCCTTCTCGACGACCAACTCGTCGGTCGAGGACGCGGTCCGGCTGGGCGCCGACGCGGTGGGCTACACGATGTACCTGGGCTCCCCGCGCCAGGACGATGACCTGCTCCAGCTCAAGGGCGTGCGCGAGGACTGCGACCGCTTCGGGATGCCCCTCGTGGTCTGGGCGTACCCGCGCGGGTCCGCGATCGATGAGAAGGGCGGCCGGGACTCCTTCTACGCGATCGACTACGCGGCTCGCATGGCGATGGAGATGGGCGCCGACGTCGTCAAGCTCAACTACCCGAAGCTGAACCCCGAGAAGGACAAGGCCGCCCCGGCGCCCTACAACGAGGGCGGCTTCAGCGAGGAGGAGGCGGTCCGGCACGTCGTCGAGTCCGCCGGCCGCTCGCTGGTCGTGCTCTCCGGCGGGTCGAGAACCGACGACGAGACGGTCCTGCACCACACCAAGGCGATCGTGGAGGCCGGCGGCTCCGGCGTGATCTTCGGCCGCAACGTGTGGCAGCGCGAGTGGAACGAGGCGCTCGAGATCGTCGCTCAGATCAAGGAGACGCTGACCAGCCACGTCACGCGGATCCCGTAGGGGACAGAGGGGACAGTCCCCGCTGAACGTTCCGTTTCACCGGGGCGGATCCGACCGCCCCGGTCCTCAGTCTCGGTGAATGCGCTTTGGACGCACAGGCCCGAGCCTGGGGGCGATCCTCCTGCTCGCGATCGCCGTCGCCGCCCTGCTCGGCCTCGATCTGCCGGGCGGCGACGGCGATGAGGGGATCGCCGGCCGCGACGCCGAGGGCGACGTCGTGCGGGTCATCGACGGGGACACGATCGAGGTCGAGGTTGGCGGGCAGACCGAGGACGTCCGTTACATCGGCATCGACACCCCGGAGTCGGCGATTCCCGGGGAGCCGGTCGAGTGCTTCGGCAAGGAGGCCGCCGCTGCGAATGAGCGGCTCGTGGAGGGCGAGAGGGTGCGGCTCGTCTTCGACGCGGAGCGCCGCGATCACTACGGGCGGCTGCTCGCCTACGTCTACGCGCAGGGGACGTTCGTCAACGCGGACCTCGTGAAGCGCGGCTTCGCGACCACCCTCGAGATCGAGCCCAACACGTCGCGCGCGGACCAGCTCGGGCGCCTGGAGGCCGAGGCCGGGCAAGAGGGTGCCGGGCTCTGGAGCGCCTGCTGATTCTGTGTGTGGATCGTTACGGGCCTGTAATCAACTGGCCATAACCGGTGTACCCTTTGCTAGGTTCGACCAGGGGAATACCTAGATGGAAAGCGCCACAGCCACAAGACTTGACCAGGACCTCGACCAGTTCGAGGACGCCTTCGAGCGCGAGGCCGCGCTCGAGCGCCAGCGCCGCAAGCAGCTCCGTCAGCGGGCTGCCAACCGCTCGCGCGCGCGCCGCATCCAGAAGACCGAGCGCGGCGGGAAGATCCGGTTCAGCGTTCTCTTCACCGCGCTTGCCGCGACCGTCATCGCGGTCGTGGTCGTGATGTTCGAGATCCTGGCCTGGGTCATCACCAGCACCGGCTGAACGGCCGGCCGACGACGCCCCAGGCCAGGGTCAGCGATCAGTCGTCCGAGCTCGACTTCATGTCGTCGAGCGCCTTGTTGACCCTCTCTCCGCTTCCGGCCGCGACCTTCGAGTTCTCGGCCTGGATGCTGAGATAGACCTCCTTGCGGAAGACCGGGATGTCGCGCGGCGCCGTGATGCCGATACGGACCTTGTCGCCCGCCACGGCCAGCACGGAGACCTCGACGTCGTCGCCGATCATGATGCTCTGGTTGGTCTTTCTAGTCAGGACCAGCATCGCCCCTCGCTTCCGTACGAGTTTGGCGAACCCCTAGGGCACACCCCATCACCGCGCAGGGTACCCGAACCGCCGCTCGGCGGCGTCGTTTCGCACGGTTGTAGTGTTCCCGGCTCGCAATGGCCAAGAAATCACTACGAGCACAACTGAACCAGATCCGCGCCTG
>DASUSH010000019.1:0-14488 GCA_036375215.1 Solirubrobacterales bacterium
GAGGCCGGCTACCCGGACATGAGCTCGGCCGTGCGGCCGATGGCGCTCTCGCCCGACGAGCGCTTCGTCTACTTCCAGGTCTCCTTCTTCCACGGCTTCGTCGAGTACGACTTCAAGCGGGACCGCGTGCGGCGCGTCGCGAACCTGCCGATCGCCGACCACGTCCAGGACATGCCTGAGGAGGAGTACCTGCTCGACTCGGCGCACCACGGGATCTCCATGAGCGGCGACGGCAAGCGGCTCTGCGTCGCCGGCACGATGTCCGACTACGCGGCGATCGTCTCGCGCAAGACGTTCGGGGCGAAGCTGATCGAGACCGGCACCAAGCCGTACTGGTCCACCACCTCCGCCAACGGGCGCTACTGCTACGTCTCCTGGTCGGGGACCGACTCGATGTCGGTGATCGACTTCGAGACGAAGAAGGAGATCGCCAACGTCCCCGTCGGCGACCACCCGCAGCGGATCCGCACCGGATTCGTGCGAAAGCGCTGGCTCCGGGGCCTCGCCGAGTAGCTTCCGCCCCATATGAACCTGCTCGTCATGGGCTTGATCGTCGCCGGCGCGGCGACCGCCGGGATCGGGGTCATGTACGCGGTCCGGCGCCGGGCGAACGTCGACGAGTTCCTCACCGACACCACGCGCGGCTCGGCGATCTTCGGCGTGATCGGCACCGCGTTCGCGGTGCTGCTCGCGTTCGTGATGTTCGTGGCGTTCGAGAGCTTCAACGAGGCCCGCGACGCCGCCGAGGCCGAGGCCGCCGAGGTCAAGAACCTCTTCCACAGCGCGAGCTTCCTCCCGGCCGAGGACCGGGACGAGCTCCAGGGCGAGCTCAACTGCTACGGCCGCGCGGTGGTGCACCAGGAGTGGGAGGCGATGCGCTCCGGCGACGATGCGCCCGGCGTCGAGCTCTGGATCGACGAGTTCGAGGGGACCCTGCGGGGGATCCACCCCGAGAGCATCACCGAGCAGAACGGCTACCGGCAGCTCTTCGTCGAGGACGCGGCCCGGGAGGAGGCCCGCCGGGAGCGAACGCTCGAATCCGAGGCGGTCGTCTCGGCCCCCGTCTGGTTCATCATCGGGCTCGCGGGGCTCGCCACCGTCGGCTTCGTCGTGCTCTTCACCGACCGTCGCGAGGCATTCTTCGTCCAGGCGAGCATGATCGCCGGCGTCGCCGGCCTGGTCACGGCCAGCCTCCTGCTCGTCTGGTTCCTCGACCACCCCTACCAGGACGCGGCGGGCAGCATCGAGCCCGTCGAGATGGAGCGCACGATCGCGGACATGGAGCGCGAGGCGCCCGGCGTCACGCCGCCGTGCGCGAAGGACGGCGAGCCGATCTAGCCCGGTTGCCTTCCCCTGCGGCTCCGGCTCCGGCTCGGGCGGCCCCGTTTACGACCCGGTCGACTACGGCTCGGCCCAGCTCGCCGCCGAGGACGGGGTGCTCCTGCCGTTGATGGCGAAACTCGACAGGGGCCGCGGCGTCAGCTCCTACGACCTCTACGGCCACGGCGTCCCGCGGGGGCTGGTCGAAGAGTGGGTCCCGGACGCCCTCGTGCGCGGGCTGGTCGAGTTCGACCTCGACCACCGCAGCCTCGTCCTCACGCCGAAGGGCAAGCGCAAGGCAAAAAGCTGAGCGCCCCCCACTCAAGGGGTCAGACCCCCAGGGGTCCTCAAGGGGTCAGACCCCCAGGGGTCTGACCCCAAAGGGACAGGTCGGCGCCGATCAGGCGGTGGCGATCAGGTAGTGCCACTCGTTCTCGAGCCGGTAGCCGCCGTCGGCGGTGCGGAACGGCTCGAGCGCTGCGGCGATCGCGTCGCGGACGCGGTCTTCTCCCGAGACGTCGATCGCCGCGACTACGACGCCCGGCGAGAGCATCAGCCGGAGCAGGGTCTCGCGATCCGGGTACTCGAACGCGTAGGAGTGGTCGAACGACTGCCCTGGCGCGAGCCCCGCGTCGGTCGCCATCCCCTCGAGCACGCCCGGCTGCCAGAGCGGCGGCGCGTCGGCGGCGGCCGGGCGCGGCGGTCCGAGCGGCGCGACCGCTTCGCGCAGCGCGCTCAGGTCGCAGCGCTCCGGCGCTCCCCAGACCTGGATCAGGACGGCCCCGCCCGGCTTCGCGACGCGGCCGGCCTCGCGCAGCGCCGCGGGCATGTCGGCGGCGAAGAAGAACGAGTTGAAGCCGGTGACGACGTCGAAGCGGTCGTCCTCGAAGGGCAGGCTCTCCATGTCGCCGACCCGCACGTCCGCCCCGGGGACGCGCTCGCGGGCGAGCTCGGCGAGCGCCTCGGACGCGTCGAGGCCGTGGACGCGGGCGCCGCGATCCCCCGCCAGGCCGAGGAAGACGCCCGTGCCGCAGCCGATGTCGAGCACCTCGTCGCCCTGCGCGAGGCCGAGCCGGTCGATCCCCAGCTCGAACGTCGGGACCTGTCGCTCCTCGTTCCCCGCCCAGGCCGCCGCCCGCGCGCCCCAGAGCGGACCTTGCCGCCCGGCGCTTCCCGTCTGAATCACCGTGTCTTCCATAATCGTCCGCGCCTCCCGTTAGACTGTGGTTCATAGTTATAGACTATGAGCCATAGCTTTGTCAAACGATGACCTGAACCTGTTCTCGTACGAGATCCTCGGCCTCGTCGGGCGCGAGGGCGCGGGTCCCCACGACCTGCGCCGGATGGTCCGCAACGGCCGCATCCTCGACTGGGCGGGCGAGAGCCGCTACTACGTCGAGCCGAAGCGGCTCGCGAAGCTCGGCTACCTCGAGGCCCGCAAGGAGCCGGGCAAGACTCGCGAGCGCACCGTCTACTCGCTCACCGAGAAGGGCCTCGCGGCGCTCCGCGAGTTCGCCGGCACGCCGGCCCGGTTCACCCCCCTGAAGAGCGAGCCGCTGCTGCGGCTCCTGATCGCCGACCTCGTCGGCGAGGAGGCGACCCGCGAGAGCCTGGGCGCGCTTCGCGACGAGATCGCCGAGCTCGAAACCCTCGTCGACGCGTCCGCGGCGAGCGCCGAGGAGCTCCCCCATCGCCGCAAGTACCTGGAGATCACGATCGGCTTCCTGCGCGCCTACCTGCAGCTCCACCTCGACCTGATCGGACGGGTCGAGCGCGAGCTCGCCCCTTAGGGCAGGACGAGCTGGGCGTCGCCGAACTCGTGCCAGAGGTAGCCGCGCTCGAGCGCGGCGTCGTAGGAGCGGGCGAGGAGCTCGGGGCCGAGCGCGGCCTCGAGTAGGTTCAGGTGGGAGGCCTCGGGCTCGTGCCAGCCGGTGATGAGGCCATCTATCGCGCGCAGCCCGCGCCGCGGGGTGATCACCTCGCTCGTCCAGCCGCCCGCGGGGGCGACCGAGCCGTCGAGGCGGGCGGCCGTCTCGAGCGCGCGCACGACCGTGGTGCCGACGGCGATCACGCGACCGCCCCACCGGCGCGTCGCGGTGACCAGCCGGGCGGTCGGCTCGGGCACCTCGAACCGCTCCGCGATCGGCGGCTCGCCGCGCTCGGGCGAGGAGACGCCGGCGTGCAGCGTGACCGGCGCGATCTGGACGCCGCGGGCGACGAGCGCGGTGACGAGCCGCGGGGTGAACGGCCGCCCCGCGCTCGGCATCTCCGCCGAGCCGGGAAGGAGCCCGAAGGCGGTCTGGTAGGCGGGCAGCGGGTGCTCGTCGGGCACGTAGCCGTAGCGGATCGGGTGCCCGTAGCGCAGCAGGAACTCCTCGACGGGCTCGCCGGCGCGGACGCTCGCGATCCACAGCCGCTCGCCGCCCGCGTACGGGGCGACGATCGTCGCCGCGGCGCCGCCCGGCAGCTCGAGTCGCCCCCGAGCCGGCGCGCCGCGGGGCGCGGCGCCATCGGCGCTGCGCAGCTCGATCACCCACCAGCGCTCCTCGCTCATCCCGGGCGCCCGCGTGGCGAAGCGCGCCTCGACCTCGGTGCCGTCGGCGAGCCGGGCGGGCACCCCCGCCGGCAGCGTCGCCGAGTTGTTGATCACGACGAGGTCGCCCGCGTCGAGGAACTCGGGCAGGTCGCGGAAGGTCGCGTGGGCGATCTCGCCGCTGCCGCGCGCGACGACCATCAGCCGGACCTCGTCGCGGCCGAGCCCGCGCCGCTCGGGCGGCTCGGCCGCCTCGAGCTCGGTCGGCAGGGCGAATGCCGGCGCGCTCACGCCGCGACGCGCTCCCGCTCGCCGGCCTCCGATTCCGCCGGCAGGTCGTCGACGCGGTAGCGGCCGCTCGGGAAGCCGCCCTCGATCAACGCCAGCAGGCCCGGCACGCTCGCCGCCGGGGGCGGGCGGTCGGTGATGTCCTCGCCCGGGAACGCCTCCTGGTGCATGCGCGTGCGCATGTCGCCGGGATCGACCGCGTATACCCGCAGCTCGGGTCGCTCGGCCCCGAGGATCGCGCTCAGCTGCTCGAGCGCCGCCTTCGAGGAGCCGTAACCGCCCCAGCCCGCGTAGGGCTCGACCGCGGCGTCGGAGGTGACGTTCAGGAGCGCCGCGCCATCGGTGAGGCGCGGCAGCGCCTGCTGGGCGAGCGCGAGCGGCGCGATCGTGTTCACGGCGTAGACGCGCTCGAGCTCGCCGATCGGGTAGTCGGCGAGGGCCGGCTGCGGGCTCGGGCCGAGCAGGCTCGCGTTGTTCGCCAGCAGGTCGATCTCCGGGCCCGCCGCCTCGACGAGCTCGCGGCGGTGCCCGGCGTCGGCGACGTCGCCGGGCAGGGCGAGGATCTCGGTCAGCGCCGTGACCCGGCCGGCGATCAGGCCCGCGGCGCGCTCGAGGTCGGCGCCGTTTCGCGCGTCGACGACGAGCCGCCAGCCGCGCTTCGCGAGCGCCTTCGCAAGCTCGAAGCCGAGCCCGCGCGAGGCGCCGGTGACGATCGCGGTGCGTCCGGCGGCGCTCATGCCGGCTCCGAGACGCCGTGGGCCGCGGCGATCCGGTCGTAGTTCAGCCTCATCAGCTCGATCACGTCGGCGACGTCCTCGTCGGACTCGATGCGTCGCGCCCCCGGCCCGGGCTTCCCCGGGAACACCGGGTGGTCGACGACCCGGCCCTCGGCCTTGAGCCCCGTCCCGAGCTCCTTGCCGAACATGAAGTGGGCGGCGTGGTCGCCGTGGAGGTGGCCGACCTCGCGCGGGCCGAGCTTGAACGACCACTCGCCGCGCTTGCCGGTGCCCGCCTCGACGCCCGGCCAGGAGAGGACCTCCTCGTTGATTCGCTCGAAAGCGCCTTCCATCTCGATCTCCTGACGGTTGGGGATCCGGTTTCGTGACAACCGTACAAGTTCAAGTGAGCTTGAAGTCAAGCCCGATCTGTGATTTCCTTGAAAGGCATGGCCGACCTGCTCACGATCGGCGAGGTCTCGCGGCGCAGCGGCGTCGCCTCCTCCGCCCTGCGCTTCTACGAGGAGCGGGGCCTGATCAGCTCGGAGCGCGCGGGCTCGGGCCACCGGCGCTTCCCGCGCTCGGTGCTGCGCCGGATCGCCTTCATCGTCTTCGCCCAGCGCGTCGGGCTGACGCTCGAGGAGATCGGCGAGGAGCTCGGCAAGCTGCCACCGGACCGCGCCCCCACCCGTCGCGACTGGTCGCGGCTCTCGAGCACGTGGAGCACCCGGATCGACGAGCGCATCGCCGAGCTCGAGCGGCTCAAGGGGAGCCTCACCGAGTGCATCGGGTGCGGCTGCCTCTCGCTCGAGCGCTGCCAGCTCTCCAACCCGGGCGACCGCGCCGGCACGCGCGGCCCCGGCCCCCGCTACTGGATCGGCGACCGGCCGCTCAGCGCCTGAGCAGGACGCTGCGCCGGACGACGGTGCGGTTGCCGTCCGCGTCGGTCGCGGTCACCGTCAGCTGCGCGCGCACCCGCTCGGCTCCGGCGAGCAGCCGCTCGGCGCGCCCGCTGGCGCGCAGGAGCAGGGCGACATCGCCCTCGACGGCGACGCTGGTGGAGGCCTTGCCGATCGTCACGGTTTCGGTGCCCCCGGCGGAGCGCCGCTCGGTCCGAAGGCTGGCCTTGACGCCCACGAGCTCGTCGAGCTCGAGCAGCAGGGGCAGGCCGTCGCGCAGGAAGCGGCGGATCCGCTTTCGCCTCCGGGTGCGCAGGCCCACCCGGGGACCACCGGCCGCTCCGCTCGAGCCACCGTCGTCGCCGTTCGAGCCGCCGCCGCCACCGGAGCCGTCCCCTCCCCCGCCGCCGGAACCACCACCGCCTCCCGCCGCCACGCGCCCTCGGAACGGCCCGCTGATCTCATAGACCACACCGGCCGGCAGGTCGGGGACGCCGCCGACGCCGAAGCTCCGCTGCGCGCCGAAGTACATCCGGTCGCCGGAGGGCGAGAAGACGACGCCGACGGTCTCATTGCCCTTCACCGGACTGGGCTCGGGCGGGCCCGCGTGCTTCACCGGATCGAGCTTCAGGAAGCGGGCGAGCTCGAATTCCGGGGTGATCAGGCAGATGTCGTGGTCGCGGCCGTCCTCGCAGACGTAGATGTCGCCGGCGGGCGAGACCGTGATGTTGTCGACCCCGCTGAGCGGGGCGTCGGGGCCGAGCGCGGCGGCGTCGTAGAGCACCTCGAGCATCGACGAGCCGGTGTCGTAGGCGCGGACCCGGTCGTCGCCCTTGGTCGTGAAGTAGACGATCCCGTTGTCGAACCAGGTGCCCTCGCCGCCGTCGAAGTGGGCCGCGGCGCCGACCTGACCCCGGGTCGGGTTCCGCGCACCGCCGGCGGGGTCCGGAACGGGAGCCCAGGTGACATGCCCAACCGCGTCGACGACCGCGCACTCGAGCAGGCCGTCGTCGAGGCTCGGATAGCTCCTCGGCGTGAACCGGTACCAGCAGCCGTCGCCCTCGTCCTCGGTCAGGTAGAGGCGCTTGCCGACCGGGTCGACGCAGGCGGCCTCGTGGGCGAAGACCCCGAGCGCCGGCTTCGGCAGCGCGGGCTTGGCACCCGTCGGATCGCACTCCCAGACCTTGCCCTCGTCGTGCTCCTCGCACGAGAGCCAGGTCCCCCACGGGGTCGGGCCGCCGGCGCAATTGGAGAGCGTGCCGGCCAGGATCCGGTAGGCGCGCTCGACCCCGCCGCCCGGCGCGAACTCGACCGCCGAGGCGCCGCCGGCGCCCGGGATGGGCATCTCCGAGTTGGCGACGAGGATCCAGCCGCCATCGGGGCCGCCACCGGATCCGAGGGTCGCGAACGTCGCCTGGCCGTCGGTCGCGTTGTGCCAGACGTAGGGCGGCGTCGACCCGCTCACCGGGCTCGCCCCGCGGGCGACCTCGCGCGAGCTGAAGCCCGCCGGCAGCGCGATCCCGTTCGAGTCGAACGCTCCGAGCGGCCCGTAGGGCCCGTCGCCGACCGTGATCGGCCCGGAGGCGAAGGCCCGCTTCAGGTGGGCGGGGCTGAGGAACAGCGCGCCGGCGGCCAGCCCGCTCGCCTGCAGGAAGCGCCGGCGGTTCAGGTGAAAGCTGGTGTGCCCCATTCCCCTCCTCGCAACGAATACCGATCCCGGGGAACGGAAGTGTGACGATCGTGTGAGCGCGTCGCGCCGGTCGGGAAGCGCTCGCCCTCGGCGCGCTCGAGGCCGGCGCCACGGCGCCCGCTCTGGAAGACTGCGCTCGGGAGACGGGATGAAAGCGATCGAAACGTGAGCGCCGCCGATGAGCTCGTGCGCGGGCGCCACTCGTTCGAGGCGCGGGCGTGGGCGGACGCCCACGCCGCGCTCGCCGGCGCCGACCGGTCGCAGGTCCTCGGCGCCGAGGACCTCGAGCTGCTGGCCACCGCGGCCTACATGCTCGGCCGCGACGAGGAGTACCTCGGCACCCTCGAGCGCGCGCACCGGGCTCATCTCGAGGCGGACGATCCGCGACGGGCCGCGCGCTGTGCGTTCTGGATCGGGGTCAACCTCGCGCGCGAAGGCGAGATGGGCCGCGCGGGCGGCTGGCTGGGCCGGGCTCGGCGTCTGGTCGGCGACGAGCGGGACGCCGGGGTCGAGCACGGCTACCTGCTGATCCCGGACGTCTTCCAGCACGAGGCGACGGGCGATTACGCAACCGCGAACGCCACCGTCGCCGAGGCGGTGGAGATCGCGGAGCGGTTCGGCGATCGCGACCTCTTCGCGCTCACCGTCCACGAGCAGGGCCACATCCTGATCAAGCTGGGACGGGTCCGGGAGGGGCTCGGCCTGCTCGACGAGGCGATGGTCGCGGCGAGCGCCGGCGAGCTCTCGCCGATCGTCACCGGGCTCGTCTACTGCGGCGTGATCGACGGCTGTCAGGAGATCTACGAGCTGCCACGGGCCCGGGAATGGACCGAGGTCTTGACGAGCTGGTGTGACGCCCAACCCGAGATGGTCGCCTTCACCGGACGCTGCCTGATCCACCGCGCCGAGATCATGCAGGTGAGCGGAGCCTGGGAGCGCGCGCTCGAGGAGGCGCGGCGCGCCGGCGAGCGCTGCGCGCGGGCGACGAACCGGATCGCGGCGGGAGAGGCCCGCTACCGGCAGGGCGAGGTGCTCCGCCTGCGCGGCGAGTCCGAGGCGGCCGAGGAGGCCTACCGCGAGGCGAATCGCTGCGGCCGCGAGCCGCAACCGGGCCTGGCTCTCCTACGACTGGCAGAGGGGCGGACCGAGGCCGCGCTCGCCACGATCAGGCGGGTTCTCGCCGAGCAGACCGAGCCCCTGCGACGGGCCGGGCTGATGCCGGCATTCGTCGAGATCACGCTCGCAGCCGGGGACCGCGACTCGGCGCGGCGGGCATGCGACGAGCTGGAGGAGATCTTGAAGAGCTACGAGAGCCCGACGCTCGAGGCGATGGCCGCGCACTGCCGCGGCGCGACCCTGCTCGCCGACGGCGAGCCCGAGGCGGCCCTGGTTCCCCTGCGCCGCTCCGCGCATGCCTGGCAGGAGCTCGGCGCGCCCTACGAGGCCGCCAGGGCGCGGGTGCTCGTCGGATCCGCCTGCCGCGCGCTCGGCGATGACGACGCGGCCGCCTTCGAGCTCGACGCCGCGCTCGAGGCCTTCGAGCGGCTCGGCGCACGCGTCGACCTCGCCACTCACTCGTCTGCCGATTCGGCGGCGCCGGAGGGCGCGCACGGGCTCTCGGCGCGCGAGTTCGAGGTCCTGCGCCTCGTCGCGGCCGGCGAGACCAACAAGGCGATCGCCGCGCAGCTCGTCATCAGCGAGCGCACGGTCGATCGCCACGTGAGCAACATCTTCGCCAAGCTCGGCGTCTCCTCGCGCGCCGCGGCAACGGCGTTCGCCTACGAGCACGAGCTCGTCTGAGCGCCGCCCCTAGGTGGAATCACCCATCCGTCGAGCGGCGGAAGTTGGGTCCTTTGGCCGATGCGCGACGCGCCGGAGCGCCGTAGCGTCGCCCCGAGGCCTCGTTCGAGGCTCGAAATCGAAACGGAGAGGGAGCAAGAGATGCCGAAGGTCTCCAGGGAGTCAGCGTCCGAGTCGGTTGCGATGGAGGGGTTCGATGTGCGCCTCGAGCACCTCGAGGGCGGCTACTCGGTCTGCTTCGAGTCGCATACCGCCGACGCCGAGCTCGCGGACCTATTCCGGGGCCTGCCGGACGACCGCTGCCAGCTGCCGCGCTGGGGCTACGTGCTCGAGGGCCGGGTCGGCTTCCGCTTCGCCGACGGCGAGGAGACCTACGAAGCGGGCGATGCGTACTACGTCCCGCCGGGCCACACCCCGGTGCACTACGCGGGCGCGGAGATCGTCGAGTTCAGCCCGACCGACGTCCTCGGCGAGACGATCCCGATCGTGATCGAGAACGCGCGCGCGGCGACGAGCGAGGTATGAGCGCGCTGCAGCTCCACGTCGAGGAGCCGCCGGCGCCGGTCGCCGGCGGCGCCCGCGCGAGGCTCCTCGCCGGTACCGGCGCCGAGGAACGCCGCCTGCGGATCGCCGGGGTCTCGACCGCGGTACTCGAGGCCGGCGCGGGCCCGCCCCTCGTCCTCCTTCACGGCGGGATCGAGTGCGGCGGCGTCTACTGGGCGCCGGTCATCGCCCGGCTCGCCGAGAGCCACCGCGTCCTCGCGCCCGACGTCCCCGGCCTCGGCGCCTCGGAGCCGCTCGGGCGGCTCGACGTGGAGTCGTTTTCGAGCTGGCTCTCCGAGCTCGTTCGCGAGGGCTGCGGTGAGCCGGCGGCGCTGGTCGCCCATTCGATGTTCGGTGCCTTCGCCGCGCGCTTCGCCGCCGCTCACGGCGAGCTCCTCGACCGCCTGGTGCTCTACGGCGCGCCGGGGATCGGGCCCTACCGGATACCGGTGGGCCTCCAGCTCGCCGCGATTCGCGCCGAGCTACGGCCGACCATGCGAAACCAGGAGCGCTTCCTGCCCTGGCCTTTCCTCGACCCCGAGCGGGTCCGCCGGAGCGACCCCGGTTGGTTCGAGGCGTTCCTCGAGTACCTGCTCGCGACGAGCCGGCTGCGGCGCGTGAAGCGGACGATGCACCGGGTGATCGCCATCGGCAGGAAGCGGATCCCCGACGCCGAGCTGTCCCGGATCGCGACGCCGACCGCGCTCGTCTGGGGGCGCCACGACCGGATGACGCCCCTCGGCCTCGCCGAGCGCGCCCGGGATCGATTCGGCTGGCCGCTCGAGGTTGTCGAAGACGTCGGCCACGTGCCGCACGTCGAGGCCCCGGCGGCGTTCTTGCGCGCGCTCGAGCGCGCGTTTTCGAGCCTGGACGAGCGATTCGCCGCGCTGCTCGACCGCGAGGAGGCCTGGTACCGGCTGCGGCGCGACGGCCGGGCTTAGCCCTTGACCCGGTAGAGGTGGTTCGTGATCGGGGCGAAGATCGCGGTCACGATCGCCGCGGCGACGACGACGTAGAGGATGTCGTCGCCGGTCACGTTGCCGGCCATCAACGCTCGCGAGGTGTCGGCGAGATGCGAGACCGGGTTCACCCCCACGAACCACTCGAGGCCCGACGGCAGCGTGTCCGGGTCCACGAAGACGTTCGAGAGGAAGGTCAGCGGGAAGATCGACATGAAGCCCGCGTTCATCACCGCGTTCGGCGAGCGCAGGAGCAAGCCGAGCGTCGTGAACGCCCACGAGAGCGCGAACGCGAAGAAGACCGTGATCGCGAGGGCCGCCACCAGGCCGCCGACCCCGCCCTCCGCGTCGAAGCCGAGGATCAGGCCGAGGACGATGATCACGATGCCGCCGATCACGTAGCGCACGCAGTCCCCAAGGAGGGCGCCGACGAGCGGGGCCGGTCGCCAGATCGGCAGGGAGCGGAACCGGTCGACGACCCCCTTTGTCAGGTCCGTGTTGAGCGCGACGCCGGAGTAGACCGTGTTGAAGAGGACCTGCATCACGAGCATCCCCGGGAGGATGTACTGGAGGTACTCACCGGTCGAGCCGGCGACCGCGCCGCCGAACAGGTACGTGAACATGAGGATGAACATCACCGGCGTGATCGTCGCGTCGAGGAGCTGCTCGGGCACGTGCTTCACCTTGAGCATCCCCCGCCAGCCGAAGGTCAGCGCCTGGGAGACAGCCCCGGGCCGCTGCGGGCGCTCGACCGAGGAAAGGGCGGCGCGGACGGCGGCCCCGTCGGCGCTGAAATCGCCGTGTGTGGTGGTCGGGGTAGCGCTCATGTGGCCAGCTCCTCCTCGGGGACGTCGGTGGCTTCGGACTGGTCCTCGGCCGTGTGCCCGGTGAGGGCGAGGAAGACCTCGTCGAGGCTCGGCTGGCCGAGGGAGAAGTTCGCGATCCCGACGCCGGCGCGGGCGAGCTCGTGGACCGCCTCGGCGCCGCGGTCGGCGTCGGCGCAGTTGACCGAGAGCGCAGCGGGGTCGGGCTCGAGGTGGACCGTGCCGAGGCTGCTCGACAGCACCTGCTCGGCCTTGGGCCGCTGCGCCGGGTCGAGCAGCCGCACGTGCAGGGCGCCCGAGCCGACCGACGCCTTGAGCTGGCCGGGCGTGCCCTCGGCGATCACCTTGCCGTGGTCGATCACGGCGATCCCGTCGGCGAGCGAGTCGGCCTCGTCGAGGTACTGGGTGCAGAGCAGGATCGTCGCGCCCTCGGCGACGAACGAGCGGATGATGTCCCAGACCTGGTTGCGCGAGCGCGGGTCGAGCCCGGTCGTCGGCTCGTCGAGGAACATGAGCTTCGGGGTGACGACGATCGAGGCGGCGATATCGAGCCGGCGCCGCATTCCGCCCGAGTAGTTCTTGACCAGGCGGCCGGCGGCCTCGGTGAGGCCGAAGGCCCCGAGGAGCTCCTTGGCGCGCGCGTTCGCGTCGGCCCGCTTCAGGCCGAGCAGCTTCGCGATCAGGACCAGGTTCTCCTGGCCGGTCAGGTCCTCGTCGACCGAGGCGAGCTGGCCGGTGAGGCTGACCTCGCCGCGGACGGCGTCGGCGTCCTCGACGATGTCGTGGCCGAGCACCCGCGCCGACCCCGAGTCGGGCCGCAGCAGGGTGGCGAGCATCTTGATCGTCGTGGTCTTGCCGGCGCCGTTCGGGCCGAGAACGCCGTAGACCGAGCCGGTGGCCACGGAGAGGTCGACGCCGTCGACGGCCTGCACGTCGCCGAAGCTCTTCGAGAGCCCGGTGGCCTCGATTGCGAGTGTGTGGTTGGACAAATTCATCCCTCCGCGTTCGTTCGTCTCACTGCATATGACGGGCGTCGTCCCCCGAACTCATCGATCCCCGGACAAGGTAGAAGTTCAAGTGGGGTTGATGTCAAGCCGGCGGCACGAACTTGCTGGCCGTGAACGTCGCGCCCTGCGGATCGGTGATCACGGTCGTCCGCACCCAGGGGAGGTCCATCGGCGGGACGACCACCGCGCCGCCGAGCTCCGCCGCCTTCTCGGCGGCCGCGTCGGCATCGTCGACCGCGAACGTCAGGCTCCAGTGGGCCGGGACGTCCGGTTGGTCGTCGGGGATCGGCGCGACGGATGCGACCACGTCGGCGAAGCGCTCCGGGGCGCCGAGCTCGCGGTTGCGCTCGCGGGTGCCGGGGTTCAACTCCTCCAGGAAGTCGCCGTAGCCGTCGAGAACCCACATCTCGAACCCGCCGTCCATCGCCAGCACCTCCCAGCCGAACACCGCGCCGTAGAAGGCCTTTGCGGCCTCGGGGTTGCGCGTGTTCAGATCGTTGAAGTTCACGGAGCCGTGCTCGTTGACGACCTCGGCGCCGCGGTGCTCGTTCGGCTGCCAGACGCCGAAGCCCGCCCCCTCGGAATCGGTGAAGGTCGCCATCCGCCCGGCGTCCATGACGTCCATCGGATCGGTGACGACCGTGCCGCCGGCATCGCGCACCTTCGCCGCGGCCTCGTCGGCGCTACCCGTCCACACGTACATGTTCCACGTCGCGGTGTCCGGCGGGCCCGGCCCACCTCCCGAGCTGATCGCCGCCACCCGTCGACCCCCGATCCGGGCCTCGATGTACTTCGCGTCCGAGCCCGGCGGCATCACGTCCTCGAGCTCCCACCCGAAGAGGCCGCCGTAGAACTCCGCCGCGGCATCGGGGTCCGGCTGTGTGGTGTCCACCCAACACGGGACGCCGGGGATGTATCGGTCGCGCTCGGCCATCGCCTTCCCTTCGGTCGCTCGTACGTTCGGCGCCGCACCGTAACGACGGTTTAGGTCAGGATCTGTCCTCAATGTCCGCGAACCTGTGAAATTGCGGTGACCGAGACTTCGAGCCGACTCCTCGAGCTGCTCTCGCTCCTCCAGGCGCGCCGCGACTGGCAAGGATTCGAGCTCGCGGACCGGCTGGCGGTCTCCGGCCGGACCGTCCGCCGCGACGTCGAGCGGCTCCGCCGGCTCGGCTACCCGGTGGAGTCGCTGACCGGCCCCGCCGGCGGCTACCGGCTTCGAGCGGGGACCGCGATGCCGCCCCTGCTCCTCGACGACGAGGAGGCGGTCGCGATCGCGGTCGGCCTGCGCACGGCCGCCCGCGCCTCGATCACCGGCATCGAGGAGACCGCGCTGCGCGCGCTCGTGAAGCTCGAGCAGGTCCTGCCGGCGCGCCTGCGGCGGCGGGTGAAGGCGCTCGGCGACGTCACGGTCATGCCGCCGGGCGGCGGCCCGACGATCGACCCCCAGCAGCTCACGGTCATCGCGGCGGCCTGCCGCGAGTCCGAATGCGTGCGCTTCGCCTACCGCAGCCGCGACGGCGCCGAGAGCCGCCGCGAGGTCGAGTGCCACTCCGTCGTCAACCAGGGGCGTCGCTGGTACCTGGTCGCCTGGGACCGCGGCCGCGAGGACTGGCGCACCTTCCGCGTCGACCGCATGGAACGCCCCGCGGCCACCGGAGTCCGCTTCCAGCCCCGCAAGCTGCCGGCGAAGGACCCGGTCGCGTACGTCGAGCAGAGCCTGAGCGCCGCCCCGAGCCGCTTCGAGGCGCGCATCACGCTTCACGCTCCCGCGGCCGAGATCGAGAGCAGCGTGCCCTCCTACTGGGGCACGGTCGAGCCGATCGACGAGCGCAGCTGCGAGTTCCGCACCGGCGACGACGAGCTCTCCTGGCTCGCGATGCGGATCACGATGATCGGCGTGGAGTTC
>DASUSH010000020.1:0-15935 GCA_036375215.1 Solirubrobacterales bacterium
GGCTGCGCGAGCGGATGGCCGCGGGCGAGCTCGCCCCCGACCGCGGGCCGGCCCTGCCGCACCCGACCGCCGGCGCCACGCTCGTCACCGCCCGGCCGCCGCTCGCCGCGTTCAACGTCTTCCTTGACTCGCCCGACCCGAAGCTCGCGCGCCTCGTCGCCGCCGGGATCCGCGAGTCCGGCGGCGGCCTGCCCGGCGTGCGCGCGATCGGGCTGCCGTTCGAGGGCGTCACCCAGGTCTCGACCAACGTCCACGACCCGTTCCGGGTCACCCTCGGCGACGTCGTCGCCGAGGTCCGCCGGCTGGCCGCGCCGCTGGGTGCGCGGGCGACCTCGGCGGAGATCGTCGGGCTCGTCCCGAGGGCGGCCATGGCGGGCTTTCCCGAGGACGTGCAGCTCGTCGACCCCGACGCCGAGGCGCACCTCCTGGAGGGGCGGCTGGAGAGCCTCCCCCGGTAATCTGAGGAGCGATGCCCGGCACGGCGAAGAAGCGCAAGCGCAAGCAGCGCGGCACCCAGGGCGGCAGGGTCGGCGGCCGCCGCAGCCGTCCCCGTTCGCGCGCCGAGGCGAAGGCACAGGCGCGCTCGCGCGGCACGAAGGGCTCCGCCGGGAAGCAGCGGATGGCCGACCGCGTCGGCGCCCCGCCGACCTGGCGCGGCGCCGTCAACCGCGCCCTGATCGCGAGCGGGATCTTCCTCGCCCTGCTCCTCATCTTCTTCAAGCAGCCGGCCCCGCAGGCGCTCGCCCTCTCCGCCTTCATGCTGCTCGTCTACATCCCGATGGGCTACTACATGGACCGGTTCTTCTACCGGATGAAGCTGCGCAAGGAAGAGAAGAAGCGGCTCGAGGCGAAGGCCGAGAAAGGCCAGGCGTAGCAGCGCTGATGGACGTGCGGATGCTCACCGTCGGTCAGGTCGCCGAGAACTGCTTCGTGTTCCGCCGCGACGGCTCCGATCGCGCGCTCGTCGTCGACCCCGGCGAGGAGCCCGAGCGGATCCTCGGCGCGATCGACGAGATGGGGGTGGGGGTCGACGCGATCCTGCTCACCCACACCCATTTCGACCACATCGGCGCCGTCGCGCCCGTCGCCAAGGCCACCGGCGCCCCCGTCTACTGCCCCGAGCTCGAGGTGCCGGTGCTCGCGGACATCATGGCCTACATCCCCTGGCCCGGTTTCGGCCCGTACGAGTCCTACGACGCCGACGAGACGATCTCGGGCGGCGAGCGGCTCGAGCTCGCCGGCATGGAGATCGACGTGCTCCACACGCCGGGCCACAGCCCCGGCCACGTCACCTTCTCGATCCCCCGTGAGCAGGCGCTCTTCTCCGGCGACGTCCTCTTCCAGGGCTCGGTCGGCCGCGTCGACCTGCCCGGTGGCGACGGGCCGACCCTGCTCGAGAGCCTGCGCATGCTCGTCGACGGCTTCCCCGCGGAGACGACCGTCTATCCCGGTCACATGGGGATCACGACGCTGGGCGCCGAGCGCGCCACGAACCCCTTCCTGGCCGAACTGGCCCGCTAGATTCGCGGCGCGATGGCCGGCCGCTTCCAAGCCCCGAAGGGGACCTTCGACGTCCTGCCGGCCGGGGCCGCGCGCCGCGCGCGGATCCACGCCGCCGCCGCGGCCCTCTTCGCCCGCGCCGGGTACGGGCGGATCGAGACGCCGATCTTCGAGGACACCGAGCTGTTCGAGCGCTCGGTCGGCGAGTCGACCGACATCGTCAGCAAGGAGATGTTCACCTTCGAGGACCTCGGCGGCCGCTCGATCACGCTGCGCCCCGAGGCCACCGCCTCGATCTGCCGAGCCTACGTCGAGCACGGCATGCACAAGCTCGCGCAACCGGTGAAGCTCTGGTGGTGGGGTCCCGCGTTCCGCTACGAGGCGCCGCAGGCGGGCCGCTTTCGCCAGTTCCACCAGATCGACGTCGAGGCGATCGGCTCGGACTCGCCGCTCGTCGACGCCGAGCAGGTGATCCTGCTCGACGAGCTCCTGCGCGGCCTCGGCGTGGAGGGGATCCGGCTGCGGCTCTCGAGCCTCGGCACGGCCGACTCGCGCGCGGAGTACCGCGAGGAGCTCAAGGCCTACCTGCGCGCGCACGAGCCCGAGCTCTCCCGCGGGGTCCGCGAGCGCATCGACGCCAACCCGATGCGGGCCTTCGACGCCGACGACGATGGCACCCGGGCGGTGATGGCCGAGGCGCCGCGGATGATCGACCGCCTCGCCGACGAGGACGCCCAGCACTTCGCCGAGGTCCGCGGGCACCTCGACCGCGCCGGCGTCGAGTACGAGCTCGACGGCACGCTCGTGCGCGGCCTCGACTACTACACGCGCACCGTCTTCGAGTTCGAGTCCGAGAAGCTCGGCGCCCAGGCCGCGCTCGGCGGCGGCGGGCGCTACGACGGGCTCGTCGCCGAGCTCGGCGGCCCCGAGGCGCCGGCCTGCGGCTGGGCCGCCGGGATCGAGCGCATCCTGCTCGCGCTCCCGCAGGGAGATGAGCAGCCGGGCACCGACGTCTTCATCGCCGCCACCGCGGGAATGCTGGGCGATGCGCTCGCGATCGCGGTCGAGCTGCGGCGCGCGGGGCTCACCGCCGACCTCGACCTCGCCGGGCGCAGCCTGAAGGGCCAGATGAAGCAGGCGAACCGGATCGGCGCGGCCCGGGCCGTGATCCTCGAGGACGACGGGAGCGCGCAGCTCCGCGACATGGAGACCGGCGAGCAGCGCCCCGTCGATCCCGCCAGGGTCGCGGAGGAGTTCGGATGAGCCCCCCGGAGTTCCCCGCGCTGCAGCCGAACGGGTACCGCGACACGTGGTGCGGCCAGGTCCTGCCCGATCGCGTCGGCGGCGAAGCGCGGGTCGCCGGCTGGGTCCACCGCCGCCGCGACCACGGCGGGCTGATCTTCGTCGACGTGCGCGACCGCACCGGCCTCGTCCAGCTCGTCTTCGACCCCGACGAGTCGGCCGAGGCGAAGGAGCTCGCGCACCGGCTGCGCGCCGAGGACGTGCTCTCCGCCGCCGGCGAGGTCGTGAGGCGCGATCCCGAGACCGTTAACGAGTCGATCCCGACCGGCGAGGTCGAGCTCCGCGTCACCGCCTCCGAGCTGATCGCCGATGCGGACACGCCGCCGTTCGAGATCGAGGGCTTCTCCGGCGAGGTCGGCGAGGAGATCCGCCTGCGCCACCGCTACCTCGACCTGCGGCGCGAGCCCATGCAGCGCGCGATCGCGCTGCGGGCACGGGTCTCGAGCGCGATGCGCGAGTTCCTCGACGGCGAGGGGTTCCTCGAGATCGAGACCCCGGCGCTCACCCGCTCGACCCCGGAGGGCGCCCGCGACTTCCTCGTCCCCAGCCGCACCGAGGCCGGCGCGTTCTACGCGCTGCCACAATCGCCGCAGCTCTTCAAGCAGCTCCTGATGATCTCGGGGTTCGAGCGCTACTTCCAGATCGCGCGCTGCTTCCGCGACGAGGCGATGCGCTCGGACCGCCAGGCCGAGTTCACCCAGCTCGACGTCGAGATGTCGTTCGTCACGGTCGAGGACGTGCTCGACGTCAACGAGCGCATGCTCGCCCACGTCTTCGAGCGGGTCGGCGGTCCCGAGATCGAGCTGCCGCTCGCGCGCCTCCCCTACGACGAGGCGATCGAGCGTTACGGCACCGACCGCCCCGACGTGCGCTTCGGGCTCGAGCTGGTGACGCTCTCCGACGTCGTCGCAGGGACCGAGTTCAAGGTCTTCCGCTCGGTCGTCGAGGGCGGCGGCGCGGTGCGCGGACTGAACGCCGGCAAGCGCGAGCTGCCGCGCTCGGCGCTCGACGGCCTGATCGGGCGCGCCCAGGAGCTCGGCGCGAAGGGCCTCGTCTGGGCCTTCCGCGAGGGCGACGGCTGGCGTTCCCCGACGGCGAAGTTCCTCTCGGCGGACGAGCTGCGCGGCCTGAACGAGGCGCTCGGCGCGGAGGAGGGCGACCTGCTCCTGCTCGTCGCCGACGAGCGCCCGGTCGCCGACGCGGTCCTGGCGCAGATGAGGCTCGACCTCGCCGAGCGCTTCGAGCTGATCCCCGAGGGCGAGGAGAACCTGCTCTGGATCGTCGACTGGCCGCTCTTCGAGTGGTCGGAGGACGAGCGGCGCTGGGACCCGCTCCATCACCCCTTCACCTCGCCCGACGGCGGGCTCGACCCCGACGACCCCGGCGCGGCGCGGGCGCTCGCCTACGACGTCGTCTGGAACGGGCAGGAGCTCGGCGGTGGCTCGATCCGCGTCTCCGACCCGGAGACGCAGCGACGGGTCTTCCGCGCGCTCGGGATCTCCGACGAGGAGGCCGGTGAGCGCTTCGGGTTCCTGCTCGAGGCCCTGCGCTACGGCGCGCCCCCGCACGGCGGGATCGCCTACGGGCTCGACCGCTTCGTCCAGCGGCTCGCCGGCGCGGGCTCGATCCGCGACGTGATCGCGTTCCCGAAGACCGCCTCGGGCGCCGACCTGCTCACCGGCGCGCCGGCGCCGGTCGACGAGATCCAGCTACGCGACCTCGGGCTGCGCGTGCACGCCACCCGGCCGGAGCCGAATCCGCCGCGGTGAGCGTGTCCGCCGAGGAGGAGTCGCTCGCGAGGGAGGTGCTCGCGGCGCTCTCCGACGGCGACACGAACCGGTTCGGCGAGCTCGCCGCCGACGAGATCGAGATCCACACCGCGCGGGGGGTCCGCGAGGGCCACGCCGAGGCGGTCGCGTGGGCCGCGAACAAGTACGACCACCTGCAGCGCCGCTACGCGATCGACGAGCTGCACGCAGAAGCGGGGGGAGGCGTGATCGTCCGCGGCCGCACCGAGTACGTCTGGAAGGACGGGGGCGGGGTGGCCGACTCGAGCCCGGTCGGAATCGGGCTGCGCTTCGCCGGCGGCAAGCTCGTGCTCTGGCGCTTCCTTGACGACCCGGCTTAAGTAATCCGGCGCCCGCGCCGAACTACCGAACATGGGCGACGGCGTCACCGATTCCGGTGCTACCTTTCGATCGGGCTCGAGCCTGTGCGCGAGCCGTCCATATTGTGAGCCAACACAATTGGTCTGGGAGTCGATCTCGGTTGGCCCCGTGGGGTCGCCGGTAGACACCCACCTGCTTAGTCAGGTTCGCAGACCGGGCGGTAACGGCAGGCTGGAGTCCCTTTTCTCTTCGGGTCCTCGATGAGGCGCGCGCTCAACGAGAACCCCGTCGTCCAGGCCGTCGTGATCGGCGTGATGGCGCTGCTCGTCGCCATCCTCCTCTTCACGCGGGTGGTGAACCAGGGCGGCGGGGAGGAGGCACCGCTGCCCCCGGCCGATCCCGCCGCGAGCGACCCGGCGGCCGACGCCGCGCCCGCCCCGGCCGAGGCCGCCGCGCCCGCCGCCGCGGCCGATCCGGCGGCCGCGGTTCCGGAGGCCGCCGCGCCCGCGACCCCCACCGCGCCACCGGCCGGCTCCACGCCAGCCCCCACGGGCGACGTCGCGGCCAACTTCGTCGCCGGCCCGGGCCTTCCCGAGAAGGTGGTCGCGGCCTACGGCGAGAACCAGGCCGTCGTCCTATTAATCGCCAAGCGGAAGGGCCTCGACGACAAGGCGATCCGCACCAGCGTGATGAGCCTCGAGGCCCGGGACGACGTCACGACCTTCCTCGTCCCCGTGAAGCGGGTGGCCGACTACGCGCGGATCACCGAGGGGGTCGACTTGAACCGGACCCCGGCGCTCGTCGTGCTGCGCCCGCGCAAGCTGACCGACAACGTCCCCGAGGCGACGGTCAGCTATGGGTTCCGCGGCCCCGAGAGCGTCGCCACGGCCGTCGAGGACGCCCTCTTCGACGGCAAGAACGTCACCTACGACCCGTAGCCACCCGGGGACTGCCCCGTCTGTCCCCGGGGTACCCTCGGGGCCGTGGACGCGGACCTCTTCCAGGCCTACCTCGCCGACGGGGGCCGGCGCGGCGAAGCGCCCGCTGAGGCGCACTCCGGCGCGGCCGGCGGGGCCCCATGCGGCGACCTGGTCCGCGTCTCCCTCGTCCTCGATAGCGGCCGCGCCGACGCGGTCCGCTTCGACGCGGAGGGCTGCGCGGCGGCGCGCGCGGCGGGCGCGGCGGTCGCCGAGCTCGCCGAGGGCGCCGGCGTCCTCGAGGCGGCGGCGATCGGCTCCGGTGACGTCGCCGCGGCCCTCGGCGGGCTCTCCGTCCAGGGCCGCCACGCCGCCGACCTCGCCGCCGACGCCCTGCACCGCGCGCTGACCGCCGCCGTCCGGGCGGGGGCCGCGGTCGCCGAGCCGGCCTCGGGGCGAGTCCTAGTCGCGATGTCCGGCGGGGTCGACAGCGCGGTCGCTGCGCTCCTCGAGCGCGAGGCCGGCAACGAGGTCGTCGCGGTGACGCTGAAGCTCTGGGCGGACCGGCGCACCGACGGGGAGAAGAGCTGCTGCTCGCCGCAGGCCGTGCTCGGGGCGCGCGCGCTCGCGCACTCGCTCGGGATCCCCCACTTCACGATGGACCTGGAGTCCGAGTTCCGCAGCGCTGTCGTCGGCGAGTTCCTCGCCGGGTACGCGGCGGGCCGCACGCCGAACCCCTGCGTGCGCTGCAACGGCGAGCTGCGGATCGACGCGATGGCCGAGCTCGCCGACCGCCTCGGCGCCGTCGGCCTCGCCACCGGCCACTACGCGCGGGTCGCCGACGACGGCGAGGGCCCGCTTCTGACCGCGGCCGCCGACCCCGCCAAGGACCAGACCTACATGCTCGCCGCCCTCGCCCCGGCGACCCTGGCGAAGCTGCGCTTCCCGCTCGCCGACATCGAGAAGCCGCGCGTCCGCGAGCTCGCGGCCGAGGCCGGCCTGCCCGTCGCCAACAAGCGCGAGAGCCAGGACCTCTGCTTCCTCGCGGGCGAGGGCCGTCGCTCCTTCCTGCGCCGCCACGGCCGCCTCCGCGACCGCGAGGGCGACCTCGTCGACCGCCGCGGCCGCGTCCTCGGCCGCCACCGCGGCCACCACCACTTCACCGTCGGCCAGCGCCGCGGCATCGGCGTCGCCGCCACCGAGCCGCTCTACGTACTGGCAACCGACGCGACCTCGAACCGGGTCACGATCGGCACCCGCGAGGAGCTCGCGGTCGGCACCATCGCCCTGCGCGACGTCGTCCTGAACCGCGACGCCTCGCGCGTCGACACCGCGCGGGTCCGCTACCACTCGAAGCCGCTCGCGTGCCGGGTCGTCGCCCACGCCCCCGACGGCACCGCCCAGCTCGACCTCGCCGAGCCCGCGACCGGCGTCGCCCCGGGCCAGACCGCGGCGCTCATGGACGGCGACATGATCATCGGCCACGCGACGATCGCCCGACCTGCCACCCGAGGGGTCTGACCCCAAAGGGACAGGTCGCCCCCCGACCTGCCACCCGAGGGGTCTGACCCCAAAGGGACAGGTCGTTCCCCGACCTAGACTGCGCTTCGCATGAAGACGAGTGAAATCCGTGAGACCTTCCTGAGCTATTTCGAGGAGCGCGGGCACATGCGCCGGCCCTCGGCGTCGCTCGTGCCCTCCTCGCACGACCCCTCGGTGCTGCTCACGACCGCCGGGATGCAGCCGCTCAAGCCCTACATGCTTGGCCTCGAGCAGCCGCCCGCGCCCCGGCTCACCTCGTGCCAGCGCTGCTTTCGCACGACCGACATCGAGGAGGTGGGCAACACCGCGCGCCACCTGACCTTCTTCGAGATGCTCGGGAACTTCTCGATCGGGGACTACTTCAAGGAGGACGCGATCGCGTTCGGGTGGGAGCTCTCGACGCAGGGACTCGGCCTCGACCCCGAGCGGATCTGGATCACTGTCTTCGGCGGCGACGAGGAGCTGGGGCTGGGCCCGGACGAGGAGGCGATCGAGCTCTGGAAGGGCCAGGGTGTCCCCGAGGAGCGGATTCTCGGGCTGCCGCGCTCGGAGAACTTCTGGCAGGCGGGCCCGACGGGGCCGTGCGGGCCCTGCTCGGAGATGTACATCGACCGCGGCGAGGCCTTCGGGGGCACGGGCGACCGGCCGGGCGACGACACCGAGCGCTACCTCGAGTACTGGAACCACGTCTTCATGGCCTACGAGCTGCACCCGGACAACTCGCTCACCGAGCTGCCGCAGCGCAACATCGACACGGGCCTCGGCCTCGAGCGGATGGCGGCGATCAAGCAGGACGTGCCGTCGGTGTACGAGACCGAGGGCTTCCGGCCGCTCGTCGACCTCGCCGAGGAGCTCTCGGGTCACGCCTTCGACGCCGACCCGAAGACGACCCGCGCGATGCGGATCCTCTCCGACCACTCGCGCGGCATGACCCAGCTCCTCGCCGACGGCGTCGTTCCCTCGAACGAGGACCGCGGATACATCCTGCGGCGGATCATGCGCCGCGCGATCCAGCAGGGCCGGGTGCTCGGGCTCGAGCCGCCCTACCTGGGGCGCTTCGCCGAGCGCGCGATCGAGATCGGCGCCGAATTCCACAGCCACCTCGAGGCGAACCGCGCGACGATCATGCGCTGGGTCGACGACGAGGAGGAGAGCTTCGGCCGCACGCTCGACCGCGGCACCGAGATGCTGGGCCGCCTGATCGCCGACGCGAAGGCCGCGCAGACCTCGTGGGTCGACGCCGCCGACGCCTTCCGCCTCCACGACACGTACGGCTTCCCCTACGACCTGACCAAGGAGCTCCTCGCCGAGGAGGGGCTCTCGGTGGACGACGAGGGCTTCGAGGAGCTGATGGAGGAGCAGCGCGAGCGGGCCCGGACCGGCGCCGCCACGGCGACGCCCGACCGCCACCAGGCGGTGATCTCGTTCGTCTCCGAGCTGCCCGCGAGCGAGTTCGTGGGCTACGAGCGCCTGCGCGCCTCGACCGGGGTCGCCGACGCCCGCGAGCTCGACGACGGCGAGGCACTCGTAAAGCTCGAGGAGAGCCCGTTCTACCCGGAGGGCGGCGGCCAGGTCGCCGACTCGGGCTCGATCGCCTGGGACGGGACCGAGGCGAGCGTCGTCGACGTCTACCGCGTCGGCGACGACCAGGCGCTGCGCGTGCGCGGCGCGCTGCCCGGCCGCGGCGACCGCGTCGACGCCGAGGTCGACCACGCCACCCGCCACGCGACGATGCGCAACCACACCGCGACGCACCTGCTGCACGCGGCGCTTCGCTCGCGCCTCGGCACCCACGTGCGGCAGGCGGGCTCCGCCGTCCGGCCGGACAAGCTCCGCTTCGACTTCACCCACGGCGCGCCGCTCGGCGCCGAGGAGGTCGCGGACGTCGAGGACATGGTCAACGACTGGATCAAGCGGAGCCACCACGTGCGCGCGATCGAGATGGAGCGCGACGAAGCCGAGCGGCTGGGCGCGATGGCGCTCTTCGGAGAGAAGTACGGCGACTGGGTGCGGGTGGTCGAAGTAAACGAGGTCTCGCGCGAGCTCTGCGGCGGCACCCACGTCGGCAACACCGGCGAGGTCGGCATCTTCAAGATCGTCTCGGAGGGATCGAGCGCCGCGAACGTGCGCCGCATCGAGGCGCTCACCGGCCCCGCCGCGATCGACTGGTACCGCGAGCGAAGCGCCGAGCTGACCGAGGCCGGCGCGCTGCTCGGCTCGCCGCGTGACCCGGTCGCCGCCGCCCGCCGCGCCGGCGAGCGGCTCGCCGAGCTCGAGGCGCAGGCGAGCAAGGCGGGCGCGGCCGAGGCGGGGGAGAGGGCCCGCGAGCTCGAGGCCGCGGCGCGCGAGATCGGTGGGCTCAAGGTCCTCGTCGCAGACGGCGGCAGCGGTGACCAGCGCGACCTGCTGGCGCTCGGCGAGCGGCTGCGCGCCAAGCTCGGCGACTCCGCGGTCGTGCTCGGCGGCGTCGCGGGCGAGAAGGTGGCGCTGGTCGCGATGCTCTCGCAGTCCGCGGTCGAGCGCGGCCTCTCGGCCGCGCGCATCGTGCGCGAGGCGGCGGCACTCGCGGGCGGCGGCGGCGGCGGGCGCGACGACGTCGCGCAGGCCGGCGGGCGCGATCCCGAGAAGCTCCCCGACGCGCTCGAGGCGGCGACGGCCGTAATCGAGCGCGACCTCGCGAGCTGACGCCGGGCGCCCGGCAACGGCCTAACCTTCCCCGCCTTCGATGCGCATCCTCGCCCTCGACCACGGCACCGCTCGCTGCGGCTGCGCGATCACCGACCCGAGCGGCACCCTCGTCCGCCCGCTCCCGGTGATCGAGCCGCCCGAGCCTGAGAGCGTGGCCGAGATCGTCGCCGAGCACGAGGTCGAGCTCGTCGTGGTCGGCCTCCCGGTCGCGCTGAGCGGCAAGGAGGGCGGGCAGGCGGAGATCGCCCGGCGCTTCGCCGACGAGGTCGCAGCGCTGATCGAAGTGCCCGTCGAGACCTACGACGAGCGCTTCACCACCGCCCTCGCCCAGTCAAGCGCTCGCGCCGGCGCGCGCGCCGACGAGGACTCGCTCGCCGCCGCCCATCTGCTCGAGAGCTACCTCGACACGCGGGCGACCCGGTGAACGACGATCGCGGCGGCGTGCCGCCGGACGAGCCCTGGGCCGACGACCCGTTCACCGCCGAGGACCCCGCGGCCCGCGAACGCGCACGGCGCCGGGCGGAGCGGGAGCAGCGCCGCGCGAAGCGCAGGGGCAAGTCCGCAGACGGCGAGCCCCCGGCGCCTTCGGGCCCCTCCGCGAGCGATCGCGCCGCGGCCGCCCTGAGCGGGCTCGGCGAGCGGATCTCCCGCCGCCGCGCCGAGCGCCAGGAGCCCGCGAAGCCCCCGCCCGCGGAGCTCCCGCCGCCGCAGGCGCCGCTCGGCCACGCTTCCCCGCTCGAGGGGGAGCCCGCGCCGTTCGACTTCGGCGAGCCGGAGCAGCCACCGCCGCCGGCCGAGCCGCCCACCGCCACCGCCGAGCCCGAGCCGCCCACGGCCACCGCCGAGCCCGCGACCGAGGTCGCGCCTCCGCGGCGGGTCTCCGAGCCCGAGCGCTACAGCCACTCGACCCCGCCGCCGTCGGGCGGCGGCCTGCGCGGCCGCCTGCCTCGCCCGCGGCCGGTCTGGATCATCGTCGCGGTCTTCGTGATCGCGGTGCTGCTGTTCGCGAACGCGCTCTTCCAGCCGTTCCACGGTGGGGGAGAGGGGAAGGTCGTCTTCACCGTGAAGAAGGGCGAGGCGGCGGGGGCCGTCGCCGACCGCCTCGACGAGGAGGGGATCATCTCGAGCGGCACGCTGTTCGATATCCGCCTGACCCTCGCCGGGCACCGCGGCGACGTCTTCGCCGGCCGCTACGTGCTCGCCGACGGCATGAGCTACTCGGAGGCGATCGACGAGCTCACCAAGCCGCCGAGCCAGCGCGCGCTCCCGGTCACCGTCCCCGAGGGCTACAGCCGCGAGCAGATCGCGAAGCTCTCGACCCAGGCCGGGCTGAAGGGCAGCTACGAGGCCGCGAGCAAGGGCTCCAAGCAGCTCGACCCCGCCAAGTACGGGGCGGAGGGCGCCGCGAGCCTGGAGGGCTTCCTGTTCCCCTCGACGTACGAGCTGAAGCCGAAGTCGACGGCCGACGACCTCGTCTCGGCCCAGCTCACCGCCTTCGAGAAGCAGTTCGCCAGGGTCGACATGAGCTACGCCAAGTCGAAGAACCTGACTCCCTACGACGTGCTCACGATCGCCTCGATGATCGACCGCGAGGTCCAGCTCGACGAGGAGCGCGACCTGGTCGCCTCGGTGATCTACAACCGGCTCGACCAGGGCGAGCCGCTCGGGGTCGACGCGACGATCCGCTACGAGGACGGCAACTTCACCGAGCCGATCGCGGCGAGCCGGCTCGAGCAGAACACGCCGTACAACACCTACACGAACCAGGGCCTGCCGCCGACCCCGATCGGGAACCCGGGCCTGGCCGCGATCGAGGCGGCGGCGAATCCCGCCAAGACCGACTACCTCTTCTACGTCGTCAAGCCGGGAACCTGCGGGGAGCACGTGTTCACGGAGACCCTCGAGGAGCACACCGCCGCGCAGGCCAAGTACGACGAGGCCCGCGAGGCCGCCGGCGGCAAGTCCCCGGACACCTGCTGACGCCCCCGCCGCGCGTCCGGGCGCGTAACTGCATGCCGCCCGCGCCGGACCGGCATCCTGAGCCCATGCCGCGCCTGGCAGTAATCGGGCACCCGATCGCCCACTCGCTCTCGCCGGCGATGCAGAACGCGGCGCTGCGCGAGCTGGGGCTCGCCGGGGAGTGGTCCTACGAGGCGCTCGACGTGGTGCCAGGCGAATTCGCCAAGACCGTGCGCCGGCTCTCGCAGGGCGGGTTCACGGGCGTGAACGTCACGATCCCGCACAAGCGCGACGCGTTCGAGATCGCCGACGACCCTTCCGCGGCTGTGCGTGCGATCGGCGCCGCCAACACGCTCAGCTTCGGCGGGGGGCGGATCGCGGCCGAGAACACCGACGCGCCCGGCCTGATCGCGGCGCTGCCCGAGGGGGCGGATGGCCGCCGCGCGCTCGTCCTGGGCGCCGGCGGCGCCGCCCGCGCCGCCGCCTGGGCGCTCGCCGACGCCGGCGCGGAGGTCTGGGTCTGGAACCGCACGCCCGAGAGGGCCGAGCGGCTCGCCAGAGACCTCGGGGTGAGGCCGGTCGAGCCGGACACGAGCCATCCGGCGACCGAGATCAGCCGCTACGAGCTGATCGTGAACGCGACCTCGGTCGGGCTCGAGCCGCCTGGACGGGAGGGAGCGGATCTAAAGGCGCTCCGCCTCGATGCCGATTCGCTAAACGAACGACACTTGGTGGTGGACCTCGTCTACGGATCGTCGGACACGGAGCTGGTCCGGGCCGCCCGCAGGGGCGGAGCGAACGTCGTCGACGGGCGTGAGGTCCTCGTCCAGCAGGGAGCGGCCTCGCTCCGGATCTGGACCGGGCGAGAGCCACCGCTGGAAGCGATGAGACGAGCGATCCAAGCAAATCCAGGTGAGCCGGAGCCGGCCGATGAGCGGTGACGGAGAACGCCGCGCGCACCTGCGCCCGGTGCCGGGACCCGAGGCGACCGCGCCCGCGCTTCCCCCGGACGCGCCCGAGCAGGGGACGCCGGGCCTGACGCCGCCGAGCGGGCGCACCCGCTCGGGGTCGTTCGTCAGCGACGTCATCGTCGATCTCGGCTACTCGAGCCGCGAGCGGGTCGACGCCGCCGTGGCGGAGGCGCGCGCCGCCGGCCGCTCCCCCGAGCGCCTGCTGGTCGAGCAGGGCGCGATCGACGGCGACCAGCTCTCCCGCGCGATCGCCGAGCGCTACGGCCTCGACCACCTCGACCTGAGTGCGTTCAAGGTGGACATGGCGGCCGCCAACCTGCTCTCCGAGACCCTCGCGCGCCGGTACAAGGCGGTGCCCGTCGGCTACGTCTCCGAGGAGATCCTGCTGCTCGCGATCGCCGACCCGACGAACGTGCTCGCGGTCGACGACATCCAGATGATGACCGGGCTCTCTTGCCGCCCGGCGATCGCCGCCGAGGACGACATCACGGCCCTGATCAGCCGCCTCGACACCCTTCAGCACGCGGTCTCGGAGGCGGTCGAGGAGGACGAGGACGAGGGCGGCGACGCCGAGGTCACCGAGCTGCGCGAGTCCGCCGAGGACGCGCCGGTGATCAAGCTCGTCTACTCGATCCTCGGCCAGGCCGTCCAGGAGGGCGCCTCCGACATCCACTTCGAGACCGGCGAGAAGGACATGCGGGTCCGCTTCCGGGTCGACGGGATCCTGTACGAGGCGGCGCACGTACCGCGCCGGATGATCCCCGGCGTCGTCAGCCGGATCAAGATCATGAGCGACCTCGACATCGCCGAGAAGCGCGTCCCCCAGGACGGCCGCGTGTCGGTGAACGTCGACGAGCGCAAGGTGGACCTGCGCGTGACGACCCTGCCCACCCAGCGCGGCGAGGGCGCGACCGTGCGCATCCTCGACAAGAGCCAGGCGCTGCTCTCGCTCGACGAGCTCGGCCTCGACGGCGAGGCGCGCGACCGGTTCGAGACCTCGTTCCGCAAGGCCTACGGCGCGATCCTCGTCACCGGCCCGACCGGGTCGGGCAAGTCGACGACCCTCTACGCGGCGCTGAACTCGCTGAACGCGCCCGAGAAGAACATCGTCACGATCGAGGACCCGGTCGAGTACCGGCTGCCCGGGATCAACCAGATCAACGTGAACCGCCGCGCCGGTCTCGACTTCGCCACCGGCCTGCGCTCGATCCTGCGAGCCGACCCCGACGTGATCATGGTCGGCGAGATCCGCGACGCCGAGACCGCGCGCTCTGCCGTCGAGGCCGCGCTGACCGGCCACATGGTGCTGACCACGCTGCACACGAACAGCGCCCCCGGCGTCGTCACCCGCCTGCAGAAGATGGGGATCGAGTCCTTCCTCACCGCCTCGGCGGTGGACTGCATCGTCGCCCAGCGGCTCGCCCGCACGCTCTGCTCGAACTGCAAGCGGCGGACGGTGATCCCCGCGCACGCGCTGACCGAGGCCGGCTTCCGAGCCGTCGCCGACGTCGAGGCCTACGAGCCGGTCGGCTGCGGGCGCTGCAACGGGACCGGGTACCGGGGCCGCACCGGGCTCTACTCGGTGATGCTGATGAGCGAGGGGATTCGCGACCTCACCATCACCGGTGCCCCCGAGGCCGAGGTCGCCCGCCTCGCACGCGAAGAGGGGATGCTCACCCTCCGCGAGAACGGGCTCGCCAAGGTCCGCGAGGGGGTCACCTCGATCGGAGAGGTCGCGCGCGTCTCGGTCTAGCGAATTCAAGCCCCGCGCGCGAGCCGCCGATTAGCTTCCCGTGGAGCTCGACTTCGCCGAAGTCCTCAAGCGCATGGTCGCCGAGCGCGCCTCGGACGTCCACCTGACCGCCGGGGTCCCGCCGGCGATCCGGGTGCGCGGCCGGGTGATGCCGCTCGAGGAGTACCCGGTGCTGACGGGGCAGGAGACCCGTGAGATCGTCTACTCGATCCTCAACTCGGACCAGCGCAAGCGGCTCGAGAACGAGCTCCAGATCGACCTCGCCTACATGATCCCCGGGGTCGCCCGGTTCAGGGTCAACGCCTTCTTCCAGCGCGGCGCGATCTCCGCCGCGTTCCGCCACATCCCCGATGAGATCAAGTCGATCGAGTCGCTCGGCCTGCCCCCGGTGCTCACCGAGTTCACCCGCAAGCCGCGCGGCTTCGTCCTCGTCACCGGCCCGACCGGATCCGGCAAGACGACGAGCCTCGCCGCGATGCTCGACCTGATCAACCGCGAGCGCGAGGAGCACATCCTCACGATCGAGGACCCGATCGAGTTCCTGCACCCGCACCGGCGCTGCATCGTGAACCAGCGCGAGATCGGCTCCGACGCGGTCGACTTCCCCCAGGCGCTCAAGTCGGCGCTGCGCGAGGACCCCGACGTGATCCTCGTCGGCGAGATGCGCGACCTCGAGACGATCTCGACCGCGATCACCGCGGCGGAGACCGGCCACCTCGTCTTCGCCACCCTGCACACGCAGTCGACCGCGCAGACCGTCGACCGGATCATCGACGTCTTCCCGCCGCACCAGCAGCAGCAGGTGCGGATGCAGCTCTCGATCGCCCTCGAGGGGATCGTCACGCAGCAGCTCCTGCCGACCGCCGACGGCTCGAGCCGGGTCGTCGCCAGCGAGGTGCTCGTGCCCACGCCGGCGATCCGCAACCTGATCCGCGAGGGCAAGACCCACCAGATCTACTCGGTGCTGCAGACCTCCGGCGCCCGCGGGATGCAGACCATGGACTCGACGCTCGCGCAGCTCACGCGGCAGGGCAAGATCAGCCGTGAGCTGGCCGAGTCGCGCGCCGCCGTCCCGGAGGAGCTCAAGCGCCTGCTGGGCAGCGCCCCGGCCGCGGCGCCCCAGGCCATGGCCCCGGCCGCGGCCTCGCAGTCGCCGCCCCCGCCTTCGTCACCGCCGCCGATCCCGGCAGGCCAG
>DASUSH010000021.1:0-13220 GCA_036375215.1 Solirubrobacterales bacterium
CTGGGGGCAGAACCCGAGAGCGCCGATCGGTGGCTGAGGTGAGCATGGGCAGGCTGCTGATCGCGCTTGGGGCCTCGCTGGTGGCGCTGGTGCTGTTCTCCGTCGTCCTTTACGGCATCCCCCTCGCCGCAGCGCTCGTCACGGTGGCCTGTTCCGCGGGGACGATCGCCGTGCTCCTCGGCCATCTCTGGGCCCGCGAGCGGCGCGAGGCACGGGGCTAGCGGGCTAGCGTGGACGTCGAGGTGGAGAGGATGCCTGCCCAGGCGCGCGGCCGAGCCCGCGACCGGATCGCGGCGGCCTTCCTGCTCTGCCTGATGGCGGTCGGCAGCCTCTTCCTGTGGGTGGGCGTCCCGGCGGGCAGCCTCTATCTCTCGTCGAAGCTCGTGGACTCGCTGGCCATGCACTTCGTCGTCTCCCTGCCGGTGACGATGGCGGCGATGATCGCCTGGGGCTACGGCCTCTTCTGGCTGAACGCGCTCTACCTGCGCATCACCGGGTTCTTCGACGAGCCCGAGGACCCCGACCAGCCGCCGCGGCGCATCCGCGGGCCGCTCGAGCCGATCCTCGTGAGCTCCCTGGTGCTCGCGCTCATCGCGCTCTTCGTCTGGTTCTTCGTGTTCGCGGAGAACCCGTCGATCCAGGTGATCTAGGCCCGCCGCGACCGGCAGCGGCTCAGTACCAGTGCACGCCCTCGCGCCGGGGCGGCTCGCGCAGCTCGCCGGCGTCCGCGCCGAGCAGGGCGGGGTCCTCGCGGCCGCGCTCCCACAGCAGGTCGTCGAGCACCGGCGGCGGGACGCCGGACCCGGCCGCGACGCGGGCGAAGGCCTCGCGGGTCGCGGCGCGGACCTCCTCCACCCCGCCGGGCTCGACGAGCCCCGAGCGCAGGGCGAGCCGCATCAGCACGTTGTCGGCGCAGACCTGCCAGCTCTCCGGGTCGGCGACCGCGAGCCAGCCCCGGCGCTCGGCGATCTTGGCGAAGAGGAAGGCCTTCTTGGCGAGCGGGTCGGCGTAGGCCTCGTAGCGGGCG
Organism: Solirubrobacterales bacterium; assembly: GCA_036375215.1. Lineage (GTDB taxonomy): Bacteria > Actinomycetota > Thermoleophilia > Solirubrobacterales > 70-9 > DASUSH01. The sequence goes on from DASUSH010000021.1 coordinate 1,028, forward strand.
AGCAGGGCGACGAGGCCACCGGCGCCGCCGAGCCGGCCCCCCGACGCCGCGATCAGCGCGCTCGCCTCACCCCCGTGGTCGCGCTCGAGCCCGGTGGCGAGATCGCGCCAGAGGCGCGCCCGGCCCTCGGGGTCGCTCACGCTCTCGCCGCCGGCGCGGAAGAGCTCGGCGACCCGCTCGGCGCCGACGCCGGCGAGCGCGTCCGCGCTGAGCGTCCCGGGGCGCGCCCGCTCGGCGGCGCAGGCGAGCTCCCAGAGCAGCGCGCTGCCCGCGAACGGCCCGCTCCCGCCGACGGGGTGGGACTCCCCGTAGCCGGTCTTGTGGTCGACCGCGCACAGGAAGAGCGCGGCGTCCACGCTCGGGACGTGCGCGAAGTCAGGCGGCTCGTAGGTCGCGGCGAGCTCGCGGACCCGCGCGGCTACGCGTTCTTCGGCCCCGCCGCTTGCGACCGGCCGCACCAGCGCCCACCGGGGGCGGCTCAGCCCGTCGCGACGACGGGCCGGCCCTCGCTGGGCTGGATCAGGACCCAGCCCTGGCCGACGAAGCCGATCTGAAAGCTCTCGCCGGAGCCCATCCCGATCAGGCTCTTCGCCTGGATCTCGGTCTTGAGCTGCGTCTGCACCCCGCCCGACCACGCGATCGCGGCCTGCGGGTCGGCGAACGTCGGGGCCTCGCCGATGTCGAGCTTGATCGGGTCCCCGTCGGAGCAGAGCGCGACGAGGCCGGTCCCGGTGAGGCCGATGTTGAAGAGCCCGCCCGCGAGCACGCCCGCGGCCCCGCCCTTCGTCCGGGTCACGTTCCAGTCGATCCCCGCCTGGAAGGCGAGGATGTTCTGGCCGTTCACGGTCATGGTCTCGTTCTCGAGCGAGATCACGTGGACCTTCATCGCCTGGTTGGCGAGGAAGAGCTCCCCGGTGCCGGAAGCCTTCATCAGCCGCAGCTGCTCCCCCGTCGCGGCCTTCTTCACGAACCTGCCGAGGCCTCCCCCCTGGTGCTCGAAGCTGACGTTGCCCTGGTAGCCGACCATCGCGCCGTTGCGGGCCATGACCGTCGTCTCGGAGAGCTCGATCTTGAGCAGCTGCGAGTTCTGGCGGGTGAACGCCTCGCCGCTTTCGATCTCGGCGTACTCGTCGAACTGCTTGGCCTGGTGCGCGCTGGTCTGCGCGGGCGCCTGCGCCGGCGCCTGCTGCTGCGGGGGCGCCTGCGACTGCGGGGGCGCCTGCTGCGGCGCCGGCGCCTGTGGCTGGGCGGCGGCCCCCGGACCGGGTGCCCTGTTCTCCGTCCAGGCGTTCCCGTCCCAGTAGCGAAGCTGGGTCGGGTCCTCGGGGTCGGGGTACCAGTCCGGCGCGGGATTCGTCATGGTCGCCGCAGCCTAGCGAGCCGCCATGTAGCGGGCGCGCGCCTCCGCGGGCAGGCGCTCCAGCGAGTAGCGCAGCATCGTCCGCGGCATCTCGGCCGCGTGGGCGTCGAGGAAGCCGCGGAGCGCGGCCTCGTCGCGCTTGCCGACCTCGCGCAGCATCCAGCCGACCGCCTTGTGGATCAGGTCGTGCTCGTCGCCGAGCAGCCGTTCGGCGAGCCGCAGGGTCTCGTCGGGCTCGCCGTCGCGGATCAGGGTGAAGGTGGCGAGGATCGCGATCCGGCGGTCCCACACCGAGCCGGAGGCGACCAGCTCGTCGAGGAAGCCGCGATCGCCGCCGCGGACCCGGTCGGCGAGCAGCTTCGGCGCGGTGGTGTCGATCAGGTCCCAGTTGTCGACCCGGTCGCGGTGGTCGAGGTAGAAGCGGGCGAAGCGCTCGCGCTCGCCGGCGCCGGCGCGCTCGTAGCGCAGGCAGAGGATCGCGAGGGCGACGAAGCGGCGCTCGTGCACGTCCGAGCGGAGCAGCCGCTCGAGCTCGCCGAGCGGGGCGTCGCGGTGGCGCCGGGCCACCCTGCGCTGCTCGGGGACGCGGATGCCGAGCAGGACGTCGCCCTCGCCGTAGCCGCCCGGCCGGATCCCCAGGTAGGGCGCGGAGAACTCCGCCCGATCCGGGTCGGCGAGCGCGGCGAGCTCGGCCTCGATCTCGGCGGCCGCGGGCAGGTGGCTAGACGTCGTAGGTGGTGAGCTCGAGCCGGAGGCCCTCGATCCGGAAGCCGGCGTCCGCAGCGGCGGGCTCTACCACCAGACCGTCGAGTCGATGTTCTCGAGCTCGTCGACGGACTTCGTGTAGACGCCGGAGGAGAGGTACTTCCAGCCGTCGTCGGGGACCAGGAAGACGACGTTGCCCTCGTCGAGCTCGCCGGCGATGCGGACCGCGACGTACGCGATCGCGCCCGAGGAGACGCCCGCGAACATCCCCTCCTCGTGCAGGAGCTTCTGCGTCCAGACGATCGCGTCGCGGTTGCCGACCATGATCTTCCGGTCGAGCAGCGAGAGGTCGATGATCGGCGGGATGAAGCCGTCGTCGAGCGAGCGCAGGCCCGAGACCAGCTCGCCCTGCATCGGCTCGGCGGCGACGATCTTCGTGTCGGGGTCCTCCTCCTTGAAGCGGCGCCCGTTGCCCATCAGGGTGCCGCCCGTGCCGAGTCCGCCGACGAACGCGGTGACGGTGTCGAGCTCGTCGAGGATCTCGACCGCGGTGCCCTCGTAGTGGGCCTGCGGGTTGGCGGGGTTGCCGTACTGGTACGGCATGTAATAGGAGGAGTCGGCCTCGGCCATCTCGAGCGCCAGCTCGACCGAGCCGTTCGAGCCCTTGGCGCCCTCCGAGTAGACGATCTCGGCGCCGTACATGCGCAGGAGCTGGGTGCGCTCCTCGGTGACGTTGTCGGGCATCACGACCTTGAGCGGATAGCCCTTGCGGCGGCAGATCATCGCCAGCGAGATCCCCGTGTTGCCGGACGTCGGCTCGAGGATCGTCTGGCCGGGGCCGATCGCGCCCTCGGCCTCGGCGGCGTCCATCATGAACTTCGCGACCCGGTCCTTGACCGAGCCCGTCGGGTTGCGGCCCTCGAGCTTCGCGAAGATGCGCACGCCGGGCTGCGGCGAGAGCCGCGGCAGCTCGACCAGGGGTGTGTTGCCGATCGCCTCGAGGATGTTCTCGAAGCGGCCGCCACACGGGCGGTTGAGGAGCTCGGCCTCAGGCATTGCTTCAGAAAATATAGCTTGAGTTCGGGATTGAGGCGATAGGCGATCGGGATTGACGAGTTGGACACGCGTCGCCCGCAGGCATTAGGTTCCCCGAGTCGCCCAATACCCAAACGGATAGGGAGATGTGATGAGAGGAACTCGACTTTGGATCTTGCTGGCGCTCTGCGCGGCGCTCGCGGTCGGCGTGGTCGCCGGCTGCGGTGACGACGACGACGACTCGACCAGCGGTGACGGAGGCACGACCGCGGACGTCGAGACGCTCGAGTCGGGCGTGCTCTCGGTCGGCACCGACACGCCGTTCCCGCCGTTCGAGATCGGCCAGCCGCCGAACATCTCGGGCTACGACATCGAGGTGATGGACGCGATCGGCGAGGAGCTCGGGCTCGAGGTCGAGTACACCGACACCGGCTTCGGGACGATCTTCCGCGACACGGCGAACGGCCAGTTCGACACCGCCGCGGCGGCATCGACGATCACGCCCGCCCGCCAGAAGCAGGTCAACTTCACCGATCCGTATTACGAGGCGCAGCAGGCGCTGCTCGTCCCCGAGGGCTCGGACATCGCCTCGACCGACGACCTCGGTGGACTGATCGTCGGCGCCCAGGACGGGACCACCGGTGAGACCTACGCGAACGACGAGACCGACGCCTCCGAGGTCCGCGGGTTCCCCGAGGGCCCGAACGCCGTCTCGGCGCTGACCACGGGCCAGGTCGACGCGGTAATCATCGACCAGCCGGTCGCCGCCGACGCGGTCGAGAAGACCGGTGGCGTCGAGATCGCCGAGGAGATCCAGACCGACGAGCTCTACGGCTTCGCGGTCGCCCCGGACAACACCGCGCTGCTGGACGCGATGAACGAGGCGCTGACGACGATCAAGGACGACGGCACGATCGCCGAGCTCTACGAGAAGTACTTCTCGACCGAGCCGCCGGAGTCGGTCCTCACAGGCACGACGGAGGCCGTCGCGGGCTAACGCGAACGACAACGGATTCGACGGAAGGGGCGCCCTTGGTGGCGCCCCTTCTGCGTTCGGGTCAAAGCGTTTAGCCTGCCGCCGGACACGAGAGAGGGAGCGAGATGGATTTCATTCGCGAGTACTACTTCGACTTCGGAGTGATGGGCGACAACTTCGGCGCCGTCTTCGACGGCTTCCTCCTCACGCTCAAGCTCTCGATCATCTCGGGCGTCCTGTCGCTCGTCTGGGGGCTGGTGCTCGCCGTCATGCGCCAGCTGCCGGGAAGGCCGCTGGCGCCGGTGCGGTGGCTCACGATCGGCTACATCGACGTCTTCCGCGGCGTCCCCCTGCTGCTCGTCCTCTTCCTGGTCTCCGGATTCCTCTCCGCGGCCCAGGCCGAGGACGTGATCCCGCGCTCGATCGGGATCCCGGAATGGTTCGGGCAGACGGCGCCATTCTGGTACGGGGTGATGTCCCTGACGCTCACCTACGGCGCCTACATGGCCGAGGTCTACCGCGCCGGCATCGAGGCGGTGCCGAGGGGGCAGACCGAGGCGGCGCGCTCGCTGGGGATGAGCCACGGCCAGGCGATGCGCTTCGTGATCGTCCCCCAGGCGGTGCGCAAGGTGATCCCGCCGCTCCTCAACGACTTCATCGCGCTCATGAAGGACACCTCCCTGGTCAGCGTGATCGGCGCGCTCGAGGTCGTGCAGGCCGGCTTCGACGTGCAGACCGCCGAGTTCAACGGCTCGGCTCTCGTCCTCGGCGCGCTCTTCTTCCTGGTCGTGACGATCCCGCTCGCCCGCGTCGTCGACTGGCTGATCGCGCGACAACAGCGGCGAACGTCGCGGAGCGGCGGCGACGACGGCGGCGACGTGATCGAGGTCGGCGGCGGGCCGACACCGGCCGCCGGCGGCAGGGCGGCGGGCGCGTGATGGCCGAGCAGCCCGACACCGGCGGCGGCGAGACGGCAGTGGACCCCAGCCACTACCTCTGCCTCGAGGGCGTCCACAAGCGCTTCGGCAAGCTCCAGGTGCTGCGCGGGGTCAACCTCGACGTCCGCAAGGGCGAGGTGGTCTGCGTGCTCGGCCCGAGCGGGTCGGGCAAGTCCACGCTCCTGCGCTGCATCAACCTGCTCGAGCCGCCCGAGCAGGGCCGGATCCTGCTCGAGGGCAAGGAGATCACCGGCGGCAACGCCTCGGACAGCGCCGACTTCGTCCGCCGTCGCGTCGGGATGGTGTTCCAGTCGTTCAACCTGTTCCCGCACAAGTGCGCGCTCGACAACGTCACGATGGCCCAGCGGACGGTGCTCGATCGCAGCGAGAAGGAGGCGGCGAAGAAGGGGCGGGAGCTGCTCGAGCGCGTCGGGCTCGCCGAGAAGGCGGGCGAGTTCCCCGAGCGCCTCTCCGGCGGCCAGCAGCAGCGGGTCGCGATCGCTCGGGCGCTGGCGATGGACCCGCAGGTGATCCTCTTCGACGAGGTGACGAGCGCGCTCGACCCCGAGCTCGTCGGCGACGTCCTCGACGTGATGAAGGAGCTCGCCTCCGAGGGCATGACGATGATCGTCGTCACCCACGAGATCGGCTTCGCGCGCGACGTCGCCGACCGCGTGGTGTTCATGGACGGCGGGGTGATCGTCGAGGAGGGGCCGCCGGCCGACGTCCTGGGCGCGCCGAAGAACGAGCGCACCAAGAAGTTCCTCGGCAAGGTGCTGGAGCACTGAGCGCCGCGCCCGCGGCGCTCGACGTCGCGATCGTCTCCTACCGCTGCGAGGACCTGCTGCGGAACTGCCTGCGCTCGCTCGAGGAGCACCCGCCCGCGCGGGAGATGACGGTGAGCGTCGTCGACAACGCCTCGGGCGACGGCACCCCCGAGATGGTCGAGCGCGAGTTCCCCGGCGTGAGCCTCGTCCGCGCACCCGGCAACGTCGGCTTCAGCGCCGCCAACAACATCGCGATCCGCGGCTCGCGCAATCCCTACGTGCTCGTCCTGAACCCCGACACCAGGGTCACCGAGGGCGCGCTCGAGCGCGTCTGCACCGTGCTCGACCGCGACCCGAAGGTCGGCATCGCCGGCCCCAAGCTCGTGCTCGAGGACGGCAGCCTCGATCACGCCGCGAAGCGCTCGTTCCCGACCCCGCTCGGCGCGCTCGCCCACTTCACCGGGGTCGGCCGGCGCGAGGACGCGGGCGGGCGGCTCGCCCAGTATCGGGCCCCCGAGCGCGGCGCCGACGAGGCGGGCTCGGTCGACGCGGTGAACGGCGCCTTCATGCTGATCCGCCGCTCCGCGCTCGAGGAGCTCGGCGGGTTCGACGAGGGCTACTGGATGTACATGGAGGACCTCGACCTCTGCTACCGCTTCGACGCCGAGGGCTGGGTGACGTGGTACGAGCCGGCCGCCGTCGTGGTCCATGTCAAGGCCGGCACCAGCGGCCCGATCCGCAACGCGAAGCTGAACCGCGCCTTCCACTACGGCATGTTCCGCTTCTACCGCAAGTTCTACGCCCCCCACCGCGCGCCGATCGTGAACGGCTTCATCTATCTGGGCATCGGCGTGAAGCTCGCCGTCTCGCTCGTGCGGGGAGCCTTCGCCCGAGTCGTGAAAGGGTCCGCCGCGTGAGCGAACCGGAAGCCGGCCGGGCGACGCTGCCGACCGACGAGATCGAGTGGATCCGGCGCACCAGGCGCCATCCCCGGCCGACCCAGCCGGACTACCTCGTCCTGCGCCGGCTCGTCGAGCACGTCGGGGCGGCGCTCGCGCGGCTCGGCGGCGGGCCGCTCGAGGTCCTCGACGTCTTCTGCGGGACGCGGCCCTACGAGGACCTGATGCCGGCGGGATCGAAGGTGACCGGCTACGACATCGACGACCGCTACGGCTCGGCCGACGTCACCGGCGAGGAGTTCCTGCCCTTCGACGACGAGTCCTTCGACCTCGTCTTCTTCGCCGAGGGCTTCTTCTACTCGCCCGACCCCGGCGCGGCCGCCGCGGAGATGCTGCGGATCGCGCGCCCCGGGGGCTCGACGATCGTCACCCTCCCGCTCGTCTGGGAGTACCGCGCCGACCGCCTCGAGCACCGCTTCACCGCGCCCGAGCTCGCGCGCGTCTTCGAGCGCGCCGGGTGGAGCGATGTCGAGGCGCGCGAGGTGGGTGGGTACGCGGTCTCCTGGTCGCTCCTCACCGGCCGCATCATGCGGGCGGTGGAGGAGAGCGCGCGCGCCCGCAGCCGGCTCGGCTGGCGCCTGCGCCGGCTCTTCGCGGCCGCCTACGTCGCGATGAACGCGATCGCGGTGCTCGCCGACCGCTTCGAGCGCCGGGTCTGGCGCCCGCAGCCCTACGTGCTGCCGCCCGACATCATCCTCACCGCGCGCAGGCCGCGTTGATCGCGATCCTCGCCGACGCGGCCGAGGTGCCGGCGGCGTCGGCGGTCTGGGGACGCGAGAACCGGGCGCTGGCGGCGGCCGAGCGCTCCGCCCTCTGCTGGCTCACGCTGGCGCGGCTCCTGGGCTGGGAGCCGGAGCTCCGCCGCCCCGGGGACGAGCCCGAGCTCGGCGAGGGGATCCGCTGCGCCGTGATCGCGCGCGACCCCGGCTCGATCACCGCCGCCGAGGCCGGCGCGCTCGCCGCCCGCCTCGAGCGCGAGCCGATGCTCGTCGTCTCCCCCGCCCCGCCCCCCGGCTCGCCGCTCGCCGAGCTCACCGGGCGCGCCGCGGGCGGGGACTCGATCGCCACGGCCGCGCTCGCCTGGCGCGGCCCCGGCGGCGCGCGCGAGTGGGAGGCCTGGCCGACCGTGGCCGTCGCGAGCCTCGCGGGCCCGGGCCCCGCCGCGACCTGGGCGACGATCGGCGACTTGCCGCTCGTCGTCGCCGCCGAGGCCGGCAACGGCGCCGTCGCGACGCTCGCCGCGCACCCGGTCGAGCTGATCGACGCGGCGCCGTCGGGGAGCGGCCTCCTGAAGCAGCTCCTGACCCGCGGGATCCCGGGCCGGATCGACTGGCTCGAGCTCGAGGGCTGGGTGATCCCGCGGCTCGACGACCCCGGCAGCTGCTCGAGCGCGCACCTCGACGGCTGGGCGCACCGCAGCGTGAGCGCGGCCGAGTGGGAGGCGGTCGGCCGCGACCTCGCCGCGCGCGACGCCCGCATCACGATCGGGTACGTGCCCGGCTGGGTCGACGACGGCGACCCCGCCCGGGGCGAGCTGCGGATCGGCGGCAAGACGGTCGATCGGGTGCCGGGCCGGGTCCACCCCTCCCCGCTCGTCACCTACGACGCCGCCGAGACGCCGCAGGACAACCCCGAGGGACTGCGCGGCCTCGAGGCGCTGCGCCGCGCCGGCGCCGCCGACCTCGAGCTCCACGGCTACACGCACCTGCGGCCGATCTACACGGAGGAGGGCGGCCCCTACGCCGCCTGGGCGGCGGCGCCGAACCGCCACGAGGGCGTCGGCTGGTACCGCGAGCTCGAGGGGCTCGAGCCCCCGCCCGGCGTGCCCGGGCCGGTCGCGACCGGGGTCGAGGCCCTCGCCGAGCACCTCGGCCCCCCGTCGGCGCTCTGCTGCCCGGGTCACGCCTGCTCCCCCGCCGCGTCCGAGAGCGCCGCCCGCGCCGGCCTCGACCTGATCGCCGCCGAGACGCTCGCGATCCGCCACGGCGAGCGGCTCGCCTGGTGCGACCACGTCCGCAACCCCTACGCGGACGGCGCCGCCGGACCCTGGCTGGAGTCGGGCCTGCCCGTCGTCGCCTGCCTGCACGACCGCGACCTCGTCATGAACGGGACCGGCTGGCTAGCCGAGCGGCTCGACGAGTGGCGCGCGCACGGCGCCACCCGGTTCGCGACGTTGGGCGACCTCGCCGCCGCCCTGGCCGGCGGCGCTCAGCCGAGCTCGTAGCGCAGCTCGACCATCCCGGTCTCGAACACGCTCGTGCCGGTGAGCTGCAGCGGCCCGCCCGGGAGGGCGCGGTCGAAGAGGCGCTTGCCCTCCCCCAGGACGACGGGCACCACCGTCACCAGGACCTCGTCGAGTAGGCCCGCCTCCGCGAACTGGGAGGCGACGCCGCCGCCGCCGACGATCCAGATGTTCCGCTCGCCCGCTGCGGCGGCGAGCTCCGCGTGGACCTCGGCGGCGTCGCCGGGCCCCACGCGGACATCAGCGCCCTCGGGCACCGGCAGGTCGCGGCTCGAGAGCACGCGGTAGGGCTTGCCCGGGTAGGGCCACTTGCTCGCGCCTTCGTGCTCGAGGATGAACTCGTAGGTCGCCGAGCCGCTCACGAGCGCGCCCACGCCGTCGTAGAAGCGCTCGTAGGAGCCGCCTCCGGACATCGGGCCGGGCTCGATCGGGCCTTCGCCGGAGTAGCTGCCCTCGTAGCCCAGCAGCCAGTCCAGGCCGTCGTCCAGCTCGGCGATGAACCCGTCGAGCGTCTGCGCGGCGTAGTACTGGACCCTGCTAGCCATCGCGGCGGGCGAGAATAGCGATCGTGCCGCCGCGGCCGGCGAGCCCCGAGATCGCCTCGGCGACGGCGGCGAGCGGCGCGAGGGCCGTCAGCAGGATCGTCGGGACCAGGTTGCGGGCGCTGGGGCGGGCGTTGCGCTTGATCAGGTTGTACGCGTAGGAGGGCGTCGTCGTCGCGCGGTCGAGCCAGGCCTGCCACATCCCGAACGGGTTGTGCTCGAGCAGGACGTGCTCCGTGCGCTCGGAGCGGAAACCGTGGCGGCGCAGGAGCCTGTCGAGCCCCTTCGGGGTGAAGTGGTGGCGATGGCGCGGGACGTCGAGGTGGAGCCAGCGCGCCCCGCCGATCCGCGCCTGGATGCTCGCGACGTTCGGGACGCCGAGCACGAGCGCGCCGCCGGGCCGCAGCCAGCCGCGCACCCGCTCGAGTGCGGCGCCGGGGTCCTCGACGTGCTCGAGCACGTGCCAGAGCAGGACCGCGTCCAGGCTCTCCGGCTCCACCCGGGCGTCCTCGAGCGAGGCGCGCGCCAGCTCGACCCCCCGCCCGCGGGCGATCTCCACCGCGGCCGCCGAGGGCTCGAACCCCTGCGCGTCATAGCCGGCGTCGCGGGCCATGACCACGAACCGCCCCTGGCCCGCCCCGGCCTCCAGCACCCGCGCCGGCGGCTGCGCCCCGCGCCGCAGGATCGCGAGCTTCTGGCGCTCGTAGGCGCGCCGCACCGCCTCAACCAGCGCGCCGAGCCGGGTCGTCTCGGCGGCGTAGACGCCGGTCTCGTAGAGCTCGGGGGCCGGCTCGCCGGCGGTCTCGGCGCTGCCGCAGGCGCTGCAGCGGTAGAGCAGGTAGCGGGCCTCGATCGCGGGGTCCTGCGGCAGGGCGGCGCGCCAGCGCGCGAGCGGGCCGCCGCAGGCGGAGCAGCGCTCCGGCACCGGCTCGTCGACGAGCGGGCGCGGATCGGGCTCCTGTCCCCCTCCCCAGTACGCCGGCAACGCCGAGAGCCGCCGTTTCAGCGCCCGCGGCAGCAGGCGGTGGCGCGCGCCGAGCTGGAGGCCCGCGAACTTCGCGCCCTCGTACAGCGCCGCGTAGGGGATCTGCCGCGCCTCGCCCTCGCGGGCGAGCCAGGCGACCTCCTCGCGCGCGTAGCGCAGCGCCTCGCCGCGCAGGGCGCGGGCCGACGGCCGCTCGCCGGCGAGGTAGGCGCGGTCAGCGGACGCGCCGGAGTCGAAGAAGCGCCGGAAGGCCGCGCCGACCGTGTAGGGATGCGAGTGGCGGACCTCCGCCCCGGGCTCGTAGCGCAGCGAGCGCCCGGCGAGCAGCACCCGCACCGCCCACTCCTGGTCCTCGCTCATGATGATGTCGTCGGCGAAGCGGAACTCCTCCCAGGCCGAGCGCCGGATCGCCGCGTTCACGTTCGAGAAGAGCGTCGTGCGCAGGTCGAGCTCGCCCCGGCCGTTCACGGCCTGCGTGCGCGGCCACGGCCCGTAGAGGAAGTCGAGGAAGAAGCGCTCCGGCGCGCTCGCCCCCGCGTGCGGTAGCTGGCGGCCGTAGACGCCCGCGACGCCGGGGTCCGCGTCGAGGGGCGCGACGAGGCGCTCGAGCCAGTCGTCGGCGGGCGCGAACGCGTCCTGGGTCGTGAAGACGAGGGTCTCACCGGAGGCGAGCTCGGCGGCGAGGTTGCGGGTCGCGCCGTGGTTGAACTCGGCGAGCGCGATCTCGTGGACGCGGGCGCCGAGCCCGCGGGCGAGCTCCGCGCTGCCGTCCTCGGAGGCGGAGTCGACGACGACGACCTCGACCTCGCGGTCCGTTCGCTGGGCGCTGATCGCCTCGAGGCAGCGGCGCAGGTCCTCCCCGCCGTTGCGGACGGGGATCAGGACGGAGACGTCCACGCTGCTCAGGGTGACTCGGTGAGCGACTCGAGATCGGGCGTGGTGCCGCCCGGCGCCCCGTAAGCGGAGAGCGCCGACTGGAGCTCGGCGCTCGAAAGGCCGAACTGCTCGAGCAGGTCGTCGATCGGCTGCGCGTCGGCCGGCGCCTCGATCGTCTGCTCCGAGTTGATCGCGCCGTAGCGGGTCGAGAGGGATACATCGCCGCCGGTCACGCCCGAGTCCTCCGCGCCCTCGATCGCCGAGGCGTCGAAGGCGACGTCCAGGTCGAAGCCACGCAGGATCCGATCGTCGGCGCCCGAGTAGAGGTCGAAGGAAAGCTCACTGACGGCCTCCTCGATCTGGGTCGCCGTCTCGTCGGGGATCTCCTCGACGTCAGGGACCTCGGCGGCGGTGATCGCGGCGTTCAGGTTCTCGATCATCGCGGGGACGTCGACCGTGCCGTGGATGTGGATCGTGTCGGTCCCCTCGATCTCCTCGGTGCCCTCGTTCGTCAGGTCGAACCAGGTGAGCGCGTCGATCTGGTCGCATGCCTCGGGGTTGCCACCGGCCTGCTGCATGAGGATCGGGCACTGCCCGCCCGTCGCGCCCTCCTCACCGGTCGCACCCGTGGTCTCGGTTGTCTCGGGGACCTCGGTCGCGCCGAGCGCGCCCTGCGCGGCCATCGCCTGTGACGCCAAGGAGCTGAAGGCGTTGAAGAGCGAGGCTCCGACCTCGTAGGTCTCGTCCTGGTAGGTCACGTAGGCGTTGTCCTCGGTGACGACGAGACCGCCCTCGAAGTCGACCGAGG
>DASUSH010000022.1:0-10597 GCA_036375215.1 Solirubrobacterales bacterium
GGATGATGTGGGCCCCTTCGCCGGAGCTCTCCTCGTTGAGCGCGAAGTGGGGGACGACGGGGGACACGTCTGCCTATCTCACCGTTCTCGCGACGACGTGTCAACGGGTATCGTTCGCTATGTGACATCGGTTGATGACAACGATCTGACGATCGACGAGCTCGCGCGGCGCATCGGCATGACCGTGCGCAACATCCGCGCGCACCAGTCCCGCGGGCTCCTCCCCCCGCCCGAGGTCCGCGGGCGCACCGGCTACTACGGCGCGGAGCACGTCGCCCGGATCGAGCTGATCAAGGAGCTCCAGGCCGACGGCTTCAACCTCGAGGCGATCCGGCGCCTGATCGAGGGCGCGAACGGCTCGAGCACCGAGGTGCTGCGCTTCACGCGCGCCCTGCGCGAGCCCTTCGCCGAGGAGGAGGCCCCTGAGATCGTCACCGGGGCCGAGCTCGCGGAGCGCTGGAAGGTGAGCGACCCGGCGCTGATCCGCAAGGCGGAGAAGCTCGGCATCCTGCGCCCGCTCGGCGACGGCCGCTACGAGGAGACGAGCCCGCGGCTCGGCCGCGCCGCCACCGAGCTCGCCGACCTCGGCGTCCCCGCCGAGACCGCGCTCGAGGTCGGGTCGAAGCTCCGCCGCCACGCCGACGGCGTCTCGCGCGCCTTCGTGAAGCTCTTCCTCGAGGAGATCTGGGCCCCGTTCGAGGCCGCCGGGCGGCCGGAGGACCAGTGGCCCGAGGTCCAGGATGCGCTCGAGCGCCTGCGCCCGGTCGCCACCGAGGCGCTCCTCGCCGTCTTCGGGATGGCGATGACCGAATCGGTGGACAAGGCGTTCGGCCGCGAGCTCGAGAAGGCCGAGCGCGGCGGGCGCAAGCGCAAGCGCTGAAGGGCTGAGCCGCGCTTCACGCGTCGCTAGGCGCTGCCGGCGCCGAGCTGGTCCCCGCATGGGTGCGTGAATCGGCGCGGATCCTCACACGCGTCGAATTACGCCCCGTAGCGTGGAAAAGTCCACGCGCGTGGAGCCGCGTGCCCCGTCCCTATTCCGCTATTGCCGCGGTTGTTCGGCGCGGGGCGGCCGCCGAGCTCGGCTCGGATAGGCCTCGAATCGCCTCGTTCACCTTCTCCGGCGCCTCGATCGGGGCCATGTGGCCGATCCCGGGCAGCTCGACGAGCTCGACCAGGCTCGGCAGCGTGTCGGCGAGGCGGTGCGCCAGCGCCGGCGGCGTCATCTTGTCGGCGGCGCCGGTGATGACCGTCGTCGGCACGGTCAGCGACTCGAGCGCCTGCCAGAGGTCCATCCGGGCCATTGAGCGGCCGGCGGCACCGCGGGCCTTCGGGTTCGCCGAGAGCACCATCCGGCGGACGAAGGCGACGCGCGCGGGCGACGCCTCCGGGTTCATCGCGACGAAGCGCACGGCGGCGTCGCCGAGTGGCGTCGGGGTCGCGGGCACCGGCAGCTCGGCGCCCATCAGGAGCCGCCCGAGCGGATCGCGCAGCCCGGTCAGCCGCTCCGGGGTGCGCATCACCACCGACTGCATGATCAGGTCCCCCAGGCCCGTGCTGGAGAGCAGGCAGCCCGCTAGCCGTCGCCCGACCTCGGCGGGCCGGCGTCCCGCCCAGGCGGCGATCGTCATCGCCCCCATCGAGTGGCCCGCGGCGAGCACGCGCTCGTCGTCGGCCGCGACCGCGGCGAGGACGCAACCGAGGTCGTCGGCGAAGGCGTCGAAGGAGTAGTCGGCCGCCCCGGCGCTGCGGCCGTGGCCGCGCTGGTCGTAGGCGATCACCCGGAAGTCGGCGGCGAGCTCCTCGATCTGCCAGCGCCAGAACGGGATCGCGCACATCCACCCGTGGACGAGGACGAGCTTGGGAGCGTCCACAGGCCCGAACGCCTCGACGTGCAGGCGGTTGCCGTCGGCACCCTGGACCGAGCGCTCCTCGCCGCGGAGCGGGCGGCGCAGCCGCTCGGACTCCGGGTCGGCGGCGATCGAGTCGGCGAGCCGCTTCTGCGCGAGCGCGCCCGCGGCGGCCAGCCCCGCGGCCCCCGCGAACCCGGCCAGAGCGGTCCTACGGCGCATCCTCCACCATCCGGCTGATGACGAGCTCGCGCATGTCCTCGGGCTCGATCTCCGCCGCTTCGGTCTCCTCGATGAACTCCGTGAGCAGGCGCGCGATCCGCATCGGGTCGGAGAGCTGCGGGAAGTGGCCGGCGCCGGGCAGGATCTCGAGACGGTTGCCGGGCATCGCCTCGTGCGCGATCTCGGCGTGGGTCGCCGGGATGATCTGGTCGCGCTCGCCGTGGATCACCATCGAGGGCATCTTCTCGGCGAGGTAGAGCCGGTCGAGGGCGCTGATCCGCTGGCCCATCGGGTCGATCACCGCGCGGATCGTGTGCAGGAACGCGGCCCTGGCCCCGGCGTCGTTCAGCGAGGCGTAGCCGCGCGCGCCCTCGGCGATGTCCGGCCCCGCCTGGAGCCCGATCTTGCCGAGCGCGCGGCCCACCGCGGCGCCGACGTCGAGCAGCCGGGTGTGCGTGATCAGCGGCAGCACGACCTCGGAGCCAGGCAGGCTCGCCGCGCGCAGCAGCGGGTGCACCTCGCGGGCGATGCCGCCGCTCGAGATCAGGACGAGGCGGCCGCAGCGCTCCGGGAACTGGTAGGCGAGCTGCATCGCGATCCCGCCGCCGAGCGAGTGCCCGACGATGGTCGCGGGCTCCGCCGAGAGCCCGATCAGCAGGTCGCGGATCCCCGACGCGTAGGCGCCAAGCGAGTAGTCGCCGCGCGGCTTCGCGGACTCGCCGTGGCCGAGCAGGTCGGGTGCGAAGACCGTGTAGCGGTCGCTGAGCGCGTCCATCACCGGCTCCCACTGCGCCGAGCTGCCCGTGATGCCGTGGACCAGCACGATCAGGGGGCCGCTCCCGGCGAGCCGGAAGCAGACCCGGTGCCCGTGGATCTTCACCTCGTGCAGCTGCTCGGCTTCGCTCTGGTGGGCCAGCGTGTCGAGTGCGTCGGGGTCGACGGCCCCCTCCTTGTCCGTGACTGTGGCCTCCATAGTTCTCCCTTTCGATGTTACATCGATCCGTGTAAGCTTCTTCTCTTCTGCAAGTACCCCAGCCCGCCCCGGAGGGAACATCTTGATGGCCACGCCCGCAGAGGAACTGATCGAGGAAGCGACCGCGGCGAACGGCGAGGACGGCGGTGATTCGACGCCCCCGTTCTCGATCCAGCTCACCCAGGACCAGAAGGACATCCGCGAGTGGGTCCACGGCTTCGCCGAGGGCGTCGTCCGCCCGGCCGCCGCCGAGTGGGACGAGCGCGAGGAGACGCCGTGGCCCGTGATCCAGGAGGCCGCCAAGATCGGGCTCTACGGCTACGAGGCGCTCGCCCAGTTCTGGTTCGACCAGTCCGGGCTGCAGATGCCAATCGTGAACGAGGAGCTCTTCTGGGGCGACGCCGGGATCGGCATGTCGATCATGGGCACCTCGCTCGCGGTCGCCGCGATCTTCGGCCAGGCGACGCCCGAACAGATGGCCGAGTGGATCCCGCGCTGCTTCGGCGACCAGGACGAGCCCAAGGTCGCCTCCTTCTGCTCCTCGGAGCCCGACGCCGGCTCCGACGTCTCCGCGATGCGGACCACCGCCAAGTACGACGAGGCCAAGGACGAGTGGGTCCTGAACGGGCAGAAGGCGTGGGCGACGAACGGCGGCATCGCCGACGTCCACGTCGTCACCGCCGTCGTCGATCGCGAGCTCGGCTCGCGCGGGCAGGCCGCGTTCCTGGTCTCGATCGACACCGACGGGATCGAGCAGGGCGCGAAGGTGAAGAAGCACGGGATCCGCGCCTCGCACACCGCCGACGTCCACCTCGACGACTGCCGGATCCCCGGCTCCCAGCTGCTCGGCGGCAAGGAGAAGCTCGACGAGCGGCTCGCCCGGGCCCGCGAGGGCAAGAAGTCGAAGTCGCAGGCGGCGATGCAGACCTTCGAGATGAGCCGGCCGACCGTCGGCGCGCAGGCCCTGGGGATCGCGCGCGCGGCTTACGAGTTCGCGCTCGACTACGCGAAGGAGCGGGTCCAGTTCGGCCGCCCGATCGTCGAGAACCAGGCGATCGCGTTCACGCTCGCCGACATGAAGATGGAGATCGACGCCGCGCGGCTGCTCGTCTGGCGGGCCGCGTGGATGGGCCGCAACCAGGTCCCGTTCGAGAATGCCGAGGGCTCGATGTCGAAGCTGAAGTCGGGCGAGGTCGCAGTCTGGGCGACCGAGCGCGCGATCCAGATCCTCGGCGGCAACGGCTACACCCGCGAGTACCCCGTCGAGCGTATGCACCGCGACGCCAAGATCTACACGATCTTCGAGGGCACCTCGGAGATCCAGCGGCTGGTGATCTCGCGGGCGATCTCCGGCCACCACATCAAGTGAGCGCAGCGGGAGGGGAGCGATGAGCGACGAGCGAACCACCCACGAGGTCGGGTCGAACGGCGACGGCGACCCGGCGACGATCGACCCCGCCGCCGTCGACACATCGGCCGTCGACCCGGAGGAGTTCGCCAGGAACATCTCCAAGGCCTCCGACGACGACCTCCGGCAGGCGATGTCCTCGCCGCTTCGGCCGACGATCCTGCGCGAGATCTTCAGCCGCATGGAGGCGCACTTCCGCTCCGAGCAGGCCGGCGACGTCGAAGCCGTCATCCACTGGCGGATCGGTGGCGGGCCGAACGACTCCGAGAACCACTTCGAGGTGGTTGTCCGCGCGGGCGCCCTGACCTACACGGACGAGCCCGCCGAGGAGCCGCGGGTGACGTTCAAGATGGACGGCGCCACCTTCCTCAAGCTGGTCACCGGCAACGCCTCGGGGCCGATGCTGTTCATGACCGGCAAGCTGAAGATCGAGGGCGACATGATGTTCGCCCCGCAGGTCCAGAGCCTCTTCAAGATCCCGGGCTAGATCCAGGTCCAGGAGTCGAGCATCGCCTCGACGGCGGGCAGGTCCTCCTCGTACTGCCCGGAGTCAAGCCCGCTGAAGGTGACCGCGTAGGCGGTCCCGTCGTGCACCGCGTAGAGCTGGAGCTGGCGGACGTCGCCGGGGGGCGCCTCGGCGACCTGCTCGTAGCTCGCGGCGGGCTCGCCGCCGAGCTCCGCGTCATCGACCTCCGAGGCGCTCGTGTCGATCGTGCCGCCGCCGGCGCCGGACGGCAGGGTGCTCTGCTCGCGCGTGGTCCGCAGGTTGGCCTCGGCGAGCTTCCGCGCGGTAGCGGTGCGTGGGGCGGCCGTGGTGACGATCGCGAGGTTGGGGGCGAAGTCGTCGGACTCCTCACCGGTGATCGTCGCGTCGACGCCGATCTCGGCGAGCGCCGGGTCGTCGAACCCGAGCTCCTCGAACGTCGGGGCGTCCTCGGTCGTGTCTTCCCAGCCGCCGGCGATCTCGAGCGAGTAGCCGTTGCCGTCGAATCGGCCGCCGTCGTTTGATCCACCGCAGGCAGGGACGGCGGCTGTGCAGGCGATGAACACCAGGCAGAGAGCGACCCGGACCACGGTCACGACCCTAGTTCCTCTCGTCGGCCGCAACCCGGCTCGACTGGCACCTCGACGCCGCGGGCGGATCGCGGGGACGCGGGGGCGTAGGAGTGGAATCGGCGGGACCGTCCTGGTCCGTGCCCCCACCTCCGGCGCCTAGGCGACCCCGAGCCGCCGCGCCTGCTCGAGGGCGCGCTCGCGGACCTCGCCGGCCCCCTCCACCACCCCACCCCGCATCAGCACCCGGCCGGCCACCACGCTCGTGTCGACGACCGAGCCCGCCGCGGCGTACACGAGGTTGGCGACGAGCTCGCCCGGGGCGAGCTCGGGGGCGTCGGCGCGGACGAGCAGGAAGTCGGCCGGGTCGCCCGCGGCGAGGGCTTCGCGGCCGCCGAGCAGGGGCGAGCCCGCGCCGGTCGCGATCCGCCAGGCCTCCGCGGCCGTGATCGCGGCGGGGTCGCGGGCGGCGTGCTTCTGCACGAGCGCGAAGTGCTTGACGTCGGCGAGCAGGTCGAGCGAGTTATTCGATCCGGCCCCGTCGGTGCCGAGGCCGACGCGGGCGCCGCGCTCGCGCGCCCGCGGGTAGGGGAACGGGCCGCCGACAGCGAGCTTCATGTTCGCGACCGGGTTGGTGACGAGGGTCGCCTCGCGCTCGGCGATCAGCTCGAGCTCGGAATCGTCGAGCCAGACGCCATGGGCGAGCACGGTCTGGGGGCCGAGCAGGCCGAGTCCGTCGAGATAGTGGGCCGGCCGCTTCCCGTGCGCCTCGACGCAGTCCGTCACCTCCTGCTCGGTCTCGGAGAGGTGGATCTGGACCGGCAGGTCGCGGTCGGCGGCCTCGTCCGCGACCCAGCGCAGCGACTCCGCGCTCACCGTATAGATCGCGTGCGGGGCGAGCGCGCCCGAGATCCGGCCGCCGCCGTCGACCGCGGCGATCGCGTCGAGGCTCGCGGCCGCGACGTCGCGCAGCCCGCCGATGCCGGTGCCCTCGCCGGTGTCGATCAGCGGAGCGCCGATCACCGCCCGGATCCCGGCGTCGGCCACCGCCCGCGCGGTCTCGCCGGCGTGCCAGTACATGTCGAAAAAGCGGACGGTGCCGGTGCGGATCATCTCCACGCAGGCGAGCCGGGTGCCCCAGTACACGTCCTCGGCGGTCAGCTTCGCCTCGGCCGGCCAGATCCAGTCCTCGAGCCACTCCATCAGCGGCAGGTCGTCGCCGTAGCCGCGAAACAGGGTCATCGCCGCGTGCGTGTGGCCGTTCACCAGGCCCGGCACGAGCGCGGTGCCGGAGCCGTCGAGCACCTCGTCGCCCTCGGCCGCCCGCACCCCGGGCCCGAGCTCCGCGATCAGCCCATCCTCCACGCGCAGCCCGACGGTCTCCCCGCCGAGCGTGGTCCCCTCGACCGCGAGGCTCACGCCCCCTCCGCGGCGGTCGCCTCGGCGAGCCCGGGCACGACCCGGGCGAGCGCGTGCTGCGCGCGCCCGGTGTTCGCGGCCTTGCCCGCCTCGTACTCCTCGGTCGTCAGCGGGGCCGGCCCGATCCCGTTCGCGAGGTTGTCGACGTTGCAGACGGCCGCGTAGCGGAGCCCCAGCTCGGCAGCGATCACCGCCTCGCCCGCGATCGTCATGCCGACCAGGTCGGCGTCGCGGGCGATCATCCGCACCTCCGCCGGCGTCTCGAAACGCGGCCCCGGCGACTGCCAGTAAACGCCGCCGTCGTGAACGGGTAGGCCGGCGGCCGCGAACGCGCCCATCAGGACCGTCCGCCACTCGCGGTCGAACCCCGGCACCAGGTGCCCCCGGGCGTCGTCGTAAAGGGTCGTCCGGCGCGTCAGGACGAAGTCGTCGGGAGCGACGAAGGCGCCGACGCCGAGGTCCGGGCGCAGCGACCCCACCGAGCCCAGCGCCAGGACCCGGTCGCATCCCAATTCGCGGAGCGCGGTCAGGTTCGCCCCGCTGTCGACCGCGTGCGGGGCGGCGTACCCGTCCAGCCCGTGCCGCTGCAAATAGACGAACGAACCCGAGTCGAGCAGGGCGACAGGGCCCCACGGAGTGGGCACGTCGACCCGCTCGGCGTTCGCGGGGAACGCCGTCCCGAGCAGGGTGTGGCCGGCGGCGACGGCGAGCCTTCCCATGCCTCCGAGCATATGCGCGAAAAAGTCCCGGCGAGGGCTAAAGGTTCGCCGTCGGCGTGCCGATTGAAACCCTGATGGAGACGAGGGTCGAACGTGTGGTGCTCGAAACCCCCCGGCATCGCATAACCGGGGACCTTCACCTACCCCGTGAGGGTTACCGGTCTCGGCTCTCGGACTTCCTCAACAGAGGAGATCTCGAGTTCATCCCCCTCGTCAACGCCGAGATCTCCTCGGCGAATGGGGGCGCGACTCAGTCGCGCTCCTTCTTGGCCGTGGCCAGTGGCCACGTCCAACTCGCCTACCCCTACGAGGAAGCCCCGAACTAGTTTCAGGGCGACTTCGTGTGCCTTTCCGCGTGCCCCAGGGATGGGGCCGCGGAAGGCTGTCTTCCTTCCGGCGTCTCAGGCGATGCGGTCGCCCGGAGACACCGCTTCATCGGGCCGCAGCAGGACGACGCCCTGCTCGTCGTCGAGCGCGCCGAGGACCAGGACCTCGGAGGTGAACGGCCCGATCCGCTTCGGCGGGAAGTTGACGACGGCGACGACGAGCCGGTCCTCGAGCTCGCCGCGCTCGTAGTTGGTGATCTGCGCCGAGCTCCGCTTCCGCCCGATCTCGGGCCCGAAGTCGATCTCGAGCTTCCAGGCGGGAACCCGTGCCTCGGGGAAGTCGTGGACCGCGGTCACGCGCCCGACCCGCATGTCGACCGCGGCGAAGTCGTCCCAGGTGATCTCGCCCGGCCGCTCGCTCACGGCGTGAGCACGATCTTGAGCGCCTCGCGGCGGTCGTAGAGCGCATAGGCCTCGGGCGCATCGTCGAGCGACATCCGGTGGGTGACCAGCGGCCCGGGGTCGAGCGCCCCCGAGGCGAGCCGCTCGAGCACCGGGTCGAGGTGGGCGATCACGTTCGCGTGCCCGGTCTTGATCGTCAGCGCCTTCAGCCAGACGACCCCCATGTGGAGCTCGATCGGCTCGGCGTAGACGCCCGTCGCCGAGACCGTGCCGGCCTTCCGCGTCAGCCTGCAGGCGAGGCCGAGGGCGTCCGGGTGCCCGACGGCGTCGATCGCGGCGTCGACGCCGCGCCTCTCGGTGAGCGACTTGACCGTCCCCCGCGGATCCTCCTCGGTCAGGTGCACGGGCGTCGCGCCGAATCGCCGCGCCAGCTCGAGCCGCTCGGGGACCGTGTCGACCGCGATCACGTTCCCGGCGCCCGCCTCGAGCGCCGCCTGAACCGCGCAGAGGCCGACCGGCCCCAGCCCCAGCACCGCGACGCTGTCGCCCTCGGAGACGCCCGTCTCGACCACCGCGTGGTAGCCCGTTCCCATCACGTCGCCCGCGAAGAGCGCGACCTCGTCGCTCATCCCCTCGGGGATCCGGCGCAGGGTCAGGTTCGCGGTCGGGACCAGCAGGAGCTCGGCCTGCGAGCCCTGCAGCGAGCCGAGCAGCTCGCCGTGGCCGAAGACGCGCGCGCGGTCGCACTTGTGGAAGTCGCCGCGATCGCAGAAGAAGCAGTCGCCGCAGGCCGTGCCGTAGGCGCCGAGGACCCGGTCGCCCACGGCGACCCCGGTGACGTCGTCGCCTGCCGCGACGACCGTGCCCACGTACTCGTGGCCGATCGTGAAGCCGGGCTCGATCGCGACCCGACCGTGGTAGATGTGGAGGTCGGAGCCGCAGATGCCGCTCGCCTCGACGCGGACGATCGCCTCGTCGGGAGCGCCGATCTCGGGGTCGGGCCGCTCCTCGATCCGCACCTCGCCCGGGGCCTGGAACGTAACCGCTCGCATGGCCGCGGAGCCTATGCGAGGCGGCTCAGGGGAACGAGGTGCAGCCGGCGGCACGCGGCCGCCGGCTGTCCTGCCCCACCTCGAGTCGGCTTATCGAACCGCTGTGCCCCGACCCGCGGTCAACCGCGGCCAGAGCAGCAATACGAGCCCGATCAGGATGCAGACGATCCCGAGCGCGTAGTGGACGAGGATCGCGAGCACGATCCCGATGATGATGAGTAGAAGCGGCAGTTCCATATGCATGCGAGGCATCTACCCAGTGGTTGCAATCCGCACACTTCCGGGTTGACGGCCGCTCGGACGGGCCGTACCTTGCCGCCCCGTGCTCGCGCTCGCTCCGACCTCGGTCTTCGCCCTCGCCCTGGCCGTCGGCCTGCTGAAGGGCCGCTACGCGCAGGCGGCGGTGGCGCTCGCGGCCTGGATCGTCCTCGCGGTCGTCGCCGAGGCCGCGATCGGGACGCTCGACGCGGGCGACGCGCCGCTCGCCGACGCCTGGATCGTCGTCCTCCTCCAGCTCGCCGGCTGGGTCCCCGCTCTGGTCGCCGCGGCCGGCGCGGCGCGGGCGGGGTCGTGGTGGGCGCGAAGCGGTCGCCGGGTCGCGCCGGCCGGGCTCGCCGAGACGGCCGCGAACTTCGTCTGGGTCTTCGTCATCACCCTGCTCGGCATCCTCTTCGCCGGCGTCGACATCCTCGGCGCGGAGATCTTCTGCGCGCTCTTCGGCGCGCTGCTCGCGGGCGTCATGCTCTTCGGATTCGGCTCGGCGCGGAGCCAGCCGGCCTGAGGCCGCCGGGCGCCGCTACTCGCAGAACGGGCGGTCGGCGACGCGGTCGTCGCGCCCCTCGACCCCGGCGCAGCGGCGCAGCGCGGCGAGCCTGATCGCAAGGCCGAGCTTCACGGGGCGCACGCCGGGGCGCCGGTCGCCGTCGAGGTTCTGCAGCTGGAAGGGGTCGGTCCTCAGGTCGTAGAGCTCGCGCTCGTCGGCGGGCTCACAGATGCCCGTCCCGTGGTCGGGAACGGCGCTGTGCACGACGTAGGAGAAGGCGAGCGTCCGGATCGCGTCGAACGCGCAGCTCTCCGATGTGGTGTTCTTCTCGTGCCCGCTCTCGAAGCTGGTCAGGATCCCGCGCTCGCGAGGCCAGCCGGCGCCGCGGCCCGCGAGGAGCGGGGCCAGCGAGC
>DASUSH010000023.1:0-2028 GCA_036375215.1 Solirubrobacterales bacterium
TGCTGCGCCAGAGCCCGGACGGTTCCGGGCGTGGCGCAGCCGAGCAGGATGAAGGCACGCACGTCGAGGTCGACATGTTCGACCGCCTGCCGACGCCGTTCGGCCTCGTGCGCGCGGGAGTCGCGCCGGACCACCCCAAGATCAAGTCCGTGATCCGGGTGTACGAGAAGACCGCCGCCCGCGACGGATTCAGGTTCTTCGGAAACGTCGAGATCGGCAGCGATCTGACGGTGGAGGAGCTGGCCGCGCGCTACCACGCGACGATCCACGCGCACGGCAGCGCCCGCGACCGCGCCCTCGGGATCCCGGGCGAGGAGCTGCCCGGCAGCCACGCCGCCACCGAGTTCGTCGCCTGGTACAACGCCCACCCGGACTTCGCCGACCGCAGCTTCGACCTCTCGGTCGAGCGCGCGGTCGTGATCGGCAACGGCAACGTCGCCGCGGACGTGGCGCGGATGCTCGCCCTGACCCGCGCGGAGCTCGAGGCGACCGACACGGCCCAGCACGCGATCGACGCGCTGGCGGAATCGGGGATCCGCGAGATCGTGGTCCTCGGCCGGCGCGGCCCCGCCCAGGCCGCCTTCACGAACCCCGAGCTGCGCGAGCTCGGCGAGATGGAGGCCGCCGACGTCTTCGTCGACCCGGCGGAGGTCGAGCTGGACGAGCTCAGCCGCGCCTGGCTCGAATCGGACCGGGCCGAGCCGACCAACCGGCGCAACGTCGAGATCCTCGAGGGCTTCGCCGCGCGCGAGCCCACCGGCAAGCCGCGCCGAATCACCCTGCGCTTCTGCGCCTCCCCGGTCGAGATCCGCGGCGACGGGCGCGTCGAGAGCATGGTGATCGGCCGCAACCGCCTGGAGCAGGGCGCGGACGGGCGCCTGCGCGCGGTCTACACCGGCGAGCGCGAGGTCATCGAGTGCGGCCTCGTGCTCCGCTCGATCGGCTACCGGGGCGTCGGGCTCGAGGGGCTTCCCTTCGACGAGGAAGCCGGGATCATCCCGAACGAGCACGGCCGGGTCAGGGACGCCTCCGGCGTGGGGTGGCTGCCCGGCCAGTACGTCGTCGGCTGGATCAAGCGCGGCCCGAGCGGCGTGATCGGCACGAACAAGAAGGACGCCCAGGACACGGTCACGGCGGTCCTCGAGGATCTCGGCGCCGGCCGCCTGCGCGAGCCGGCGGCCGACGGCATCGAGTCGCTGGTGGCCGAGCGCTGCCGCGACTGCGTGACGTTCGGGGACTGGCAGGCGATCGACCGCGCCGAGGTCGAGCGCGGCGAGCCGCTGGGGCGCCCGCGCGTCAAGTTCTGCAGCGTCGAGGAGATGCTCGAGGCGGCCCGCGCCGCCGCCGTCGCGGCGGGCGACCGCGGCTAGCCCGGCCACCCTGACGCGCGATCTGATTGAGTGATCCGCGATGGCCGCCGACCTGCAGGAGCTCAGGGGGATGATCGAGGCGGCGCTGCCCGGCGCCGAGGTCGAGGTGATCGACGAGGGCGGCGGCGACCACCTGCGGGCGCGCGTCAGCGCGCCACAGTTCGAGGGCCTCAGCCGCCTCGACCAGCACCGCCTGGTGCGCGGCGCGGTCCGCGAGCGGTTCGACGACGGCTCGATCCACGCGCTGTCGATCGAGACGAGCACACCCTGAGCCGCGCGACGCGGGACCTGCCCTTCGCTAAGGTGAACCCATGGCCGCTGATCCCGAGCTGAAGACCAGGGTCTCGGAGCTGATCGCCGAGCACCCGGTCCTGCTCTTCATGAAGGGCACCCCCGACGCGCCGCGCTGCGGCTTTTCGATGCGGGTCGTGCAGGTCCTCGAGACGCTCGGCGCCGAGTACGGGGCGATCGACGTCCTCCCCGCGCTGCAGCCGCTGCGCGAGGTGACCTCCGAGCTCGCCGACTGGCAGACCTTCCCGCAGCTCTACGTCAAGGGCGAGCTGGTCGGCGGCTGCGACATCGTCGAGGAGATGCTCGACTCGGGCGAGCTCGCCGCGCTCCTGGGCGTCGAGCAGCCCGAGCAGCCCGAGGTCCCCGA
>DASUSH010000024.1:0-37864 GCA_036375215.1 Solirubrobacterales bacterium
GCCTACGCCCACGCCAACGTCGACACCGAGACCGACCAGTTCGCGGAGGCGGCGGCGCTCGCCGACCGCCTCCCGGCGCTCTCCGACCAGCTCCTCACCTTCCTGCCGGGGCCCTCGGGGCGCCCGCTCGACTTCGAGGCCGATATCCGTCCGTGGCTGGCGGGCGAGGTCGCGCTGAGCCTCGTCCCGGGCGCGGGCGGCCGGCCCGAGCAGGCCCTCCTCTTCGAGGTCGCGGACACCGCCGGCGCCCAGTCGTTCGCCGAGGGCCTCGCCTCCGGGCCGCTCACCGAGGGCGAGCACTCCGGGGTCGCCGTCCGCACCGACCAGCGCGGCAACTCGAGCGCCGTCGTCTCCGGCTTCCTTGTCCTCGGCCCGCAACCCGCGGTCGAGCAGACGATCGACGTCGCCCAGGGCAACGAACGCTCGCTCACGTCCTCTCCGCTCTCCGAGCAGGTGCTCGAGGCGCTCCCGGAGGACGCGGTCGCCGAGGTCGCGCTCTCCGAGGAAGGGGTCGCCGAGCTCCTCGCCGGCAGCCGCGGCGCGCCCGGCTCGCTCGAGGCCTTCGTCGACTTCGACGCCAGCGTCGGCGCGGGCGCGGCGCTCGTCGCCGACGAGGAGGCGCTGGAGATCGCGGTGCACTCCGAGCTCGACCCGGAGGAGCTCGAGGCCTCGCCCGGCTTCTTCGAGGCATTCGCGAACTTCGACCCCGCGCTCACCTCCGAGCTCAGCCCCGAGACCCTCGCCTACCTCGGGCTCGGCGACCCGGCCGCCTCGATCGAGGACCTCTTCACCCAGGCGATCGCCGAGGCGCCGGGCGTCGCAACCGGCTTCGACGAGCTGATCGACGACCTGCAGAAGACCGGCAAGCTCGACGTCCAGTCCGAGCTCCTCCCGCTGCTCGAGGGCGAGGCAGCCTTCACGGTCCAGCCGGCCGCGCCCGGCGACGGTGGCGGCGAGGGCGGAGCCGGCGGGGCGGAGGGGGAGCCCCAGGTGCCCGGCGAGGACATCGGCGAGCCCAGCCCGGGGGAGACCCCCGCGGAAGAGCTCTTGCCGCCGGAGGGCGCGCCCGCCCCGCCCGGGGTCGTCCCGCCGAGCGGCGTCCCCTACCTGCTCTTCGTCGCCGACGAGGTCGACGAGAGCGCCGCCCGGGAGGCGCTGGCGAAGCTCCAGGGGCCGCTCGCCGAGGCGCTCGACCCCGCCGAGGGGCTGCAGGCCCCGGTCTTCGAGGACCGCGAGATCGAGGGGATCGAGGCCCAGAGCCTGCGGCTCTCGCGCACCGTCGACCTCACCTACGCCGTCTTCGACGGCCGCCTCGTCGTGGCAACGGACCCGCGGGGCATCGCCCAGGTGGCGAACGCCAAGGACGAGAGCCTCGCCGACACGGTCGCCTACGAGGACGCGACCGAAGGGCTTCCCGAGGAGCCCTCGCTGCTCGCGTACTTCAACGTCGCGGACCTGCTCGCGCTCGCCGAGCGGGAGGGCCTGGGCGAGGATCCCGCCTACGCGTTCTTCGCCGCCGACGCCCGCAGGCTGACCTCCCTCGCGCTCGCGGTCGAGCAGGGCGAGACCACGCTCGACACCACGGTCCGGATCCCGGTCGAGTAGCGAGCCCGGCCAGCTAGGATGCCCGGCTCCATGGGAGCCGACTCCTACCTGTTCACCTCCGAATCGGTCACCGAGGGCCACCCGGACAAGATCGCCGACCAGATCTCCGACGGCGTGCTCGATGCCGTCCTCACCGACGATCCCACCGGACGCGTCGCCTGCGAGACCCTCGTCAACACCGGCCTCGTCGTCGTCTCCGGCGAGATCTCGACCAAGACGTACGTGGACATCCAGGACATCGCCCGCGAGACGATCCGCAAGATCGGGTACAACGACGCCGACCTCGGCTTCTCAGCCGATTCCTGCGCCGTCATCAACGCGATCGACAAGCAGTCGCCCGACATCGCTCAGGGCGTGGACGAGGCGCTCGAGGCGCGCACCGACCCCGCCGACGACGACGAGCTCGACGTCGCCGGAGCCGGCGACCAGGGGATGATGTTCGGCTACGCGACCCGCGAGACCCCGGAGCTCATGCCGCTGCCGATCTCGCTCGCCCACAAGCTCGCGCATCGGCTCGCCGAGGTCCGCCGCGGCGACGTCGTCCCCTACCTTCGCCCCGACGGCAAGACCCAGGTGACGGTCCGCTACGAGGACGGCAAGGCGGTCAAGATCGAGAAGATCCTGGTCTCGACCCAGCACAAGGACGGGATCGACACCGACACCCTGATCCGCCCCGACCTCTGGGAGCACGTCCTGCACCCGGTCCTGCCAGCCGACCTCTACGACGAGGCCGAGCTCAACACCAAGCGGAACTTCCTCGTCAACCCGACCGGGCGCTTCGTGATCGGCGGCCCGGTGGGCGACGCCGGCCTCACCGGCCGCAAGATCATCGTCGACACCTACGGCGGCGCCGCCCGCCACGGCGGCGGCGCGTTCTCGGGCAAGGACCCCTCGAAGGTCGACCGCTCCGCCGCGTACGCAGCCCGCTGGGTGGCGAAGAACGTCGTCGCCGCCGGGCTCGCCGACCGCTGCGAGGTCCAGGTCGCCTACGCGATCGGCGTCGCCCACCCGGTCTCGGTGATGGTCGAGACCTTCGGCACCGAGAAGATCGACAACGGCAAGATCGGGAAGCTCGTCCTCGAGCACTTCGACCTCCGCCCGGGCTCGTTCCGCGCGGAGCTCGACCTGCACCGGCCGATCTACCAGAAGACGGCCGCCTACGGCCACTTCGGCCGCGACGACCACAACTTCACCTGGGAGCGCACCGACCGCGCCGACGCGCTGCGCTCGGCGGCCGGCCTCTAACCGGGCCGCCGCGCGTGCCGCGGCGACCCGGTTTCGAGGGCCTTAGCCGATCTCGAACTTCGCCTTGGCAGCGGTCGGGTCGAGGTTCCCCGCCGCGTCGGTCGCGGCGACGAGCACCTTGTGCTTGCCGTCGTCGAGGTTCCTGTACCGCTTCGGCGAGGTGCAGGGCTTGAACTTCTTCTTGTCGAGCTTGCACCGGAAGCTCGAGCCCGGCTCGTCCGAGCCGAACTTGAGGGTGACGCCGTCGCCCTTCACCTTGGGCTTCTTGACGCTGGTCTCGGGAGGATCGGTGTCTGCCGGATTGCCCGCGACGGTGTCGACGGTGAACGCCGCCGCGCCGGTCCCCTGGTTCCCCGCCGAGTCGGTCGCGCGCACCTCGAACGAGTGCGGGCCGTCGGCCAGCGCGCCGGTCGTGTGCGAGCCCTCGGGGCCCGAGCAGGGGCCGAAGCCCTCGCCGTCCACCCGGCACTCGAACGCCGCCGGCTCCGACGCCGTGAACGTGAACGTCGGCGTCTCGTCGGTCGTCGTCCCGCTCGGACCGCCGACCGTGACCTCGGGCGCCGCGGTGTCCACCGTGAGCGTCCGGGTGGCGCCGCCGAGGCCGACGTTCTGCGCCTCGTCGTCGTCGCGCGCCCGGAAGTCGAGCGT
This sequence comes from Solirubrobacterales bacterium, assembly GCA_036375215.1. Lineage (GTDB taxonomy): Bacteria > Actinomycetota > Thermoleophilia > Solirubrobacterales > 70-9 > DASUSH01. Next base: position 3,499 of record DASUSH010000024.1, read on the forward strand.
GTGCGCGCCGTCGCTCAGCTGCGGGACGTCGCAGCTCGCGGAGCAGGGCTGGAACCCCCCGCCGTCGACGCGGACCTGGAACGAGGACGGCTCGTCGGCCGACAGCGAGTACGTCGGGGTCGAATCGCCCGTGGTCGCGCCGTTCGCGGGACCGCCGCCGATCGACACCTGCGGGGCGAAGTCCGTCGCCTCGCAGCCCGAGAGCTGGTCTACACCCTGCTCGTCGGACGTGCCCGTGTCCGCGGCGTTGCCGCAGTTGACGCTGTCCTGGGCGCCGTCGTAGGCGTCGAACTCGTCGACGCCGTCGAGCAGCGAGATCGTGTCGCCGCCGTTGCCGCCGACGATCCTGTTCGCGGTGTCATTGCCGGTGAGGCTGTCCCCGAACTGGCTCCCGGTGAGGTTCTCGACCTCGTGCTGGCCGTCGCCGGCGCCGAAGAGCGTGTCGTGGTCGAACAGCGTGTCGTTGCCCGCGCCGCCGGTGCTCTGGGCGACGCCGGTCTGCCCCTGGGCGAGGGTGAACGTGATCGGCCCGGTCGAGTCCTGCGCGTAGCTCGCCGTGTCGGTGCCCTCCGACCCGTCGAGGCTGTCGTTCCCGGCGCCGCCGATCAGGGTGTCGTTCCCGGGCGCGCCGCGGAGAAGGTCCGGGCCGCCCTTGCCGATCAGGACGTCGTTGCCGGTGTCGGCGCCCAGCTGACCGCCGATCAGCCTGTCGCCGACGGCGGCGCTGTCGCTGCCCGTGAGCGTGTCGGACTGGTTGCTCCCGATCGTTCCCTCGACGTTGCTGATCGTGTCGAGGCCCGCGCCGCCCGTGTTCTGCTGAGCGGTCGTGCGCAGGTCGACCGTGACGGCCTGGGTGTGGTTCAAGTAGCTGACGAGGTCCTCCGTGCCGCCGCCGCCGTCCACGGTGTCGTCGCCCACGCCCGGGTTGAGGGAGTCGCCGTTCGCGCCGCCCGTGAGGGTGTCGTTCCCCGAATCCCCGTCCGCGCGGTTGTTGCCGCCCGAGCCCACGACGACCACGTCGTCGTCGCTGCCGCCGTTCAGCGAGACGTCGAACGACAGGGGGCCGGTGAACCCGAGCCCGGCGCCGCCGCTCGCGTCGGCGGTGATCGTGTCGTCTCCGCCGAACGTATCGGACCCGGCCCCGTCGAGGCCGGAGGACGTGACGTCGACGTCGAGGCCGTCCGCCTCGGCACCGTTCAGGTTGACGCCCGTGTTCGCGGCCACCGCGCCCATCCGGACGTTGTCGTCGTCGGCGCCGCCCGTCACGAAGATCCGGTCGGTCCCGTCGGCGTCGGCGCTCGTGGTGAACTCGATCTCGTCGCTGGCGCCGGCCTCGTTCGTCACGCCGGGGGCGAAGGCGCCACCGGTCAGGTCGATCGCAAAGCTGGTGCCCTGCCCGGTCGTCGCGGTCTCGTCGAAGACGATCGAGTCGGTCGTCGTGACGGTCGGCGTGCCGCCCGCGCACGCGACGTTCCCCGTCACGAAGGGGTCGTTGATCTCGATGTTGCTGCCGTTGCGGTCGACGACTACCTGGACCGAGCCGTTGGTGACGTCGATGTCGACGACGCCGCCGGCGAACGTGCACGACGTCGCCGCGGACGCGGTCGAGGGCAGGATCAGGCCTGCCGAGACCGCCGCGACTGCGACGGCGAGCTTCGTGAGCGGGATGTGGGGTCTCATGGGATCTGTACCTCTCTTGCCTGGATTGGGACCGTTCGCGCGGCCACGAACGCCGGAAGCAGCGCGAGCGCCGCGTCGATGTCAGCCGCCTCCACCTGCCACCACGTCTCGTGGTCTCCCAGCACGCACGTCGACAGGGCCGGCCTGCCGCGGAGCGGGCTCGTGAAGCCCTTCCACGCGGAGTAGGCGGCCCTGCACTCGTCCGGCTCGTGCGTGTGGTGAAGCAGGTAGGTCGGCATGCGGGCAGCATCGGCGCCCGGCCGCCCCCTGACATCAGGGAAACCCCCTGAATTTTCCCTGGATCAGCCCCTGAACTTCTCCGCGCGGGCTCCCTCGACCGCGCGGGCGACCTCGACGCGCGAACCGACCCCGAGCTTCGCGAAGACGTTGCGCAGGTGTGACTCGATCGTCTTCTCGCTCAGGACCAGCTCCGCCGCGATCTCCCGGTTCGTCCTGCGATCGGTCACGAGCTCTGCGACCTCGCGCTCGCGGGCGGTCAGGGAGGGCAGCCCCGTGGCCTCCCCGTCGCCGGCGGGCCGCGCCCTGCGGGTCCGCTCCCCGAGCCTCCGCAGGCCCTTCGCGGCCCAGTCGCGCAGGCGCGCCGACCCGCAGCCGTCGAGGATCCGCTCGGCCTCGCGCAGCTCGGCGACCGCCCGCTCGCGGTCGCCCGCCTCGGCGAGGGCGCGGCCGGCGAGGAGGCGGGAGCGGCCCTCCTCCTCGAGGGCGCCGATCGCCGCCAGGAGGTCCGCGGCCGCGAGCGCCCGCTCCGCCGCGGCATCCGCGTCGCCGGCGGCGAGCAGGACGGCAGCGCGGGCGCGGCCGGCGTGGGCGCGTGGGATGCCCAGCCCGAGCGACTCGGCGGCTTCCTCCGCCGCCGCGGCGGCGGCCTCGGCGGCCACCGGCCGGCCGGCTCGCAGCTCCGCCCGGGCGAGGACCTCGAGGGCGAGCGGCTGCCAGTTGCGGGGGACCAGGTCCAGCGCCGGACCGCCGCACCACCGGTGAAGGATCTCGACGCCGCCCGCCGGGTCGCCGCTCATGACCCGGCACTCCGCGTAGGCGACCCCCGCGACCACGCTCAGCGTGCTCACGCCGATTCTCTCGGCGACCGCGACCGCCTCCTCGCCCGCCCGCTGGGCTTCCTCCAGGTCGCCCTGGAGCGCCGCCCACCAGCACGTGAAGGTCCGCGCCTGGCAGAGCGCCTGGGGGATCTCGGCGAGCCGCGCCGCATCCGCGACCGTCTCGCTCGCCTCCCGCGCCTCGCCGAGGCGGCCCAGCGTCGCGAGCGTCGCCGACCGGCCCAGCCGAAGCGGGGGGAGGAACTGCTCCTGGCCGGTCTCGCGCGAGATCCCGATGCCGCGCTCCATGTGCGCGAGCGCGGGTTCGAGCCGGCCCAGGAAATACTCGGCCCAGCCGAGGTGGCTGAGGCCCTCGAGGCGCAGGGCGAGCTCCTCCTCGCTCGCCCCGTCGAGCTCCGCGGCGGCGGCCGCACGGTGTCGCTCCGCGGCCTCGATCCGCCCGAGGAGCGTCTCGGCGTAGGCGAGAATCGCGGCGGCTGTCCCGTGCAGCACGCGGTCGCCGAGGGGCTCCGCCGTCGCCAGGGCGCGCTCGCCCCATGAGCGCATCTCGTCGTAGTCGGTGGTCCAGAACGCGTTGACCGCGAACTCGATCTCGACGGCGGCGCGCTCGGCCGAGCCCGCGTCCGTCTCGGCGTAGTGGCCCTCCAGGTCCTCCTTGGCCGCCGCGTGATCGCCGAGGAGGTCCTTCATCCCCGCCCGCGCGGCGATCAGCCGCATGCGGACGACGCCCGCGTCGGCCGGGAGGGCCGCGAGCGCGTCGCCGACCACGTCGATGCTCTCGCGGAACCTCCCGATCGCCCCGAGGGAGGTCGCCAGCGGGACTAGGAGCGCGAGCCTGCGCTCCTCGGCGCCTGGCGCGGTCTCGGGCACGAGCCTCAGCGCCGCCCCGAGCCAGCGCGCGGCCGTCGCCGGTGCGCGCGGGGCGGCGAGGAGCGCGGCCTCCTCCAGCACGTCGACCGCGGCCAGGTCGCCCGGCGCTGCCGAGCGCTCGAGGTGATGGGCGCGCTCCGTCGGACCGGCGCCCCGGGCGGTCAGCGCCGCGGCCGCCTTCGCGTGGGCCGCGATCCGCCCGCCGGCGGGCGATGAGCGGTAGATCGCGCTGCGGACGAGCGGGTGGCGGAAGCGGAACCGGCGCGGCACGTCGGTCGGCCGGATCATCTCCTCGGCGAGGAGCTCGTCCACGAGTGCGAGGGCATCGGATTCGGCGATGCCGGCCACCTCGGCCGCCAGCCCGAGGTCGAAGGGCTCGCCCGTGACCGAGGCCGCGCGCAGGAAGTCCCTCGCCGGGTCGCTCAGGGCCGCGATCTCCCCGTCGAGCGCGGCGGCGATGCCCGCGGGGACCTCCGCGTCGTCGGGCGTCGCATGGCCTTCCGCGCGCTCCGGCCCGCCGGGACCGCGGAGCGACATGCGCAGGAGCTCGGTGAGGTAGAAGGGGTTGCCGCCCGCCTCGGCGATCAGCGCGCGGCCACGCCGCGGGTCCAGCTCGTCGCCGACCAGCTCGCCCGCCTCCGCGGACGAGAGCGGGCCGAGCTCCAGCCGGTCGTGCCACCCGCCCTGCTCGGCGACGCGCCGCGCGGACGCGAGGATGGCCGGCTCCTGGCCGCCCCGGAAGGCGAGCGCGAGGAGGACGCCAGCGGCGGGGGGCCGCCGGATCAGGGAGGCGAGCAGCTCGAGCGAGGCCTCGTCGGCCCAGTGGACGTCGTCGAGCGCGATCAGCATCGGCCGCGTCGAGGCGAGCCCCTCGAACAGGATCCTGACCGCGTGATGGGAGCGGTGGCGCTCGGTCTGCAGCCCGGGCGCCTCGGCGGTCGCGTACTCGCGAAGCGACGGAAAGATCGTCGCGAGCTCCCCGGTCACGTTTCCGGCCAGCCGCTCCACCTCGCGATCCTGGGCCGCTTCGAGATAGCCGTCGAGGGCGTCCAGGACGAGGCCGAACGGAAGCTCCCGCTCGAACTCCGCCGCCATTCCGCCGAGCACGAGAAAGCCCCGTTCCTCCGCCCGTTCGGAGAGCTCGGCGACCAGCCGGCTCTTGCCGATGCCGGGCTCGCCGACCACCTCGACGATCCGCCCGCGCCGCTCGGCCTCGACCGTCGCGAGCACCCGATCGAGACGCTCGATCTCCCGATCCCGCCCGACGATCCGCGCTGCCGGATCCATCCGGGCCGGACTATCCGCCGGGCCTGGATGGGTAATTCCGCGGCCAACGCTCGCGGATGACGCCCGGATCCCGTCGCCGGCTCGGGGTCATCGGGCTCGCCGAGCGCTCCTGCCGTCGACTTCGCCCCGCTTCCCCCGCCCGATTCGGGCCGCGTGCCTCCTGCGCACGCGCGGCGGCGGAATCCAACGACCTAGCCGGGCGCCGGCTCGCGGCCGTGGTCCGTGCCCAGGCCGTCGTCGCCGGCGAGCCGGGTGGCGCGGTCGACCTGGTGGACGACGTCCTCCGGCTGGGCGACCCCGGCGAAGACGAAGTTGTAGTCGTCGCCGGCGGCGGTGTCGAAGTCGACGTCGCCGATCTGCAGCGCGCGCTGGAGGACGCTCTGGTTGTAGTTCACGTTCTGCACCCGGACCAGGCGCGTCTCCTGGATCGTGCGCGAGATGATGCCGCGCTTGATGTGCAGGCGGTGGTCGGTGATCACGTAGTCGGTCGCGACCCGCTTGATGAAGCCGGTGAGGATGGTGATCGCGACGCCCGCGATCGCGACGATCGTGACCAGGCCCTTGTTGACCTCGTCGTCGATCACCCTCGTGACGATGCCCACCAGGAGCGCGATCGCGGCCGTCACCAGGATCCCCTTGACGTAGAAGCCGAGGATCGAGCGCCACGAGGGGTGGCCCTCGAAGATCACCTGCTCGCCGGGGTTGAGCTTGGGCGCCACCGGTCGGAGCATAAACGCCGCTCGGACCGGTCGCGAGCCGCCTGCGCCGGTGTCCGAGCCCGTCCGTACCGTCCCGGCCCGGATGACACCTCCCGCCGAATCCTCCGCTGCGCGCCCGGTCGGGCTCGATCTCACCTGCCTGCGATGATCGCCAAGGTCGAGCCCCTGACGAGCGCCCGTGCCCTGCGCGGCCCGTTCGACTACCGGATCCCGAACCGCCTCGACGAGGTGGGGATCGGCAGCCTCCTGCTCGTCCCGTTCGGCCCCCGGCGGATCCAGGGCGTGATCGTCGGCCTCGCCGAGACGAGCGACCTGCCGCCCGAGCGGCTGGCCGAGCCGATCTCGGCGCTCGGCGCCGGCGTGCCCCCGGAGCTGGTCGAGCTCGGGCTCTGGACCGCCCGCGAGTACTGCTCGACGCCGTCCCGCGGGCTCCAGCTCGTGCTCCCGCCCGGCACGGGCCGCGCGCGCAAGCCGGTGCGCCCGCGCACCGAGTTGCTCGTCAGCGCGACCGCTGCCGCGGCCGAGGCGCTTGCCGGCGCGGAGCGCCTCGGCGCCAAGCAGCGCGCGGTGCTGGAGCGGCTCGCCGGCTCGGCGGGGGAGACGGTCACGCTCGGGGCCGAGCTCGCCGCGGCCGAGATCGAGGTCGCCGACCGGGCGACGATCCGCCGGCTCGAGGACCGCGGCCTCGTGACGACCCGCGAGGTCGAGCTCTCGCGCCGCCCGGAGGTGGCGTCGGTGGGCACGGTGCGCGGGCCGGTCGCCCTCACCGAGGACCAGCGCGCGGCCGTGGCGGCGATCGAGCGCGCCGACGGGGGGCGCTTCCTGCTCCACGGCGTCACGGGCTCGGGCAAGACCGAGGTCTATCTCGCCGCGGCCGAAGCGGCGCTCGAGCGCGGCCGGGGGGCGATCGTGCTCGTCCCGGAGATCGGGCTGACCCCGCAGACGATGGGCCGCTTTCGAGCCCGCTTCGGCGACCGGGTGGCGCTCACCCATTCGCAGCTCACCGACGGCGAGCGCGCCGACGAGTGGCGACGGCTGCGAAGCGGCGAGGCGCGGATCTGCGTCGGCCCCCGCAGCGCCGTGTTCGCCCCGGTCGCCGACCTCGGCCTGATCGTGATCGACGAGGAGCACGACGCCTCCTACAAGCAGGAGAGCGACCCCCGCTACGACGCGCGCCTTCTCGCCCGCCGCCGCGCCGAGATCTCCGGGGCGACGCTGGTCGCCGGGACGGCCACACCCCGGCCCGAGAGCTGGGTGGCGCTCGAGCGCCTCGAGCTCCCCGAGCGCGTCGACTCGGCCTCGCTGCCCGAGGTCGAGCTGCTCGACATGCGCGAACGCTCCGGGCGGGCCGGCGCCCTCCACGAGCGCACTCGCGCCGAGCTCGAGCGGCTGCGCAACGAGGGCGGCAAGGGGATCGTGCTCGTCAACCGCCGTGGCTACGCGCCGCACCTGAGCTGCCGGTCCTGCGGCCGCGCCTGGGGCTGCCCGGAGTGCGACGTCTCGCTCGTCGTCCACCGCGGCGCCGAGCGGCTCGCCTGCCACCACTGCGGGCACCGCGAGCGGCTGCCCTCGCAGTGCCCCGACTGCGGGTCGGTCACGCTCTCGCGGTTCGGCGCCGGCAGCGAGCGGATCGAGACCGAGATCGCCGAGCTCCTGGCGCCGCTCCCGGTGCTCCGGCTCGACTCGGATTCGGCCGCGGGCGGGGAGGGGCACCTGGGCGTCCTGCGCCGCTTCGAGGCGGCGCCGGCCGCCGTGCTCGTGGGCACGCAGATGGTCGCGAAGGGCCACGACTTCGCCGACGTGACGCTCAGCGTCGTGCTCGACGCGGACGCCAGCCTGCGGTTCCCCGACTTCCGCGCCGAGGAGCGGACCTTCGCGCTGGTCTCCCAGCTCGCCGGGCGCAGCGGCCGCGGCGCGGCGGGCGGGCGGGTGCTCGTGCAGACGCTGGCACCGGAGGCGGAGAGCATCGCCGCCGCGGCGCGCCACGACGCCGCCGGCTTTCTCGCCGGCGAGCTCGAGCGCCGCCGCGAGCTCGCTTACCCGCCGTTCGCCAGCCTGATCAGGGTCGAGCTCACCGCCGAGGACGGTGCGGCCGCCGAACGCACCGCAGCCGCGCTCGCCCGGACGATCGAGCCCGCGCTGCCCGCGGGCGCGACCCTGCTCGGCCCCGCGCCCCGCTTCCGGCTGCGCGGGCGCGAGCGCCGCCAGCTGCTGGTCAAGTCCGAGAACCGCGCCGATGCGGTCGCCGCCGTCCGCGATGCGGTCGAGGCGGCAGCCGCCGGCCGTGGCCTCCGGGGCGTCTCGATCTCGGTCGACGTCGATCCGCAGTAGCGCCGCGCCGCCTTAGACTCGGCCTGTGGCCGAGCAGCAGATCCAGGACGAGCTCGAGGCCGAGCCGATCGAGCCCGAGGGGCCCGACGACGAGCGCGCCGAGGACCTCGACGCGGAGACGCTCGAGCGCCGCCGCCACGCGCTCGCCAACGTCCGCAAGTTCGGCGACCCGGTGCTGCGCTCGCCCGCCTCGCCGGTCGAGGACTACGGGCCCGAGCTCGCCGCCGAGGTCGAGCGGATGATCGCGATCATGCACGACGCTCTCGGCGTCGGGCTCGCCGCGACGCAGCTTGGGCTGATGCGCCGCCTGCTCGTCTTCCAGGCGGGCCCCGACGCGACCCCGACCGCCCTGGTCAACCCGGAGGTCGAGTGGAGTTCCGAGGAGGCGGAGACCGCCGAGGAGGGCTGCCTGAGCCTGCCCGGCATCGTCGTCGACGTCGAGCGCCCGCTGCACGTGCGCGTGCGCGCCCGCGACGCCGCCGGCGAGCCGCTCGAGGTCGAGGCGTCGGGGCTCGAGGCGCGGGTCATCCAGCACGAGATCGACCACCTCGACGGCGTCCTCATGCTCGACCGCGCGCCGACCGACCAGCGCCGTGGCGCGCTGCGGGCGCTTCGCGACGACACCTCCTACAGCCCCGATCCGGAGCGCGGCGGCGAAGGCCCCGAGCGCGCCTCGGTCAACGGGGACTGAACGCCCGCCGAGCGGCGAGCGCGTGCGCACCGTCTACCTCGGCACCTCCGGCTTCGCCGCGGCGGTGTTGCGGCGCCTGGCCGCCTCGCCGCACCGGCCCGCGCTCGTCGTGACGCCGCCCGACAGCCGCCGCGGCCGCGGTCGCCGGCTCGCGCCACCGCCCGCCGCGGACGCGGCCCGCGAGCTCGGGATCGACGTCTTACAGGCGCGGAGCGTCAACGACGAGGAGGTCGCCGCCCGCGTTCGCGCCGCCGCCGCCGGGGTCGGCGCCGTCTGCGCCTTCGGCCAGCTGATCGCCGACCCGCTCCTCGGCGAGCTCGAGATGCTGAACGTGCACCCCTCGCTCCTGCCGCGCTGGCGTGGGGCGGCGCCGATCGAGCGCGCGATCCTCGCCGGCGACGCCGAGACCGGGGTGACGATCCTGCGCGTGACCGCCGGCCTGGACTCCGGGCCGATCGCCCTGCGCGAGCCGATCCCGATTGCCGCCGACGACGACTTCGGCTCGGTCGAGCCGAAGCTCGCCGCCCTCTCCGGCGAGCTCCTCGTCCGGGCCCTCGACCTGCGCGCCGCCGGCGAGCTCGCGCTTACCGAGCAGGACGAGGCGAAGGCCACCTACGCGGAGAAGATCGCGCCCGAGGACCGCCGGCTCGATCCGTCCCGCTCCGCGGCCGAGCTCGAGCGCCGGGTCCGCGCGCTCAACCCGCACATCGGGACCTATCTCACGCTCGAGGGCGACGAGCGCCTTGGCGTGCGCCGGGCGCGCGCCGGGGAGGGGGATCTCGAGCAGGGTGCGCTCGAGACCGGCGGCGATCGCCTCGTCCTCGGCTGCGGCTCCGGCACGCTCGAAGTCCTCGAGGTGAAGCCACCGGGCGGGAGGCCGATGCCGGCGGGCGCCTACCTGCGCGGGCACACCGCGCCCGGCCGCGCGCTTTGATCTCGCCCGCCCGCGCCGCGGCCTTCGAGGTCCTGCGGCGGGTCTTCGAGGAGGGCGCCTGGGCCGACCGCGCGTTGCCGGCGGCGATCGAGCGCCACGGGGTGTCCGGCCGCGAGCGCGGGCTGGCGCAGCGGCTCGCCTACGGCGCCGTCCAGCGGCGCGGGAGCTCCGACTTCCTGATCGGGACGCTCGCTCGCCGCGCGCCCGGGAAGCTCGACGACCCCGTCCTGGCGGCGCTCCGGCTCGGCCTCTTCGAGCTGCTCTTCTCCGAGACCGCGGACCACGCCGCGGTCGACCAGGCGGTGGAGCTCGCCAAGGCGTCCCCGCGCGGGCGCCGCGGCGCCGGGCTCGTGAACGCGGTTCTGCGCCGCGCTGCGCGCGAGGGGCGGGGCATCCTCGACGGGCTCGCCGAGTCCGATCCCGGCTCCGCCGCCGCCCGCCACTCCTACCCGCGGTGGCTCGCCGAGCTCTGGTGGGAGGAGCTCGGGGCCGAGACGGCGCTGGCGCTGATGGCCGCTCAGAACCGGCCCGCGGAGACCGCGCTGCGCGCCAACGAGCTGCGCGCGGGCCGCGACGAGCTGCTCGCCGAGCTTCGCGCCGGCGGCGTCGAGGCGGAGCCGGCGCCCGGCCCGGCGCCACTCGACGTCCGCGAGTCGATCGTCGCCCGGGGCGCGCTCGGCGAGGCCGCCGCCGCGGCGATCGAGGCCGGCCGCGCGATCGGCCAGTCGCGCTCCTCGGCCGCCGCCGTCGCGCTGCTTGACCCGGCCCGGGGCGAACGCGTGCTCGACCTCTGCGCCGGCCCGGGGGTGAAGACGACGATGATCGCGGCGCGGATGGAGAACGAGGGCACGATCCGCTCGGTCGAGCTCCGCCCGCAGCGGGCCGCGCTCGTCGCCGAGCTCGCCGCGCGGCTCGGCGCGACGATCGTGGAGCCCGTGGTGGCCGACGCCGGTGCGGCTGACGACCTGGGCGAGGGCTACGATCGCGTCCTCGTGGACCCGCCCTGCTCGGATCTGGGAACGCTCGCCTCGCGGCCGGACGCGCGCTGGCGCAAGGAGCCGGGCGACCCCGAGCGGCTCGCCGCCCTCCAGGGCGAGATCCTCGCCCGCGGCGGCGCCGCGCTGCGCCCCGGCGGGACGCTCGTCTACTCCACCTGCACGATCTCGGCGCGCGAGAACGAGGCGGTCGTCGCGACGGCGCTCGAAGCGGGCGGCGGGCGGCGCGGCCTGCGCGCCGACGCGCTCGGCGAGCTCTACCCCGAGCTCGCCTCGGGCCGCGATCCCCGCTTCCTGCAGGTCCGTCCCGACCGCGACGGCACCGACGGCTTCTTCATCGCCCGCCTGCGCCGCGATGAATGATCCGTCCTCCGAGCTGCCCCGCCCGAGCTGCCCCGGTTGCGGCGAGCCCTGGCTGCGCCCGACCAACCTCCCGGGCCGCTACCGCTGCGTCAACTGCCTGCGCCGCTACGAGCTCGTCTCCGCCTGCCCCGAGTGCGGGGAGCACCAGACGATCGCCCGGATGCGCTCGACCGAGGACATGCGCTGCCAGCACTGCGGCCACTCGATGCTGAGGTCGGTCTGATGGCGGCGCGGGACCTCTACGCGGGCAAGCGCGTCGCCCCCTCGATCCTCTCGGCGGATTTCTCCCGGCTCGGCGCCCAGGTGGCGGAGGTGATGGACGCCGGCGCCCGCGTCGTCCACGTCGACGTCATGGACGGGCACTTCGTCCCGCCGATCACGATCGGCCCGCTCGTCGCCGGCGCGATCGCGGACCAGGTCCACGACGCCGGCGGCGCGATCGACGTCCACCTGATGATCGAGCGCCCCGAGAACCACGTCGAGGAGTTCGCCCGCGCGGGCGCCGACTCGATCACCATCCACGACGAGGCGACCCCGCACACCAACCGCACGCTGCACGCGATCCGCGAGGCGGGTTGCCTCGCCGGCCTCGCGATCAACCCCGGCACCCCGGCCGAGGCCGCCGGCGAGCTCGGCGAGGCCGCCGACATCGTGCTCTGCATGACGGTCAACCCCGGCTGGGGCGGGCAGGCCTTCATCGAGCGCTCGCCGGGCAAGGTCGAGCGCCTGCGCGCCGTCGCCCCCGAGCCCGCGATCGAGGTCGACGGCGGCATCGACGAGCGGACCGCCCCGCTCGTCGCCGCCGCCGGCGCGACCCTCTTCGTCGCGGGCTCCGCGGTCTTCCGCGCGGACGACCCCGCCGAGGCCTACACCCGGATCGCCGCCGCCGCGGGCGCCTGGTAACCAGGCACCAGGCTTTCCGGGGTTCCCACGGGCGCCTAGCTCGCCTCGTCCGCCGCCGCCAGGCGCGCCTCGAGCTCGCTCGGGGAGTCCGGTGCGGGGACATCCTCGGGACGGCCGTGGGGATGGCGGTAGAGGAACCAGAGGAGCAGGGCGAGCAGCCCGGCCGCGGCCGTGAATCCGACCTCGATCCGCCGGTACTCGTCGAGCACCGGGAGCAGGGTCCAGGCGACGAAGGCGATCGCGCAGCCCGCCCAGCAGATCGCCGACCGGCGGACCTGGCCCTGCGCCACGGCGGCCTGGTTGAACGTGGCCGCGCACAGGTACAGGCCCATGCCGGCCGAGACGATCAGCAGGCCGGCGCGGTCGTAGGTGAACTTGTCGCCGAATGCGATCTGCATCAGCTCGGGCCCGGCGACGGCGACGACGAGCAGGGTGAACCCCGCGAACCCGGCGATCGCCCAGATCGTCGAGCGGATCGAGAGCCGGAACGCCTCGTCGCCGCTCTCGCCGGCGCCGGAGCGAAGCCGGGTGAGGTGGGGGAGGAGGCTGGTCGCGACGGCCTGGAAGAGCTGCAGGGGAGCCCGCGCGATCATCAGCACGTTGAAGATGAAGCCCGCCGCCGCGGCGCCCGTGGTCGCGTTCGCGATCAGGGGTCCGGCGTTCAGGAAGGCCTGTTCGCTCAGCATGATCACGAGCACCGCCGCGGCGAATCCGCTGCCGTGAGCGAGGGTGAACGCCGGCGCGCCACCCTCCGAGTCGCCCCCGGGCGCACCCTCCGCCGGCTCCTGGCGCACGCGGCGGCGGATCGCGAACGGGACGACGAGCAGGCTGGCGAGGGGGGCGAAGACGATCCCGAGCGCGACGACGTTCTGCCCGGTCGCGATGCCGAGCGCGAGCGCCAGCGCGAATCCGGTGCGCGCGATCGACTCGCAGAGCATCAGCAGCGCGTAGAGGGGGAACCGCCGGGTGCCGGCGAAGAACCCGCGCGCGAAGTAGCTCGCCGAGTAGGCGAGCACGGCCCCGAGCAGGACCCAGTAGAGGGTGTCGTTGCCGGAGAGCAGGTCGTCGGTGAGCGGTCCCTTGAGCGCGAGCGCGACCACGGCGAAGAGCAGCGCGAGCGCGCCCTGGATCGTCGCCGCGATCCGGATCGTCCCGGTGATCGGGTCGCCGTGCGCCTCGCGCTCGGCGATCGTGCGCGAGAGCAGCTGCTCGACCGGGCGGTAGAGGACGGAGACCGTGATGAACACCGACGACCAGAGCACGACCAGCTCGCCGTATTCCTGGCGGGCGAGGTTGTGCGAGGCGAGCGCGAAGTAGAAGTACGTGATCAGCCCGGTCGCGCCGACCCCGAGGCCGAGCAGGCCCGCCGTCTTGCCGTAGCGCTTGGCCTCTTCGCCGGCGGCGTCCGGCCGGGCCTCCTCCGCGCTCACCTGGCTAGCGCGCCCGGGTCAGGCGCTCGGTCTCGGCGTCGCCGGTCTCGCCGCGACCCTCGTCCCGGGACCGCGGGGGCGAGCCGACCTCGTAGTGCGAGGGCTCGATCCCGAGCGTCAGCTCGACGCGCCGCACGCGCTCGAAGACGCGCTGGGTGATCACCCGCTGGCCCGCGAGAGCGTCCCCGACCACCCCGAGGGCGAAGAGCTGGACGGCGGCGATCACCAGGACCGCGCCGAGGATCAGCGACTGCACGTGCCCGGTCGAGTCGCCGTTCACGATCCAGTCGACGAGGAACGGCAGCCAGGCGACGAGCGCCGCGATCGCGACCACCACGGCGGCGGTCGTGAAGACCCGAAGCGGCTCGTACATCGCGTACGCGCGGAAGATCGAGACGGCATTGCGGCGGACGTAGGAGGAGGTCGAGGGGAAGAGCCGGGACTCACGCAGCTTCTCGTTGGTGCCGACCTCGACGTGGTCGACCGCGACCAGCATCTTGCCGGCCTGGATCAGGCTCTCGAGCGTGTAGGTGAAGCTGGAGACGACCTGCAGCGAGATCGCCGCCTCGCGGTTGTAGGCGCGAAAGCCCGAGGTCGTGTCGGGGACGTCGGTCCCGGAGGCGCGGCGGACGACCCAGCTGCCGAGCCGCTGCAGCAGCTTCTTCGCCCCGGAGAAGTGCTCGATCGTCTGCGTGCGGCGATCGCCGACGACGAGGTCGGCGTCGCCGGCGAGGATCGGAGCGACGAGCTTGGGGATGTCCGAGGCGCGGTACTGGTTGTCGGCGTCGGTGTTCACGATCACGTCGGCGCCGAGCTTGAGGGCGGCGTCGAGACCCGCCTGGAAGGCGTTGGCGAGCCCGCGGTTCCCCGCCAGCCGGACGATGTGGTCGACGCCGCGCTCGCGGGCCACGGCGACGGTCCGGTCGGTCGAGCCGTCGTCGATCACGAGCCACTCGACCTCGTCGAAGCCCCCGACCTCGCGCGGGAGCTCGGCGAGCGTGCGCGGGAGGGTCGACTCCTCGTTCAGGCAGGGGATCTGGATGATCAGCTTCACGGCTCAGAGAGGGTACGCATCTAGCATCGAGCGCCGTGAAATCCGAGACCCTCCGAAAGCTCGAGCTCGCCGGGCTCGCCGTGCTCGTCGTCATCACGATCGTCGGCTTCGCGCTCTGGCCGAGCTATCCGAACTACGACTCGGTCTACACACTGGTCTGGGGAGGCGAGCTGCTCGGCGGCGACGAGCCGAGCTTCGAGGCGTTCCGGGCGCCCACCCAGCACCCGCTCGCGATCCTCGTCGCGATCGTCCTCTATCCGCTCGGCGGCGCCGCCGACCACGCGCTCGTCCTGCTCACGCTCCTCTCCTTCGTCGCGGTGGTCGCCGCGGTCTACCGGCTCGGGCGCGACGCCTTCGCGCCCCTGGTCGGGCTCGCGGCCGCGCTCATCATGATCTCCCGCTTCGACTTCCCCTACCTCGCCGTTCGCGCCTACATCGACATCCCGTTCATGGCGCTGGTGCTCTGGGCGGCGGTGCTCGAGTACCGGCGGCCGCGGCGCGGGGGGGTGGTCTGGGTCCTGCTCGCCGCCGCCGGCCTCCTGCGGCCCGAGGCCTGGGCGCTCCTCGGCCTCTACTGGCTCTGGCTGAGCTTCGGGGGCGAAGCCACGTGGCCGCAGCGACTCAAGTGGGCGCTCTACGCCGCCGCCCCCGCCGTCGTCTGGGTGGGGATCGACTTCGCCTTCACCGGCGACCCGCTCTACAGCCAGCACGCGACCAGCGAGACCGTCGCCTCGCTCGACCGCGGCGAGGACCTCGCCGAGCTGCCGGGGGCGCTGGCGGTCTCGATGACCGAGCTCGTGAAGCCGCCGGTGATCCTCGCCGGGCTCGCCGGGATCGTGCTAGCGGTCGCGCTCGTGCCCCGCCGCACGCTGATGCCGGGCATCGTGCTCGTCACCGGGATCGGCACCTTCCTCGCGATCGGCGCCGCCGGCTTCGCGGTGATCGACCGCTACCTGATCGTCGCCGCCGCGGCCTTCTGCATCTTCGCCGGCTTCGCGATCGCCGGGTTCGCGGCGATCGAGCGATTCCGCGCCCTGCGGATCGCCTGGGCCGCGGGCGCCGCGCTGATCGTCGCCGCGGTCGTCGTCTTCACCTTCACCCGCACCCTCGCCCTCGACGAGTTCAACGCCGACCTGGACTTCCGCAACGACGCCAACGCGAGCCTCGAGCGCGTGCTCGACTCCGACGCGGTCGCGAGCCGCCGCGAAGCGGGCTGCGGCCCGGTCACGACCCCGACCCACAAGATCGTCCCCGACGTGCGCTGGCTCCTCGACGCCGACCCCGGCGAGGTGATCTCGCGCAGCGATCCCGGCTACGCCGAGGGGGAAGACGAGCTCGCCCTGATCGCCGAGGGCCGGCGCACGCTCGACAAGCAGGCGTTCGACGGCGACACCCCGGCGACGACGCAGCTCCCGCCCGCCGGCTTCGAGCCGGTCGCCCGCGACCGCTACTACTCGGTCTGGGCCCGCTGCGAGCTCTGACCGCGCTCGGAGCGCGGGCTGTTCTTCAAGTGGTCGAGCAGGAAGCCGCCCATCGCCACGGCGCAGAGCGCGAACAGGACGACGGCGCTCTCGTCGAATCCCGCGACCGCGGCGAGCACCATGAAGGCGACGACGGCGCCGATCACGGCGATGTAGGAAGCCGCCCAGGGGTGCGATCTCGCCCAGCGCATAATCACGAGAGCCGAATATACGCCCCGGCGCGGCTCCTCGCGCCGGGCGCCGCGAGCCGTACAATGACCACTTGACTGACTAGTCAATCAGGGCGATATGACAGCTACCGAAGCCAAGCGCGAGCAGGATCGGGACCACCTCCGCCGCGCCCTGGAGCTGGCTGAACGAGGCCGGGGCCGGGTCAGCCCCAACCCGCTCGTCGGCGCCGTGATCGCGCGCGGCGGCGACGTCCTCGGTGAGGGCTGGCACGCCGAGCTGGGCGGCGACCACGCCGAGGTCGCGGCGATCGCCGACGCGCGCTCCCGCGGAGCGGACCTCGACGGGGCGACGATGTACGTGACGCTCGAGCCCTGCGCCCACCACGGGCGGACGCCCCCCTGCACCGACGCGATCCTCGCCACGCCGATCGGGCGCGTCGTGATCGCCTCCGAGGATCCGAGCGAAAAGGCGAGCGGGCGCGGCCCGGGCATGCTGCGCGACGACGGGCGCGCGGTGGAGCTCGCCCAGGGCGCCGAGGCGACCGCCGCCCGCCTCCTCAACCAGGCGTTCCGCAAGCACTCGCGCACGGGGCTGCCACTCGTCACGCTGAAGATGGCGAGCTCGCTCGACGGCAAGGTCGCCACCCGCGGCGGCGACTCGAAGTGGATCTCCGGCGAGCGGAGCCGCGCGCTCGTCCACCGCTGGCGCGCGGAGTCCGACGCGGTGGCGGTCGGGATCGGCACCGCCCTCGCCGACGACGCCCTGCTGACCGCGCGCGACCTCCACCCGCCCGCCGCCCTCCAGCCCGCGCGCGTCGTCTTCGACTCCACCGCCCGCCTCCCGCTCGACTCGAAGCTCGTCGCCTCGATCCCCGAGGCGCCGCTCTACGTCGTCACCGGCCCCGACGCACCGGCCGACCGCGCCGAGGCCCTGCGCGCTGCCGGCGCCGAGCTGATCGCCGCGGACCTGCCCGGCGCGCTCGCCGAGCTCGGCCGCCGCGGCATCACGAGCGTCCTGCTCGAGGGCGGGCCCACCCTCGCCGGGTCCTTCCTCGACGCCGGCGAGATCGACCAGCTCCGCCTCTTCCTCGCCCCGGTGCTGATCGGGGGCGCGGAGGCGAGCCCGATCGTCTCGGGCCTCGGCGCCGAGCGGGTCGAGCTGGCCGCGCGTGCGCTCGCGATGAGCGCCGAGCCCTCGGGCGAGGACGTCCTGATCACGGCAAGGTTGAAGGAGTGGTGAGGGAGCCACCGTGTTCACGGGCCTGATCGCCGACCTCGGCACCGTCGCCGCGCTCGAGCGCGGCGATGAGGGCGCGCGGCTCCGGGTCCGGACCGCGCTCGCCGGCGAGCTCGCCGAGGGCGACTCGATCGCGGTGAACGGCGCCTGCCTCACCGCGGCCTCGGTCGGCGACGGCGAGTTCACCGCCGACGTGATGAACCAGACGCTCTCGCTGACCTCGCTCGGGCCGCTCACCGAGGGCGACGCGGTGAACCTCGAGCTGGCGCTGCGCGCCGCCGACCGCCTCGGCGGCCACGTCGTCCAGGGCCACGTCGACGGCACCGGCAAGGTCGCCTCCGTACGCGAGGACGGCATCGCCCGGCGGGTCGAGGTCGAGCTCCCGGCCGAGCTCCGCCGCTACGTCGTCGAGCGCGGCTCCGTCGCGGTCGACGGGGTCAGCCTGACCGTCACCGCGGTCACCGACTCGGGCTTCGAGGTCTCGCTGATCCCCGAGACGCTCGAGCGCACGAACCTCGGCTCGGCCGAACCGGGGCGCGTCGTCAACATCGAGGTCGACGTCGTCGCCCGCTACGTCGAGCGCCTACTGTCTACGAAGGAGCCCCGATGAGCGAGGAATCCGCCCAACAGGTATCCGAGACGGACTCGAGCCACTTCGCCACGATCGAGGAGGCCCTCGAGGACATCCGCCGGGGCAAGATGGTCGTCGTCTGCGACGGCGAGGACCGCGAGAACGAGGGCGACCTCGTGCTCGCCGCCCAGTTCGCGACCCCCGAGGCGATCAACTTCATGGCGAAGGAGGCGCGCGGGCTGATCTGCCTCGCGATGACCCCGGAGCGCTGCGAGGAGCTCGGCCTGAACCTGATGGCGGCGAAGAACGAGGCGCCGCTCCAGACCGCGTTCACGGTCTCGATCGAAGCCGCCGAGGGCGTCACGACCGGGATCTCCGCCCACGACCGCGCCCGCACGGTCCAGGTCGCGATCGACCCGCACTCGACCCCCGACGACCTGCACCAGCCCGGCCACGTCTTCCCGCTGAAGGCGAAGGACGGCGGCGTGCTCGAGCGCACCGGCCACACCGAGGCGAGCGTCGACCTCGCCCGCCTCGCCGGCCTGATCCCGGCCGGCGTGATCTGCGAGATCATGAACGACGACGGGACGATGGCCCGCGTCCCCGACCTCGTCGGCTACTGCGAGCGCCACGACCTGAAGATGGTCACGGTCGCCGACCTGATCTCCTACCGGCGCCGCACCGAGAAGCTCGTCGAGCGGATCGTCGCGACCAAGCTGCCGACGAAGTACGGCGAGTTCACCGCGGTCGGCTACCGCTCCCTCGTCGACGACAAGCACCACGTCGCGATGGTGAAGGGGGAGGTCGCCGGCGCCGACGACGTACTCGTGCGCGTCCACTCCGAGTGCCTGACCGGCGACGTCTTCCACAGCCTGCGCTGCGACTGCGGCGACCAGCTCGAGGCGGCGCTCGCGAACATCGAGCGCGAGGGCCGAGGCGTCCTCCTCTACCTCTCCCAGGAGGGGCGCGGAATCGGCCTGCTCAACAAGCTGCGCGCCTACCGCCTCCAGGAGGAGGGGCTCGACACCGTCGACGCCAACCTGAAGCTCGGCCTGCCCGCCGACCTGCGCGACTACGGCATCGGCGCACAGATCCTCGGCGACCTCGGCCTCACCAGCATCCGGATCCTCACCAACAACCCGAAGAAGATCATCGGCCTCGAGGGCTACGGCCTCTCCGTGACCGAGCAGGTCCCGATCCAGTCGGTCTCGAACCCGCACAACGAGACCTACCTGCGCAC
Organism: Solirubrobacterales bacterium; assembly: GCA_036375215.1. Lineage (GTDB taxonomy): Bacteria > Actinomycetota > Thermoleophilia > Solirubrobacterales > 70-9 > DASUSH01. Next base: position 22,531 of record DASUSH010000024.1, read on the forward strand.
GAAGCGCGACCGGCTCGGCCACGCGCTCCATCACCAGGGCCTCGCGCTCGACGAGGAGCTGATCCACTCAGAGCACATGGACGACGCCGTCGACATCGACGGCGGCGAGAAGTCCTAGGCGCTCCCGCTCTCGCTCTTCCGGTCCCGGTCGCGCGACGGCTGCACCCGCTTCGGCTCGCCGGGCATCTTCGGGTAGTCGGGCGGGTACGGCATGTCGCCCTCGCCCGCGCTCTCGTCGCGCTCGTACATCTCGAGCAGCGGCTCGAGCGAGTGGGCGACGTCGTCGATCCCGGCGAACCGGTCGCCGTGCTCGGCAAAGCGGGCGGGCATTGTCGCCACGGTGAAGTCCTCGGGCTGCGCGTCGGAGAGCTCGTCCCAGGCGAGCGGTGCGGACACCGGCGCGCCGGGCTTGGGGCGGACGCTGTAGGGGGAGGCGATCGTGCGGTCGCGCGCGTTCTGGTTGTAGTCGACGAAGACCCTACGCCCGCGCTCTTCCTTCCACCAGCTCGTCGTCACCTCGCCCGGCAGCCGCCGCCCGAGCTCGCGACCGAAGGCGATCGCCGCGTGGCGGACGTCGGTGAAGGTCCAGCGGGGCTCGATCCGGACGTAGACGTGGATTCCGCGCCCCCCGGACGTCTTCGGGAAGCCGGCGTAGCCGAGCTCGGCGAGGAGCTCGCGCGCGACGCCGGCGATGCGGACGGCGTCGTCGAAATCGGTTCCCGGCTGCGGGTCGAGGTCGATGCGCAGCTCGTCGGGGTGGTCGACGTCGGCGCGCCGCACCGGCCACGGATGGAAGGTCAGCGTGCCCATCTGCGCGCACCAGCCGACGACCGCGATCTCGGTCGGGCAGACCTCGTCCGCGTGGCGGCCCGACGGGAATTCGATCCGGCAGGTCTCGACGTACTCGGGGGCTCCCCGGGGGACCCGCTTCTGGTAGAAGGCGTCGCCGCCTCCCCGCTCGCGGGTCGAGACGACTATCCCCGGGTGGACCCCCTTCGGCCAGCGCTCGAGCGTCGTCGGCCGCTCGCGAAGGGCGAGCATGATCCCGTCGGCGACCGCGAGGTAGTACTCGACGATCTCGAGCTTGGTGACCTCCGCCGTCCGCTCGGTCGCCGGGAAGATCACCCTGGCGGGGTTCGAGACCCGCAGGTCCCGCCCGCCCGCGTCGAGGATCACCGCCTCCGAGTCGGCCATCGTCATATTGTCCCGGCACGATGAGCGAATACGCGATCTGCGTTGCGACGTTCTACGAGGACCTCGCCGAGCGCCTGGTCAACGGCGCGACGGAGGCCTTCGCCGAGAACGACGTCGCGCCCAGCTCCGTCCACACCTTCGAGGTCGCGGGAGCGTTCGAGCTTCCCCTCGCCGCGAAATGGTGCGCCGAGTCCGGTCGATTCGAGGGCGTCGCCTGCCTCGGCGCGGTGATCAAGGGCGAGACCGACCATTACGATTTCGTCTGCGCGGAGTCCGCTCGTGGTATCCAGAGCGTCGCGCTCGCGACGGGTGTCCCCTGCTCCTTCGGCGTGATCACCTGCGACACCATGGAGCACGCCCTCGCCCGCGCCGGCGGCGACAAGCGCGACCAGGGGCGGAACGCCGCCCTCGCGGTGCTCAGCCTGACGAGGCTGCGCGAGTCGATCTAGGCGCTCCGGCGCAAGCGACGTCCCGCTACCCTTTTCCGCCTGATGGCCAAGGTCTGTTTCAGCTGTGGCAAGAAGCCCGCGTTCGGCAACTCCCGGTCGCATTCGATGACGGCGACGCGGCGGCGCTTCAACCCGAACCTCCAGAAGGTTCGCGTCGACGACCGCGGCACGCCCCGCCGCGTCTACGTCTGCAGCCGCTGCCTGAAGTCGAACAAGGTCACAAAGGCCGCCTGATCGAAAGATCAGGGTCCCCACCCTGACGACAAGCCCGCTCGCGGCGGGGATAGTTGCTCGTGATGAGCGGGCACATCCGTCGCAACATCTGGGGCATCGTCGCGGTTTTCATCGCGCTCGGCGGTACGGCCGCGGCCCTGCCGGGCAAGAACAAGGTCGACTCGGGCGACATCAAGAAAGGACAGGTCAAGGTCAGCGACCTCGCAGGGGGCTCCGTGACCGAGCCGAAGCTGGCCGACGGCGCCGTCACCAACCCGAAGCTGGCGCCGGGCGCCGTCGACGGCTCGAAGGTCGCCGCCGACGCGATCACGGGCGCCGACGTCAACGAGGGAACCCTCGACATCCCGCAGCAGGCCCTGCCGACGAGCTTGCCGCCGAGCGGCGCGGCCGGCGGCGACCTCACCGGAACGTATCCGGATCCCCGGGTGAACGAGGCGGGCCTGGCCGCGGGAGGGGACCTCACGGGCGCGCTCACCGCGACCTCGATCGTGAACAACTCGATCGGCGCACAGGAGCCGGGCGTCGCGGAGGACGAGATCGTCGATCAGGGCATCGACAGCGAGGACGTGCGCAACGACAACCTCACCGGCGCCGACCTCGCGAACACCCAGCGCCAGATCGTCATCTCCGCCGCCGAGATGGGCGACGCGGCAGTCGGGGGCGCCGGCGAACCCGACTTTGGCGAGATCAGCGGGCTGCCCGCGATCATGTTCGACCCCACCACGAACGAGACGTTGACGGTCACATCCGTCATGCCCGGCGACATGGCCGGCGGCAACGAGGTCGTCGTCACGTGGCTTTTCGCCTCCCCGGCGCCGGGGACCGTGCGCTGGACCAATGACACGTCGGCGGTCTCCGAAAACGAGACCCTGGCTTTCCCCAACCTTGGCTCGGGATTCTCATCCTTAACGATCGTCGCGGATGAGCTCCGCTCGACCGGCGGAGGTGGGACCCTCTCAGGCACCTCCGCCGGAGACTTCGTTCGCGTCCGGATCACCCGCGATGCGGCGAGCACGAGCGACAACATCAGCACGGACGTCGCCCTCCTCGCCGTCGTGCTCGAGTTCAGGACCGAACGCTGACCCGCTCGTAGCCACCGCCGGCGCGCCCGCTGCGCCGCCAGTCAAGCGGCTAGAGGCTCTAGGCTCGCGCCCGTGGCCGACCCATCGATACGCCGGTTCCGCGAGATGACGGCGGTCGCACTCGCTCACCTCGAGGAGCGCCGCCAGGAGATCAACGACCTCAACGTCTTCCCGGTCGCCGACGGCGACACCGGCGACAACATGGCGCTGACGATGCGCTACGTGCTGGAGGAGCTCGACCGGCTCGAGCGCGAGACCCAGGACCCGCCGCGACCTGAGATCGTCCGCCTGGTCGCACGCGCGGCGCTGATGGGAGCTCGCGGCAACTCGGGCGTGATCCTGAGCCAGTTCATCCGCGGCGCGGCGGAGAAGCTCGTCACCCCGCCGGGACGGCTGATCGACCCGGAGCTGATCGTGGCGGGGCTCAGCGCGGGAAGCGACGCGGCGAAGGCCTCGGTTCGCGACCCGCAGCCGGGGACGATGCTGACCGTCGCGGCGCGCATGGCCGAGGCGGTCGAGGACCGGCTCGACCACTGGCGCGAGCACCACAAGCTCGACCAGGAGGCCACGGACGAGGAGCAGAACGCCCTGCTCGCCGAGATGATGGCGACGGCGCTCTTCTCCGGAGAGGAAGCCGTACGCCACACGACCGAGCAGCTCGACGTGCTCGCCGAGCACGGGGTCGTCGATGCCGGCGCGCTCGGACTCGTCGTCCTCGTTCGCGGCTACGTCGCCGGGCTCGCCGGGGAGCAGGTTCACCTGCCCGAGATCCCCCACTACGCGCCGGCGCGCACCCACGACGTCCACCACGCCGACCTCACGTACCGGTGGTGCACCAACTTCATCGTCACCGGCGACTCGCTCGACGGCGAGTCGTTCGTGCCGAGCCTCGAGGCGCTCGGCGACTCGGTGCTCGTCGTCGGCGACCCGTCGACGATCAAGGTGCACGTCCACACCGACGACTTCGAGGCCGCGAAGGCGCTCTTCGACGGCGTCGGCGAGATCGTCCAGGAGGACATCGCCGACATGCGCGAGCAGGTCGCCGAGCGCGAGGCGCGGCTTGGAGCCGGCCGCTCGGCGATCGTCGCCGTCGCCAGTGGCAACGGGTTGAAGCGGATGTTCGAGGACCTCGGTGCGATCGTCGTCGACGGCGGCGCCACGCTCAACCCCTCGACCCGCGACCTGGTCGCGGTGATCGAGCGGGCGCCCGCCGACGAGGTCGTCGTCTTCCCGAACTCGAAGAACGTGAGGATGGCGGCAGCCGAGGCCGCCGAGCTCGCCGAGAAGCAGGTCGTGGTCGTCGACTGCGATTCCCAGCAGGCGGCGCTCGCGGCCCTGCCCGAGGCCGACGTCGACGCCGGCGCTGCCGAGAACGCGGAGCGGCTCACCGACGCGCTCGGCCGGATTCGCTCGGGCGGCGTCGCTCCCGCGGTGAAGGACGACGTCCAGGGGAGGTTCATGAAGGAGGACGCGGTCGGCTTCTACGGCTCGGAGATCATCGCGTGGGGAGGCACCGGCTCGACCCTGAACGAGACGCTCGAGCGTCTCGGCGAGGGCTCGGAGCTGGTCACGGTCTTCGCGTCTCCCGAGGCGCCAATCCCCGCCGAGGAGCTCCCGTCCGAGCTCGAGGGCGGAGCGGAGGTCGACGTGCAGATCGCCGGCCAGCCGGGCTGGTGGTGGCTGATCACCGCCGAGTGAGGACGTCAGCGTGAGCGCCGACGCGCTCCTGGCCGAGGTGCTCGAGGCTCACGGCGGGCTCGAGCGCTGGCGCGCCGCCACCGAGATCACGGCCCGGGTCCGCTCCGGCGGCCTCCTGCTCGCGTCCCGGGCGCCGCGCGGCCTCTTCGCCGACTACCGGATCAGGGTCGAGGTGGCCGAGCAGCGCGTCGAGTTCGGCCCGCAGGCGGTCCCCGAGCGGGCGAGCTTCGATCGCGGACGTGTCCGCATCGTGGACGCCGACGGCAACACGATCTCCGAACGCGCCGATCCGCGCCCGCTCTTCTTCGGCCGCTCCGGGCTGCGCCGCAACCTGCGCTGGGACGCGCTCGACACCGCCTACTTCGCGGGCTATGCGATGTGGAACTACCTGACCACCCCGCTGCTCCTGACCCGCGCCGAGGTCGAGGTCAGCGAGGGGAGGCCCTGGACGGCGCCCCGGGGAGAGCGCTGGCGCCGGCTCGACGCGCGCTTCGATCCCTCGCTCCACACCCACTCGGCCAGGCAGACCTTCTGGGTGGGCGGCGACTCGCTGCTTCGCCGCCACGACTACACGGCGGAGGTGGTCGGCGGTTGGGCCAGGGCCGCCCACCGGCTGGAGCGAAACCGCGAGTGCGCCGGCCTCGTCTTCCCGACCCGCCGCCGCGTTGTCCCGCGCGGGCCCGCCAACCGCGGCCTTCCCGGCCCCACCCTGGTCTGGATCGAGCTCACAGACATGGACGTCGCGACCGGGTAGCGTGGCGACCGTGGCGAAGCCCGTCCTCTGGCAGATCAAGGTCTCGCACTATTCCGAGAAGGTCCGCTGGGCCCTCGACCACAAAGGGGTCGAGCACGAGCGCAAGGCGCCGCCCCCGGGCCCGCACATGGTGTTCGCGCTCCTGAAGAGCCGCGGCGCCTCCAAGACCTTCCCGCTCCTCGACCTCGACGGCCGCACCTACGCCGACTCGACCGACATCGTGGCCGCGCTCGAGGAGCGGTGGCCCGAGCCGCCGCTCTACCCGTCCGACCCCGAGGATCGCCGCCGGGCGCTCGCGCTCGAGGACTTCTTCGACGAGGAGGTCGGCCCGTACACCCGCCTCTACGCGTGGCACGAGATCACGCGGGACCCGGAGATCGCCGCGCGGCTGCTCCGCGACGATCTCCCGGGCCCGCTGAAGGGAGCGGCGCGCGCGGTCGTGCCGGCCGCCGGCGCGTTCCTGCAGCTCCGCTACGGGGTGAAGTCCGACGAGGCCGCCGCCGAGGCGCGGGTGAAGATCGAGGCCGGGTTCGATCGCCTGGAGGTGGAGCTCGGCGACGGCGAGTACCTCGTCGGCGATTCCTTCACGGTGGCGGACCTCACGGCCGCGGCGCTCCTTTACCCGACCGTGCTGCCGCCGGAGGGGCCGCAGCTCCCGGAGCCGCCGGCCGCGTACAGGGAGTTCCAGGCGGAGTTCGCCGACCGTCGCGGCTTCCGGTACGTCGAGGAAATGTTCGCCCGCCACCGCAACCGCGCGAAGGCCCCCGCGGCCGCCTGACGCGGGGCTACCAGCCCTCGGTCCCGGGCTCGCCCTTGAACGGGCCCTCGATCTCGTCCGTGATCCAGCCGGCGTAGAAGGAGCCCGGCTGGGGCCGCACCCGCTCGTCGTCGAGGAAGGCGGCGTCGACGCGGCCGGGGTAGAAGGAGATGTGGCCGCGGAGCGCCGCGAAGGCCTCGCGCGGCTCGGGGTAATGGAAGGCGGCAGCCTCGGCGCGCGATCCGCCCGCGTCGACGTGGAGGTAGTGGGCCCGGCCCTTCCACTCGCAGTGGGTGTGTTTCCCGCCGGCCTCCGCGAGCAGGTCGGTGCGGACGTCCTCGCGCGGGACGTAGATCGTGGGCGGGCTCGCCGTCTCGAGCACGCGCAGGGCGCGGTCCGATTCCGCGATCACCTCCCCGCCGTGCTCGATCCGGACGCGGCGCTCGCAGGGCTCGATCCGCGGCGGCCGGGGGTAGTCCCAGACGGACTCGCGGAGGAGGGGGCCGTCCCCTCTGTCCCCGCCACCGCTCACGAGACCGCCACCACCGCCTCGACCTCGACCGGGATGTCGAAGGGCAGCTCGGACGCGCCGATCGCCGAGCGGGCGTGGCGGCCGCGCTCAGGCCCCCAGAGCTCGAGCACGAGGTCGGAGAAGCCGTTGATCACGCCGGGGGTGCCGCTGAATCCGGGGGCGCAATTGACGAGGCCGAGCAGCTTCAGCCACCCCGTGACGCGGTCGAGCTCGCCGAGCTCGGCCTTGAGCGACGCGAGCACCGAGAGGCAGGTCTCGCGGGCCGCCTCGTAGGCCCGCTCGGGGCTGACCTCGGCGCCGACCTTGCCCTGGACGAGGGGGCGGAACCCGTCGATCGGGCCGTGGCCGGACACGTAGCCGACCCCATCGTGCACCCTGACGAGCTCGAACCTGAACTCGACGCCCTCGGGGGCGCAGAAGGGCTGCGGCAACCGCAGCCCGAGCTCGTCCAGGCGATCTTCGATCCGACCCATCTCCGGCGTAGCCTAAGCGGGGTGGAAAGCGCAGTCGCCACCGTCGGCCGTGCGGCCGTCGAGACGCCGCGGGCGATCGGGACCGGCGAGCGCCCCGGGCGCGCGGCGCTTGCCGCCGTCGAGCTGCGCTCGGCGCCGCGGCCCAGCCGCCTCGCCGTCCCGCTCTCCTCGCTCGCCGGCGTCGGCCCGCGGCTGGCCGAGCGCGCGGCTCGGATCGGGGTCGAGACCGTCGGCGACCTGCTCGCCAACGTCCCCCACCGCCACGAGGACCGCTCCGCTCAGACGCTGATCTCCGACCTGCCGCTCGGCGCCGAGAAGACGATCGCGGTCGTCGTCCAGTCCGCCAAGGTGCGGCCGACGCGGCGCCGCAACCTCCGGATCGTCGAGGCCAAGGTCGCCGACGAGTCCGGCGTCGCCAAGGCGGTCTGGTTCAACCAGGCCTGGCTCGCGGACCGCCTGCGGCCCGGGAGCAGCTGGCTCCTGCACGGCAAGCTCGACCGCAACGGCTTCCGCGTCGCCGACTACGAGGAGCTGGGGGAGGGGGGCATCCACACGACCGGGATCGTCCCGACGCACTCGGCGACCGAGGGGCTCGCGCCGAAGAAGCTCCGCGACTGGACGCACCAGGCGATGGCGCACGCCGGCGACGCCCTCGAGCCGCTGCCCGCGGCGATCCGCGCCCGAAGGCGGCTCGCGGGCGTCGCCGACGCGATCCACGCCGCTCACTTCCCCGCGACGTTGGAGCAGGTCCAGCCGGCCCGCGAGCGCCTCGCGTTCGAGGAGCTCTTCCTGCACCAGGCGGCGCTCGCGGTCCGCCGCCGCGGCCGCGAGTCTGAGCGCCCCGGCGTCGCGATCGCCGAGCCCGGGGAGCTCACGGCTGGCTGGCTCGACTCGCTGCCGTTCGAGCCCACCGCCGACCAGCGCCGCGCGATGGACGAGATCGACGCCGACCTCGCCTCGGGGCGGCCGATGCAGCGGCTGCTGATGGGGGAGGTCGGCTCCGGCAAGACGATGATCGCCCTCTACGCCATGCTGCGCGCGGTCGAGTCGGGCCACCAGGCCGCGCTCATGGCCCCGACCGAGACCCTCGCCGAGCAGCACGCGCAGACGCTCGACCGCCTGCTCGAGCCCTCGTTCCTCAGCTTCACCCTGCTGACCGGGTCGGCGCGCGCGGCCGGGCGCCGCGAGGCGCTCGCCCGGCTCGCTTCCGGCGAGCTCTCGATCGTCGTCGGCACCCATGCGCTGATCGAGGAAGGGGTCGAGTTCGCGAGCCTCGGCGTCGCGATCGTGGACGAGCAGCACCGCTTCGGCGTTCGCCAGCGGGCCGCGCTCGACCGCAAGGGGGCGGGGGATTCGGCCCCCCACCTGCTGCACATGACCGCGACCCCGATCCCGCGCACCCTCTCGCTCACCGCCTTCGGCGACCTCGACTCGACCGTGCTGCGCGAGCTGCCGGCGGGGCGGCGCCCGGTCAAGACCTGGGTGGTCGGGGAGGAGAAGCGGGAGGGCGCCTACGGGTTCATCCGCGACCGGCTGCGGGAGGGCCGCCAGGCGTTCGTGGTCTGCCCGCTCGTCGCCGAGTCCGAGAAGCTCCAGGCGACGGCGGCCACCGCCGAGGCCGAGCGACTCGCGGCCGGCGAGTTCAGCGACTTCCGCGTCGCCCTCCTGCACGGGCAGATGGCCGCGGCCGAGAAGTCGGCGGCGATGGAGAGCTTCGCGGCCGGGGAGGCCGACGTCCTGGTCGCGACGAGCGTGATCGAGGTCGGGATCGACGTTTCGAACGCGGCCGTGATGCTGATCGAGGAGGCCGACCGCTACGGCCTCTCCCAGCTCCACCAGCTCCGCGGGCGGATCGGCCGCGGCGAGCACGAGAGCCATTGCATCCTCTTCGCCGATCCCGAGTCCGAGCGCGCGCGGATGCGCCTCGACGCGATCGCCTCGACCCGCGACGGCTTCAAGCTCGCCGAGGTCGACCTGGCGCTGCGCGGCGAGGGCGAGGTGCTCGGCACCCGCCAGCACGGCCTGCCGAGCTTCCGGGTCGCGACGCTGCCCGAGGACATGGCGCTGCTCGCCGCCGCCCGCGAGGACGTGCTCGCCCTCGTCCGCGAGCACGGCTCGCTCGCCGCCCCCGAGCTCGGGCCGCTGCTCGCCGCCGCCCGCGAGCGGTTCGGGGACGAGCGCTCCGAGCCGATCGCCGCATGATGCCGCGGTGAGGGTGGTCGCCGGCGAGCTGCGCGGCCGCCGGCTCGCCGCGCCGCCGAAGCGGGCCGACGTGCGGCCGACCGCCGACCGCGTCCGCGAGTCCCTCTTCGCGATCCTCGGCGACGTCTCCGGCGCCCGCGTCCTCGACCTCTTCGCCGGCACCGGGGCCCTCGCGATCGAGGCGCTCTCCCGCGGCGCCGCCGGCGCGACCCTGGTCGACAGCGACACCGCGCTCGCCTCGCGCAACGTCGAAGCGCTCGGGCTTTCCGACCGAGCTCGGGTCGTACGCGCCGACGCCCGCTCGTTTATGCGCCGCGAACGGGCGACTTTCGAGCTCGTCTTCTGCGACCCCCCGTATACACTCGCCGACCGTCTTGGCCCTGAGCTCGACAAGTCGCTGCCACCGCTGCTCGCCCCGGGGGCACGCGTGATCACGGAATCGGCGGCGCGCAAGCCGCTCGAGCTCGCGCTGCCCCTGGCCGACGAGCGCCGCTACGGCGAGACCCTGATCCGGATCCACACGGCGCCCGGCGCCGCGGCCCGATGAGCCCGAACGGGCGCCTGGCGGTATGCCCGGGCAGCTACGACCCGGTCACGAACGGTCACCTCGACATCATCGGCCGCACCGCGAACGTCTTCGAGCGGGTGTTGGTCGGCGTGGTCGGCAACGCCCCGCGCAAGTCCGACCACCTGTTCAGCGCCGAGGAGCGCCGCGACTTCATCGCCGAGGCCACCGCGGAACTCGAGAACGTCGAGGTCGAGATCTTCCGCACTCTGCTCGTCGAGTTCGCGCGCGAGAAGGGCGCGACCGCGATCGTCAAGGGCCTGCGCGCCATCTCCGACTTCGAGTACGAGTTCGAGATGAACCAGCTCAACCGCACGCTGGCGCCGGAGATCGAGTCGGTCTACGTGATCGCCTCGCCCAGCTACAGCTTCCTCTCCTCGACGGGGGTGAAGGAGATGGCGATGTTCGGCGGCGACGTCTCGGACCTCGTCCCCGACGGGGTCGCGCAGGCACTCGCCGAGCGCGCCAGGCACGACTGAGCCCAGGCCGGGCGCCGGGCGCCCACGCCCGCTTCACGCACGTTTGCAGGCAGGTTTGCGGCGTGGGCAGGAGCTTGCAAGGCGGCCACGAATCTTCACCGTGCGCGCCAGCATCCGGGCGCACCCCGTACTCTTACCCCACTTCAGATGGACGTCCTGGTCCTCATAGACAAGCTCGACGACCTGATCCACAACGCGCGACCCGTGCCGTTGACGGATCAGGTGCGCGTCGACCGCGAGGAGATCTACGACCTGCTCGACCAGATGCGGGCGACGATCCCCGAGGAGATCAAGCAGGCGCGCTGGATCGTCAAGGAACGCCAGGAGATGCTCGCCGAGGCGAAGCGCGAGGCCGAGCGGATCGTGAAGGAGGCGCGCGAGCAGCAGGCTCGACTGATCTCCGAGGAGGAGGTCTACAAGCAGGCCGAGCGCGGCGCGGAGGAGATCATCGAGGACGCCCGCGACACCGAGCGCCAGATTCGCCTCGGTGCCGAGGACTACGCCGACGAGATCCTCTCCACGCTCGAGGTGAACCTCCAGAAGTTCCTCGCCGCCGTGCAGCGGGGACGCGACCGCCTCGCCGGGCGCGACGAAGAGCCGGTCGAAGCCGGCATCGAATAAGCGAGCTGATCGCGGCGCACCAGACGGGCGACTTTCGCGGCGCCGGCGAAGTCGAGATCCACTGGCGGGCCTGGCGGCCCGAGTCGGAGCCGCGGGCGACCGTGGTGCTGGCGCACGGGCTCTCCGAGCACGCCGGCCGCTACGAGCACGTCGCCGCCGCGTTCAACGAGCGCGGTTACTCGCTCTGGGCCCTCGATCACCGCGGCCACGGCCGCTCGGGCGGCCGGCCGGCCTACGTCGATCGCTTCGAGGACCTCATCGAGGACCTCCACGCCTTCATGAGCCGGGCGGGGGCGGAGCTGCCGGGCCGCAAGCCCTTCCTGTTCGGCCACAGCATGGGCGGGTGCGTCGCCACCGGCTACGCGATCCGCCATGACGCGGAGCTCGCCGGTCTCCTGCTCTCCAACCCGCTCGCGACGATCAAGACCGCGCCGGGCACGGTCGCGGTCGGGCGCCTGCTTTCGAAGGTCGCGCCGCGCCTCGGCGTCTACTCGGTGCCGGCCGACGGCGTCAGCAACGACCCCGAGGTCGTCCGCGACTACGAGGAGGACCCGCTGAACTTCCACGGCAAGGTGCCGGCGCGGACGATCGCCGAGCTCGGCGACGAGGTCGAGACCTTCGCCGGCGCCGCCGCCGCGATCACCGTCCCGGTCCTGATCCTCTATTCGGAGACCGACCCGATCGTCGCCCCTGAGGGCAGCCGCATGCTCGCCGAGCGGGTCGGCTCCGACGACGTCACGATCCGCGACTTCCCGGGGCTGCGCCACGAGCTCATGAACGAGCCCCAGCGCGACGAGGTGATCGCCGCGGCCCTGGACTGGCTCGACACCCGCACCCAAGGGGTCTGACCCCGAAGGGACAGGCCGACCTGCCACCCGAGGGGTCTGACCCCAAAGGGACAGGTCGGGTCTCGCGTGAATATTCTCGCCCTCCGGTTAGGTGAGGAGGAGCGATGGCTGAGGCGAGCGGTGAGCGGTGGTTCTCCGACGACGAGCTGCGCGAGATGTCGCGGCCGACGATGGAGCGCGCGATCGAGGCGATCGAGCGCGGCGACGCCGAGGAGGCGAAGCGGCTGTGCGAGGAGATGAAGCACGAGTCGCAGTTCATGCACGACCTGCTCGTCGACGGGGTGGCCGGGCTGATCTCCTTCGTCAAGTCCGAGCTCGGGGACGAAGGGGTGGAGCGCGCCTGGACCTACAGCCTCGAGCGCAGCTGGAAGCGGCCTGTCGAGACGATCGCGAAGACCGACCGCAGGCTGGTCGCGAAGGCGCTCGCGGCGACCTGGCGGGCGCATTCGACGAGCGGGGTCGGGCCGAGCCCGGGCGCCTTCGAGATCGGCGAGGACGACGAGAAGCTCACCTTCACGATGAACCCGTGCGGCTCGGGCCAGCGGCTCTGGCGGAACCGGCGCTACGGCCCCGAGGGCTGGGGCGTCACCGACGGGGCCCACGACTGGAGTTACGGGCGCGAGGGGTTCCCGCTGTACTGCACCCACTGCGCGTTCATGAACGAGACGCTGCCGATCCGCTGGATCGGCCATCCCGTCTACCCCTCCGACCCACCGGACGATTTCGACCGCGATCCCTGCACCTGGTACTGGTACAAGGACCCCGCCGCGATCCCGCCGCGCCACTACGAGCGCCACGGCCTGAGCCCGGCGGACGGCGGTGGCTGAGCCTCCCGCCGCCGCCGCGGTCCGCGAGGCGCTCGGCGAGGCGCTCGGGGACGACCCCGGCGAGCTCGAGCTCGAGCACGTCCCCGGCGGCGCCTCGCGCGAGACCTGGCTCGTGGCCGGTGCCGCTCGCCGCTGGGTGCTCCGCCGCGACCCGCCCGGCGCGGAGTCGTTCTCGCCCCTCGCGGTCGAGGTCGAGGTGAGCCGCGCGGCCGCCGGGGCAGGGGTCCCGGTGCCGCCGATCGTGTCCTTCGAGGAGGCGGGCGGGCGCTTCGGCAGCGCCGGGTACCTGATGGAGTACGTCGAGGGGACCTCGGTCGCGCCGCGGGTACTGCGCCGGGAGAAGCTCGCCGCGGCGCGCGAGCGGATCCCCGGCCAGCTCGCCGCGGCGCTCGCGCGCATCCACGCGCTCGACGTCGACGGACTGCCGTCGCTGCCGCCGGCCGAGGCCGACCCGGCGCTCGCCGCCTGCGACTTCTGGGAGCGCGCGCTCGACGACGCCGGCGAGCCGTTGCCCGCGGTCGAGGCCGGTCTGCGCTGGCTGCGGCTCCACACTCCAAATCCACCCGCGCGCGCGGCGCTCGTCCACGGCGACTTCCGGCTCGGCAACTTCATCGTCGACCCCGACGGGCTCGCGGCCGTGATCGACTGGGAGCTCTGCCACGCGGGCGACCCCGCCGAGGACATCGGCTGGCTCTGCATCCGCTCCTGGCGGTTCGGCAACGACGCCCTCCCGGTCGCGGGGCTCGGCCGGCTCGAGGACTTCCTCGACGCCTACGGGGCGGCGGGCGGGACCCGGCCCGACCCCGGGCGGCTGCGCTGGTGGGAGGCGATGGGGAACGTCAAGTGGGCCGTGATCTGCGCCCGCCAGGCCGCCGACCACCTCACCGGCCGCCGCCCGAGCGCCGAGCTCGCCTCGCTCGGCCGCCGCATCTGCGAGCCCGAATGGGACCTCCTGGAGTTGTTAGCGTGACCACGGAGGCCTGATGCAGGACCGTCCGAGCGCCCCCGAGCTCCTCGACGCCCTCGCCGCGATGCTCTTCACCGAGGTCCGTGAGTGGGTGCCACGCGAGCGCCGCTTCCAGGTCCTCGTCGCCGCCAACGTCTGCGCCGTCGTCGCGCGCGAGCTGCGCGCCGGCACCGCCCCGTCGGTCGCCGACGCCCGCCTCTTCCGCGACCTGCTCGGCTCCGACGCCGGCGAGCCCGCTCCCGAGCGGGCTGCGCAGGAGGCGCGCGAGGCGGCGGCGGACCTCGCCGAGATGCTCCGCGCAGGGGAGCTCGACGGCGAGCTCGACGAGGTCACCGCTCACCTGCGCGACCACGTTCGCCGCAAGCTCGAGGTTGCGCGGCCGGGCTATTGGGAAGAAGCCGACGGGACAGGATGAGGCGCCCCTGGTTCGTGATCACGCTCGCCGCGGTCGCCGGCGCGGTCGGTGGGCTCATCGCCATCGTCGGCGGCTTCCTCACCTCCTGGAACTGCAGCTCCGGCGACGGCGGTGTCCCCTACGTCTCGCCGCGCTCCCCGCAGGCCGACGTCTGCTCGGCGACGGGCGACGGTCTGCTCTTGATCGTGCTCGGCATCGCGGCCGCCGCCGGCATCGCGGTCGCCGCCTACCACGTGGGCCGGGCCTGGATCGCCGGCGGGCGGCCGGCGATCCCCTTCGTCGCGCTCGTCGTCGGCGCCGTGGTCGCGCCGATCGCGATCCTCTGGGTCGCCAACCTTCCCTCCAACGAGTGCACGGGCGAGGACGCCGCGGCCTACGACGCCTGGGTCGAGGCGGGCGGGCGCGGCGACGCCCCGGTCGACTGCGCGACCTATTGACCGTCGCGGTCGACGTCGTCGCCCTCGTCCGCGACTCCGGTGGCTAGTCGCGCTTCGCGACCCGCGCCAGCGACATCGTGTTGAGGCCCGTGCCGCCGTCGATCGCGATCGCCTCGCCGGTGATGTAGCCCGCGTCCGCGGAGGCGAGGAACGCGACCAGGGCCGCGACCTCGGCGGGGCTCGCCATCCGGCCGGCGGGGAGGGCCTCGTCGAGGCGCTCGAGGATCTCGGCGGGCATCGCCCGCACCGTCTCGGTCGCGACCATCCCCGGCAGGACGGCGTTGGCGGTGATCCCGCGGCGAACGTTCTCGGCGGCGACGGTCTTCACCAGGCCGACGACCCCGGCCTTCGAGGCGGCGTACGCGGCCTGTCCCGGGAGCCCGTCGCGGGCGGCCCCGGAGGAGATCGCGACGATCCGCCCGTGGCGGCGCTTGCGCATCCCGGGCAGGCAGGCCTGGATCACGCGGAAGGCGCCGGTCAGGTTCACGTCCACGTCGCCGCTCCACTGCTCGGCGCTCATGCGGTGGGCGGGCGCGATCGTGTCGACGATCGCGGCGTTGGAGACGCAGACGTCGATCTCGCCGCCCCGGATCGCCCCGGGGATCTCGTCGCGCGCGACGTCGAAGCGCAGGTCGCAGCCCGCGGCGACGTCGGCGGTGATCACCTCGAGGCCGTCGGCGCGTAGCCGCTCGGCGATCGCCGCGCCGATCCCGCGGGCCGCGCCGGTGACCAGGGCGCGGCTCAACCCGCCTCCCCGTCCCTCTCCGGGCAATCGTCCTCGAGCCCGATCGCGGGGCGGA
>DASUSH010000025.1:0-7139 GCA_036375215.1 Solirubrobacterales bacterium
GGCCCTGGGCCTCGCCGAGCAGGACGGGGCCGATCTCGGTGACGTCGCCGGCCGCGATCTCGCCGGAGGCGGCGGCGGCGGAAAGCTCGCCGCCCGAAGAGGCCTGGCGCCACTCGTCGCAAAAGAGGCGGCAGCGGGCGAGCGCCGCGGGCTCGACCTCGGCCTTGCCGTGGGCGTCGGCACCGAGCACCGCGAGGTGCTGGCCGGGCCGGAGGTCGTCGGCGCGGATCACCGGCTCGTCGCCGGGCGTGACCGTGACGACGACGTCCTGGGAGGCCGCGTCGGCGCGCTCGCCGGTCGACCAATCGAGCTCGGCGGCGAGCGCCTCGGCGCTCCCCGCACGCAGGTCGAAGCAGACGCCCGGCCCGTAGCCGGCGGCGGCGAGCGCGCGGGCGGCGAAGACCCCGTTCACGCCGCAGCCGATCACGCCGACGGTCCTCGCGCCCGCCGGCGCCAGGGCGCGCGCCGAGACCGCCGCGGCGGCGCCGGTGCGAAGCGAGGTGACGCTCGCGCACTCGAGGATCGCGACGAGCTCGCCGGTCGCGGCGCTCGACACGAGCAGGGCGCCGGTGACGACGGGCAGCCCGTGCGCGCTGTTGCCGGGAAAGGAGGTCACCCACTTGAGCGTCGCCAGGCCGGCGCCCCGCGCCGGCATCGCCCTGAAGTCGCCGGGGACGCCGGTGCGCTCGACCGCCTCGGGCCCGGCGTCGACGTAGACCTTCGCGGGCATCTCCCACTCGCCGCGGGCGTGGCGCTCGAAGGCGTCGCGCACGCGCTCGTTCGCCTCGGCGGGAGCGACGGCGGCGAGCACCTCATCGGCGTCGAAGACCGGGACCACATGCGGTTTCTACGCGATCCGGCGAGAAAGGGGGCCCGGAGGTGACCTGTCCCTTTGGGGTCAGACCCCTCGGGTGGCAGGTCGGTCCGTCTAGTCTCCCGAGCGATGGCGACGAACGGCAAGCGGCGCCCGCCCCGGCCGCAGATCGAGATGGTCACCCCGGCGGCCTCCCCGCAGGAGGCGGCGGCGGTGACCGCGGCGATCGAGCGGTTCCTCGCCGACACCGCCCCGGCGCCGGACCCCGGCTCGCGCCGGATGAGCCCGTGGCAATGGGCCGGCCTCCAGGAGGGCGTCCGCCGGGGCGAGCTGCTTGCCCCGCCGCCGCAGCGGCCGAGTCCGTGAGCTCGGGCGCGCCTCTGACGAGGTGATCGGCGCGCCTGCCAAGGAGGCGGGGAGGGGGCAAATGGCGGCGCCATGGCGCCGACCGAGGACGCCGGGAGGCGTGGCGAACGCCCGTCAGGGCGCGATCCGGATTTGCGGACTCGGCCACCAGCGGATAGAACAACGCCAACAGCAGTTACGCCCCCGACGGGAGGAGACCCGAGTGGCCGTAGTCAAGATCATCGAGCTGGTGGGCAGCTCGCGCGAGTCAACGGACGACGCGGCGAAGCAGGCGCTCAGCCATGCGCAGACTTCGCTCCGGAACATCCGCGCGGTCGACATCGTCTCGACCGGCATCCGCGGCGACAACCTCGACGAGTACCGCGCGCACGTGCGCGTCGCCTTCCTGATCGAGGGCACGGACGTCGACTAGCCCCCAACCGAGCTCGGGCGGGCCGCAGCGGTCCGCCCGAGCCCCGGCGGGGTTACAGGGAGGGAGGAAGAGAATGGGGAAGGCACGATTCGGCGCCGCGGCGGTGGTGACCTGGGTGGCATTGGCCGCCTGGCTGGCGCCCGCGGCGAGCGCGGATACGACCTGCGCGTTCAGCCCCTCGAGCGGCAACCTCCAGGTCGACGCGACCGACACCACGCGGGTTCGCGCCGACGAGGGCGGTCACGTGGTCGTCTCCGACTACCGGCCGGTGTTCCCCGGGCGCCCGCCCGGCTACGGCTTCGTCCCCGTCCCCTGCTCCGACGCCGAATCCCCCGGCGCGACCGCGGACCCGACGACGACCACCACCGACTCGATCGACGTCCGCGCGCGCTCGCTCGCCTACGACCCGATCGGCCCGGGCAGCACCGCCGCGGGCGAGGGATCGTCGCCCGAGGTCGAGGTCGCCTTCAACGGAACCACGCTGAGCATCGGGGGCAGCGCCGAGGCCGACGGGGCCGTCTTCGGGGTCGACGCGGAGGCCGGCGGGATCGCCGCCAACCTGAACGCCCAGGCCGAGCCGGGGGGCGTCGCCGACGCGGACGTGATCGCGCCGAACCTCGTCGCCCTGTTCTACAACGGGGGGGCCGGCGACGACACGATCGATGCCCGCGGCGCCGCCCCCGTCGAGGGGGCGCTGCCCGCGACCGTCGCGGCGAGCCTCGACGGAGGCAACGGCACCGACGTCCTCGACGCGGGGCTGGGTCCCACCCGCCTCACCGCCGGTCACGACTTCAGCGACGACCAGCTCCACGGCGGGTCGGGCGACGACGTGCTCGTTCCCTCCGGCGGTGACGGGGACCTGATCGGCGGGGCCGGGACCGATGAGGTCGAGTTCCTCGGGCTGCCGGGGGTGACGGTCGACCTGCGCGTCACCGAGCCACAGGTGACCGGGCGCGGGACGAAGCTGATCCGGGAGATCGAGAACGTGACGGGGTCGCTCGAGCGGGACACCCTGATCGGAGACGACGGCCCCAACGCGCTCGACGGCTTCAAGGAGCGCGGCGTGATCGACGGCGGCGCCGGCGACGACCGGCTGCAGGGCGAGGGCAGGCTCGTGGGCGGCGAGGGCGACGACGAGGTCCTGGGGAGCTTCGAGGACGATCGCCTCTTCGGCGGTTCCGGCAACGACACCCTTTTCGGCTCCGGGGGCGTCGACGTCCTGCTCGGCGAGGCCGGCGCCGACTTCCTTCGCGCACGCGACCGCAAGCCGATCTTCGGCGGCAAGCTGAAGGGCGATCGGAGGATCGACTGCGGTCCGGGACGGGGCGCGCACGAGCGCGCGAGGGTCGACGAAGCCGATCCCGAACCGCGGTCCTGTTGAAACACCCTAAACCCGGTCAGCTTTCCTGGTAATATCGCCCGACCTCGGTTTCCGAGGCTGGGAACGACCGCGACCCCGAAGGGGGCTTGAACCGCCAGATGGAGCCGACCGCCGCACCAGAGAAGCCGAAGGCGTCGTACGAGGACCTCGACGTCGAGCACGGCAAGAAGCAGAAGGGGAAGGGCAAGCTCGGCTCGCTCGAGAACCCCGAGGTCTACGAGAACGTACCCGGGCACGTGATCCCGATCCTCGAGCGGGAGTTCGACGACTTCGACACCGAGGCCGGCAAATTCCTCGACGGCCAGACCCCCGAGGACCAGTTCATCGGCTTCCGCCTGAAGCAGGGCGTCTACGGCCAGCGCCAGCCCAACGTGCAGATGATCCGCACGAAGCTGCCGCTCGGCGGCATCACCCCCGAGCAGATGGACGCCTTCGCGAGCGTGGTCGAGAAGTACGCGCCCCTGGGCAAGGGCCACATCACGACCCGCCAGAACATCCAGATCCACCACGTCCCCCTCCCCGACGCGGCGAAGCTGATCCGCGAGATCTCCGACGCCGGGCTCAGCTCGCGCGAGGGCTGCGGCAACACCGTGCGCAACGTCACCGGCGACCCGCGGGCCGGGGTCTCGGCGGGCGAGCCCTTCGACATCACCCCCTACGCCGGCGCCTACGTCCGCTACTTCGTCCGCCACCCGACGACGCAGCTGATGCCGCGCAAGATCAAGACCTCGTTCAGCCCCACGGACGAGGACATCGCGATCTCCGGGATCCACGACGTCGGCTTCATCGCGCGCGAGCGCGACGGCGTCCGCGGGGTCGAGATCCGCGTCGGCGGCGGCACCTCGATCATGCCGCGCGTCGCCCCCACGCTCTACGAGTTCGTGGAGCTCGACAACGGCGACTACCTGAAGGTGACCGAGGCGGTCCTGCGGATCTTCGACCGCCAGGACTGGCTGCGCGTCAACCGCGCCCGCGCCCGGATCAAGGTCCTGATCGACAAGATCGGCATCGACGCGTTCCGCGAGCTCGTCGAGGAGGAGCTCGAGGGCGACTGGGTCGAGCACCGCGACTTCACGATCGAGCACCTGCTCACCGAGCACGACGAGCAGTCGGCGGTCGAGGCGCTCCCCGCCCCGGCGAGCCACGGCAGCCCGAACGGCGACCGCTCCGAGTTCGACGCCTTCGTCGAGGCCAACGTGATGCCCCAGCGCCAGGAGGGCTACTCGACGGTCACGGTCAAGGTCACCCGCGGCGACCTCACGCCCGAGCAGTTCCGCGGCCTCGGCCAGATCATGCGCGAGTACACGGGCGGCTTCGCGCGCACCACCGTCCAGCAGAACTTCGTGCTGCGGTGGGTCCGCGACGAGGCGCTCTTCGACGTCTGGCGGCGCCTCGACGAGCTCGGCCTCGGCGACACCGGCGCGATGCAGGTGACCGACGTGGTGAGCTGCCCCGGCACCGACAGCTGCAAGCTCGGGATCACGAGCTCGATGGGCCTGAACGCCGCCATCCAGGAACGGGTCGAGGCGATGAACATCACCGATCCGCTCACCAAGCAGATCCACATCAAGATGTCCGGCTGCCCGAACGGCTGCGGCCAGCACCACATCGGCACGATCGGGTTCTACGGCGCCTCCATCAAGGTCGGCGAGCACACGATCCCGGCCTACATCCCGCACGTGGGCGGCGACTTCGAGGGCGACGAGGTCGTCTTCGGGAAGCGGCTGAAGCTGCGCCTCCCCGCGAAGCGGGTGCCGGAGGCGGTCGAGCGCTGGATCCGCTTCTACGAGGCCGAGCGCGACGAGGGCGAGGTCTTCAACGCCTTCGCCGAGCGCGTCGGGGCGGAGAAGTTCGAGGAGCTCGGCAAGGACCTCACGCTGCCGATCGAGTTCAACCTCGACAACCTCAACTTCTTCATCGACTGGGCCCGGCACGAGCCCTACCAGGTGATCCGCGGCGAGGGCGAATGCGCGATTTGACGTGGCTCCGACGCTGACGCTCTCCGAGATCGATCCCGAGGCTGTCGAGGCCGAGCTCGACTCTGCCTCGCCCGAGGTGGCGCTCGCCTGGGCGGCGGAGAACTTCCCCAACCTCAGCATCGCCTGCTCGTTTCAGAAGACGACCTCGGTGACGATCGACATGGCGAGCCGCGTCGCACCCGACGCGCGGTTCTTCTACCTCGACACCGACGTCCTCTTCCCCGAGACCTACGAGACGCGCGACCGGCTCGCCGAGCGCTACGGGGTCGAGTTCGAGCGCGTCGCCGGGATCTCGCTCGACGAGCAGGCACGCCTCTACGGCGACGCCCTGTGGGCCCGCCAGCCCGACGCCTGCTGCGGGATCCGCAAGGTCGAGCCGATGCGCGAGGCGCTCACCGGCGACGTCGACTGCTGGGTGTCCGGGATCCGCCGGGCCGACTCGGTCAGCCGCGCCGGCGCCAAGAAGTTCGGCTGGGACGTGCGGTTCGGGCTGTGGAAGCTGAACCCGCTCGCGGACTGGACCGAGCGCGACGTCTGGAACCACATCGCCGAGCACGACGTGCCCTACAACCCGCTCCACGACGAGGGGTACCCGTCGATCGGCTGCACCCACTGCACCCGGCCTCCATCGGCCAACGGCGGCTCCCGCTCGGGCCGCTGGGCGAACGCGGACAAGACCGAGTGCGGCCTCAACGGGTAGCTCGGAGCCGCTCCGCTGGCGCTACCCTTCCCCGCTTCTTCCGAGAGATCTAGACCCCGAGACCCGAACTGGAGTCCTCCGTGCCTGACACCGACACCGCCCTGAAACTGACCCTGAGCTCGCGCCAGACGGCCGACTTCGAGCTCCTCGCCAACGGGGGCTTCGCCCCGCTCGAGGGCTTCATGGGCTCCGACGACTGGCGGGCGGTGGTCGAGGACATGACCCTCGCCGGCGGCGACGAGGTCTGGCCGATCCCGGTCACGCTCGCCACCGACCTCGACTGCGCCGAGGGCGACGTCATCGACCTCGAGGCCGCGAACGGCAAGGCGCTGGGGCGCCTGACCGTGAGCGAGATCTTCGAGCGCGACGTCGAGCGCGAGGCCGAGCAGGTCTACCGCACGACCGACTCGGAGCATCCGGGTGTCGCCGCCATCCGCGAGGAGGGCAACCGCTGCGTCGCCGGCAAGATCGAGGCCGACGCCGCGCCCGACCACGAGGACGCGTTCATGCGCCGCTACCTGACGCCCGCCGAGTCGAAGGCGGAGTTCGAGAAGCGCGGCTGGAAGCGGATCGTCGCGTTCCAGACCCGCAACCCGATCCACCGCGCCCACGAGTACCTCACAAAGGCGGCGCTCGAGGTCTCCGACGGCCTCTTCCTGCACCCGCTGATCGGCGAGACCAAGAAGGGCGACATCCCCGCCGACGTGCGGATGCGCTGCTACGAGGTCCTGATGGAGAAGTACTACCCGCAGGACCGCGTCGTCCTCGGCGTCAACCCCGCGGCGATGCGGTACGCCGGCCCGCGCGAGGCCGTCTTCCACGCCGTGGTCCGCCGCAACTACGGCGCGACGCACTTCATCGTCGGCCGCGACCACGCCGGCGTCGGCGACTACTACGGCACCTACGACGCCCAGAAGATCTTCGACGACATCGACATCGCGAAGCTCGGCATCGAGCCGCTCATGTTCGAGCACACCTTCTGGTGCAACGAGTGCGAGGGCATGGGCTCCGGCAAGACCTGCCCGCACGACGCGGAGTCGCGCCTGTTCCTCTCGGGGACCAAGGTGCGCGAGATGCTCGCGGCCGGCGAGAAGCCGCCGCACGAGTTCACCCGGGAAGAGGTTGCCGACATCCTGATCGACTCATACGCAAAGGAGACTGAGTAAGCAAATGGGAGAGTGGAAGGGCTTCACCCTCTGGATGACCGGCCTCTCGGGGGCCGGCAAGTCGACGATCTCCGACGTGGTCGTCGCCGAGTTCGACCGCCGCGGCGTGCCCGTCGAGGTGCTCGACGGCGACGTGGTCCGCGAGAACCTCTCGAAGGGCCTCGGTTTCTCGAAGGAGGACCGCGACACCAACATCCGCCGGATCGCCTTCGTCGCCGACCTGCTCTCCAGGCACGGCACGCCGGTGATCACGGCCGCGATCTCGCCCTACCGCGAGATCCGCGACGAGGCCCGCGCGCTGATGAACGGCCGCTTCGTCGA
>DASUSH010000026.1:0-5297 GCA_036375215.1 Solirubrobacterales bacterium
AGGATGGATGCCGCTCTTCGTGGTCCTCCGCGAGGGCGCCGAGCTCGACGACGAGCTCGTCGCCGAGATCAAGCGGCGGATCCGCGAGCAGTGCTCCCCCCGCCACGTGCCGAACGAGGTGCACGCGATCGCCGAGGTGCCGCGCACGCTCTCCGGCAAGGTCCTCGAGGTGCCGGTGAAGCGGATCCTGATGGGCACGCCACTCGACCAGGCGGCCAGCCGCGACTCCCTGGCGAACCCGGCCTCGCTGGACTACTTCGTCGAGCTCGCGGCGCGGATCGCCTCGCCCTCGTAGGGGGACGACTCAGCCGGAGAGTCGCCGGATCGCGCGGTGGACCGCGTCGCGCAGCGCCTTCTCACGCGGGTCGTCGAACATGTAGTAGTTCATGTTGTTCATCACGTAGGCGAAGCCGAGCCGGGAGTCCGGGTCGGCGAAGCCGAACGAGCCGCCGGCGCCCGGGGTCCCGAAGGCCCGCTGGCTCGAGCCGAAATCGAGCCGGGGGCCCGGCTTCAGGAACCCGAGCGACAACCAGCTGGGCACGCCCATCACCACGTCCTTCGCCCGCTCGGCGTCGTGGCCCGCCGTGAGGCTCGCGAGCGTCGCCGGGGTGATGCCGAGCTCCTCCCCACCCTCGGCGAACTCGGAATAGGCACGGGCGATCGCGCGCGCCGTGCCGACGCCGTTGCCGGCCGGGACCTCGATCTCGAGCCAACGGCGGTCGTTCGGGTCCGCGTCCCCGAACTGCATCGACTTCCGCAGCAGCGACCACGGCCACAGGATCCGCAACACCATCGGGCTGGGAGTCGTGCGCAGGGCTCCGATGGTTCGCATGGGGCTGAAGGTCTTCAGCCGCGCGAGCCGCTCGTCGGGGATCTCCGGCGGGAGCCCGATATAGAACTCGATCCCGAGGGGCGTCGCGATCTCCTCCTGGAAGAAGCGGCCGAGCGTGCGGTGCTCCGGATCCACACGGCGGATCAGCTCTTGCATGTAGAGCCCGATGGTCATCGCGTGGTACCCGTGCCGCGTCCCCGGCTCCCAGGCCGGCTTCTGCCGCGCGAGGGCGCCGGCCACGCGGTCGAGGTCGCTCAGGTCCTCCGTGCTCATGGGCTCGTCGATGCAGACCAGCCCCGCCTCGTGGCTGAGCAGCTGGCGCACGGTGATCGCGGCCTTGCCGTTCTGGGCGAACTCGGGCCAGTACCGGGCGACGGGTGCGTCGGAATCGATCCAGCCGCGCGAGCTCGCGACGGCGATCGTCATCGCCGCGAGGCCCTTGGTCGTCGAATTGACGAGGACCAGCGTGTCCTCCTCCCACGGCGCCTCGCCGGTCGGCGCGCGGCGGCCACCCCACAGGTCGACCACCTTCTCGCCGCGCCAGTACGCGGCGACGGCGGCGCCGATCTCGCCGCGCTCGGCGAAGTTGCGGTCGAACTCGGCACGCACCTCCTCGAAGCCCGGAGCCGTCCAGCCTTTCGCGAGTGTCGTGTCCGTCGTGACCATCGCCAACCACGCTACGCCCGCAGCGCGGTGCCGGCATCGGTGGTCACTACTGAAGAGGTCCCGAGAAAGGCGCTAGACGGGCGTGATCGGGTTGTGGCGCCGCGAGAAGGCGCGGTCCTTCGTCTCGGCCAGCGCGAAGCGGCGGACGAGCTCGGAGCGCAGCGTGTCGGTCTCGATCACGTCGTCGACGACCAGCTCCGAGGCGAGGTGGAGGATGTCGATGTCGGCCGAGTACTCCTCGCGGCGCTCGCGGACGAACGCCTCGCGCTCCTCGGGGTCCTCGATCTCCTGGATCTGGTTGAAGAAGACGGCGTTGATCGCCGCCTCCGGGCCCATCACCGCGATCCTCGCGCCGGGCAGGGCGATCACCGAATCCGAGCCGAACGCGGGCCCGGCCATCGCGTACAGCCCGGCGCCGTAAGCCTTGCGGACGATCACCGAGATCTTCGGAACGGTCGCCTCGGAGACCGCCGAGATCATCTTCGCCCCGTGGCGGATGATGCCCTCGCGCTCGACCGCCTTGCCGATCATGAACCCGGGCACGTCGGCGAGGAAGACGAGCGGGATGTTGAAGGCGTTGCAGGTCCAGATGAAGCGCGCCGCCTTGTCGGCGGAGTCGACGAAGAGCACGCCGCCCTTCACCTTCGGCTGGTTTGCGACGACGCCGACCACGTTGCCGTCGAGGCGCGCGTAGCCGACCACGACCTCCTTCGCCCAGCGCGCCTGTACCTCGAGGAAGGAGTCGGCGTCGACGATCGATTCGATCAGGTCCTTGACGTCGAACGGCGTCTTCTCGTCCCCGGGCACGACCTCGGAGACCGGCCGGCCGGCCGGCTCGGCGGGGACGACGGGCGGCGTCGCCTCGCGCCAGCAGCGCGGCATGTAGGTGATGTACCGGCGCGCGAGGTCGATCGCCTCCTCGTCGGTCTTCGCCAGGAAGTGGCCGCAGCCGGAGACCGACGTGTGCATCCGCGCCCCGCCCATCTCCTCGAGCGTGACGTCCTCGCCGATCACCATCTGCGCCATCCGCGGCGAGCCGAGGTACATCGAGGCGTTGCCGTCGCGCATAATGACGACATCGCAGAAGGCCGGGATGTAGGCGCCACCGGCGGCCGAGGGGCCGAAGAGGATGCAGACCTGCGGGACGCGGCCGGAGAGCCGGACCTCGTTGTAGAAGATATGGCCGGCGCCGCGGCGGCCGGGAAACATCGCGACCTGGTCGGTGATCCGGGCGCCCGCCGAGTCGACGAGGTACATCATCGGGATCTCGAGGCTGCGCGCCCGCGCCTGGATGCGGAGGATCTTCTCCACCGTCTTGCGCCCCCACGAGCCGGCCTTCACCGTCGGGTCGTTCGCCATCAGCGCCACCCGGCGACCGTCGAGCATGCCGATCCCGGTCACGACCCCGTCGGCGCCCAGCCCTTCCTGGTCCCAGTTCGCGAGCCGGTCCTCCTCCACGAACGACTCGGCGTCGATCAGGCGGGCGATCCGCTCGCGAACCGGCAGCTTGCCCTGCTCGGCGGTCTTCTTGTGATGTCGCTCCGGCCCGCCGGCGAGCGCGGCATCGATTGCGCCGGCTAGTGCCTCGTCCTTCAACGCGGGTCCCGGCCGGCGGCGTCGCTCATCGAGTCGACTTCTGCTCTTCGGTGTCGGGGTCCTCGGCCGGGGCGCCCTCGGTGCCCTGTGGGTCGGGGATCGCGTCGCTCTCGATCGTCTCGCCCGGCCAGGAGGCGCGCGGCGGCGGCCCCTCCTCCTCGTCGTCGCCGAGCGGGATCCGGACGCCGTCCTCGTCGTAGCGGTCGCCGGTTTCCTCGAGCGCGGCCGGATCGAAACGGCGGGCGCGC
This sequence comes from Solirubrobacterales bacterium, assembly GCA_036375215.1. Lineage (GTDB taxonomy): Bacteria > Actinomycetota > Thermoleophilia > Solirubrobacterales > 70-9 > DASUSH01. The sequence goes on from DASUSH010000026.1 coordinate 3,343, forward strand.
CGCGGGTCCTCGCCGTCGCCGGCATAGTCGTCCCCGGAGTCGTCGCCCGACTCCTCGCCGGAGGCGTCTCCGGTCACCTCGGACTCGGGCACGTCCATGGTGGTGGCGAACAGCTCGGTCAGCTCGTCGGCGAGGCGCACGCCGTCGGCGACGATCTCGTCGCGGCGCACCAGGAGGTCGCCGATCAGCGCCTGGAGGTCCCGGCGGCGGCGATTCGCGTCCTCGATAATCGCCTCGGCCTTGCGCTCCGCCGCGGCCACGGTCTCCTCGGCTTCGGTCGCGGCCTCCATGCGCACACGGCGCGACTCCTCGTCGGCCTCGACGCGCAGGCGGTCGGACGCGTTCTGGGCCTCGGAGCGCAGCTTCGAAGCCTCGCTCTGGCCCTGCTCACGCAGCTCGTTCGCGGTCTCCTCGGCCTGCGTGAGGATGTCGGAGGTCCGCTCGCCGACCCAGGCCAGCTCGCGGCGCATCTCGCCGCGGTCGGCGTCGCCGAGCCCGAGGCCCTCGAGCCAGTCGGCGACCGCCTCGAGGTAGTGGCGGACCTGCGCCTTGTCGTATCCCTTGCGGGCCGACTCGAAGCTCGCCTTGCGGATCTCGGTGATCCGCTGCTGCATCTCGCGGCGCTGGGCGGCCGAGGCGGCCGCGGCCTGTCGTTCGTCGGCCGCCATCGCTAAGCCCCCACCCGCTCGGAGGGATCGAGCTCCGCGGGCTCGTCGAAGCGATCGTCGCCGGGCGCCGGCGTGTGGCCGTCGGCCACGCGGCGCAGCTCGGCGGCGAGCCGGTTCGCGTCCTCGATCACGCCGTCGCGGCGGTCCACGAGGTCGGAAATGACCATCTCGATGTCGCGGCGGCGCGCCATGCCCTCGTCGACGATGCGGGTCGCCTTCGTCTCGGCGGCCGCGACCATATTGCGGGCGTCGTGCTCCGCGTCTTGGCGGGCCTCGGCCGCGTCCTCGTCGGCCTCCTCGCGGGCCTTGCCCGCGTAGCCGTCGGCAGCCTGCCGCGTCCTCGCGCCGTACTCGTCGGCGTCCTTGCGCGCCTTCGCCGCGTAGGCGTCGGCGGCGTCGCGGGTCTTCGCGGCGTACTCGTCGGCCGCCTGGCGGGTTGCCGCGGCCTCCGAGCGCGCCTTCCCGGTCGTCTGCGCGGCGTCCTCCTCGGCGTCGGCGCGGATCTCCTCGGCCGAGTCCTCCGCGGTTGCGAGGATGCCCACCGTCCGCTGCCCCACCCGCTCGAGCTCGCGCCTCACGACGTCGGCGCGCGCCTGGTCGCCGCCGCCGGTCTCGAGCCAGTCGGCGATCTTGTTGAGGAACTGCTCGACCTCGCGCTTGTCGTAGCCGCGCCGCGTCAGCGTGAAGGTCGCTGTGCGGATCCGCTCGATGCCGGTGCTCTGGTCCACTCGGTCTCCTCCCAGCCTCCGAAACCCCCGTTGCGGGGAGGTTAGCTACAGACCCAGCTCGGAGGGGACGGGCTTCTCCCCGGAGTAGTCGTAGAAGCCCTTGCCCGACTTGCGCCCGAAGTAGCCCGCGGCGACCATCTTGCGGAGGGTCGGCGGCGCCGCAAAGCGCTTCTCGCGGTACTCGTCGAACATCACGTCGCCGATCGCGGCGAGCGTGTCGAGGCCGACGAAGTCGGCGAGGGTGAGCGGCCCCATCGGGTGCCCGGCGCCGGCCTTCATCGCGGTGTCGATCTGGTCGATCGTGCCGAAGCCCTCCTCGTAGGCGCGGATCGCGTCAAGCATGTAGGGCACGAGCAGGCGGTTGACGATGAAGCCCGCCTTGTCCTTCGTCTCGACGGTGAGCTTGCCGAGGCTCTTGCCCCACTCGACACCGGCCTGGAACGCGTCGTCGGACGATGCGACCGACCGGATCACCTCAAGCAGCTTCATCATCTGGACCGGGTTGAAGAAGTGGAGCCCGATGAAGCTCTCGGGCCGCTTCGTGGCGGTGGCCTGGGCG
>DASUSH010000027.1:0-2177 GCA_036375215.1 Solirubrobacterales bacterium
GGTGACGTGACCGTCGGTCTCGTAGCTGAGGGTGTTGTATTCCATGTTCCTCCTTGGAACGACTGACTTTCGACGACGCGCAGATCCTCCGTCTCGAGACGGAGGCGATCAAGGGCCACACCCTGAAGGTGCTGGCGGTCGGCCCGCGCCCGGATCGCGGGCCGGTCACGGTCGAGGAGATGCGGGCGACGATCGAGTCCCGGCTCGGGCACGAGCCCAAGGCCCGCCAGCGGGTCGTCTTCCCCTCGGGTCCGGGCACCGAGCCGTTCTGGGCCGACGACCCCGAGTTCGACCTCGCCAACCACGTCGTCGAGGCCGCGGTGGCCGAGCCGGTCGGCGGCAGGGGGCTGCTGGTCGAGGCGGCCCGGCTGTTCGAGGAGCGCCTCGACCACGAGCGCCCGCTCTGGCGGGTCGACCTCGTGCCGATGTCCGGCGGCGGCACCGGGGTCGTGATGCGGATCCACCACTGCCTCGCCGACGGGATCACGTCGCAGCGCTTCGCGCGCGCCCTCTTCTGGGACGACGAGCCCGACCCGCCTCCGGCCGAGGCGCCCGAGCTCGAGCCCCGGCCGGAGCCGAGCATGCTCGACGTGGCGGGCGCGACCGTCCGCAAGCGCGTGGGCGAGGTGCCGGGCGCGGTCGCCGGAGTCCCCGGCGCCGTGGCCGGGGTCGTGCGCGGCGCCGCCCAGCCCTCGAAGTGGTTGCACGGAGCCCGCGAGGTCGCGAAGCTGCCGGCGACGGTCGCGCGCGAGCTGCTGCCGCTCGGCGGCGAGACGATCCTCGACCGCGCCCTGGGGCCGCGGCGCGAGCTGGCGGTCGCCTGGCTCAGCCTCGACGAGATGCGCGGCGCCGCCCACCTGGCGAGCGACCGGCTCGGCGGCCACGTCACCCTGAACGACATCCTGCTCGCGGTGCTGGCCGGCGGCCTGCGCACCTGGATGGAGGAGCACGGCGGCGCCGGGGACGCCGGGGTGCGGGTCCAGGTGCCGGTCAGCCTGCACGGCCGCGACGAGCACGACGAGGTGGGCAACCGCGACTCGTTCCTGAACGTCGACATGCGCCTCGACATCGCCGACCCGGTCGAGCGCCTGCGTCAGATCAACCTCGAGACGACGCGGCGGAAGCAGGCCGGCGACGCCGAGGAGCTCTACCACTTCTTCCACGCGATCTCGCGCTTCAAGCCGCTCTACAAGGGCGTGACGAGGCTCGCATCGGGCCCGCGCGACTTCGCGCTCTCGGTCTCGAACGTTCCCGGCCCGAAGCGGCCCGTCTACGTCGTCGGCGCCGAGGCCGCCGGGTTCCTCTCGCTGGCCGAGCCCGCCGATCGCCACGCGCTGCGGATCTCGGCGGTCTCCTACGCGGGCGCGCTCGCGGTCGGGATCTCGAGCGACCCGGATGCGGTCGGCGGCATCGAGGCGCTCGCCCGCGAGATCGAGGCGGCCGGCGCCGAGCTCGCGCTCGCGCTCGCGTAGGGTGCTGGCCGCGTGGTCGAGGCAGGAGACAAGGCGCCGGACTTCACCCTGGAGAACCAGGACGGGGAGGAGGTGACGCTGTCCGCGCTGCGCGGGAAGCGCGTCGTCCTCTACTTCTATCCGCGCGCCGACACCCCCGGCTGCACGACCCAGGCATGCGGGGTCCGCGACCACGCCGTCGACTACGAGTCCGCCGAGGCGACGGTGCTCGGGGTCTCGCCCGACACCGTGAAGAAGGTCAGGAGCTTCCACGACAAGCAGGCGCTCAACTTCGACCTGCTCGCGGACCCCGACCACGAGATCGCCGAGCGCTACGGCGTCTGGGTCGAGAAGTCGATGTACGGCAAGAAGTACTGGGGCAACGAGCGGACGACGTTCGTGATCGACACCGACGGCACCGTGGCCAGGGTGCTCCGCAAGGTGAAGCCGGGCGAGCACGACGACCTCGTGCTCGCCGCGCTCGCGGAGTGAGCGCTCCGGAGCCCGAGGTCCGGGCCGCGGGCGGGGTGGTGCTGCGCGACGGAGCGGAGGGCCTCGAGGTCGCGGTCGTCCACCGCCCCAAGCACGACGACTGGTCGCTGCCCAAGGGCAAGCTCGAGCCGGGCGAGAGCTGGGTGGACGCGGCGCTGCGCGAGGTCGCCGAGGAGACCGGGCTCGAGTGCGAGCTCGGCGCCGAGCTCTCGCCGAAGTCGTACCACGACGCCA
>DASUSH010000028.1:0-18928 GCA_036375215.1 Solirubrobacterales bacterium
TCGGCCTCTCGGTGGGATTGGCGTTTTGCGGCGCGGTCCTCCTCGCCGCTCTTTCGATCGCGTTTACCAACAAGTCGGACGCGAGCGATGTCCTGCCGCCCGCCGAGAAGGCGCAGGTCGCCCAGGTCCTCGAGGACGACGCCGAGGTGATGACGCGAATCTTGAGGAGCAGCTCGCGAGCCAGCCCCCGGAGATCGAGGCAGAGATCCTTCGGATCAACGAGGAGGCCAGACCGGAAGCGCTACAGGTCGCCTTGGCGATCCCGCTTCTCGCCGCTGTTCTCGGCTTCGTGTTCTCGATGCGCATGATGCGTCTGCCGGATCCGGCGCCGATCAAGGTCGACGAAGCCGCTGCTTTCAGCTGACACCCGAAGGCTCGGGAGCGTCGAACGGAGCGCTTCGGCGACTAGCCGGACGCGCTTTCACGCTCGATATCCCACGCCACCCGTCGTCCGCTCGCCCCGCGGATAGCCGCGGGTGCCTCGCTGCGGCCGGCGGCGCTCGCGGAGATCGCCCAATACCCGGCCGGGTAGAGCGGGCCGAGTAGGAACGCGAACGCAGCACGGCGATCGTACGGGCGCTCGACTACCAACGCGAACCCGAGCTGAATCATCCCGACGACGGCGACCGCGATCCCCAGGTGAGCCCGACCCCCGAGAAGTGGGAACGCTCGCTAAAGAAGTGGTTGACGATCGCACCGACCAACGCGACGCCCACCCGGCCGCTGAGTGCCTGGGTACGCCTGATCATCCCGATGATCGAGGCGGCCTCGAGGACTTGGAGCGCGGCGAGGAAGCTTCGCCGGTTGGTCACGTGAGGAGCGCCGGCGACGGCAGCGGTACGAGCGGATCGCGAGATCCTCGCGACCAGGAGCTCCGGCGCCGCTGGGTGGATGTGGGTGTCCGCGTCGGTGACGATCACGAGATCGTGGCGTGCTTGTGCGAACCCGAGGTTCAGGCGCTCGGCCTTGCCTCGATTGACCGGGTCGCGGACGACGTCGAGACGAGGGTCGCCCTCGCCCGCCGCGGCCGCCACCGCGGCGGTGTCGTCGTTGGAACCGTCGTCGAGCACGACGACCTCGAGCTCGGGGTAATCGACGGCAAGGGCCGCCGACACGCACTCGGCGATCACCGCGACTCGTTGTAGGCAGGGATGAACAGGCTCACCGGAGGCCACCCGCCGGGCGGCTCGTCGGCCTCGTTCGCCTCGTCGAGGCGGCGGAACAGGAGCCCGCCCGCGATCCAGTAGGCCGCGGTGACGACGGGGTAGAAGGCGACGAACGCAAGCAGAACCTTCGCCGCGATCTCCAATGTCAGGGCTCCTGGCTCTCGCGGATCGCTTGCCGGCGCGAGGGGACGAGGAACGCGAAACTGACGAGCAGCGCGACGACCAGGGTCAAGAGGGCGACGCCGACGACGTTTGCCCGCTTGATGACGACGGCCATCACAATCAGCCCCGCCAGCCAGAGAACGGGCCCGCTGAGCAGGACCGCCGCTCGCAATGCCGGAGTCGCCGGTCGCAGTGGCTCGAACAGTGGGGGCCGGGAGTCCTCGTGTTCTCCTTCGGCGTCGTTTGGCGCGTCGCTGCGGTCTCCTCGCGCTGCGTTCATGCCGTCGCGGGGGCCGGGGCATCCCCGGACGCCTCGGCGGCATGCGTGCTCTCCGCAGCGCGGGCCCGAGCGAGGTCGGCCGAGATCCGAGTCGCCGCCGCGACGACTGGGGCGGCGAGGATCAGGCCGACGGCGCCGAACAGCGCGCCTCCCGCGATCGTCACGACGAGGACCGCGAGCGGATGGATCCCGAGTGCGGCCCCCATCGCGAACGGCTGGACCAGCTGCTGGAGGATGCCGTTGGCGAGAAGCTGGACCACGATCATCGCCCCGGCCTCCTCCGGGCCTGCGCCGCCAAGCGCGATCAGCACCGCGAAGCCGGCCGCCGCCCAAGCGCCGAGGTACGGGATAAAGGCGCCGATGAAGGTGACGACCGCAATCGTCCCGGCCAGGGGAACCCCGAGCGCGAGAGCTCCGATCGTCACGACCGCGGCGTTGAAAGCCGCGACGATCGCGACCCCCGTGAAGTAGCCGCGAAGCGACTGCAGCATCCGCTTTGTGATCGTGTGCGCGACCTGATCCGGGAGGGCGAGGTGCCGCTCGGTCCACGAGCGGATCTCCGGGCCATCCTTGAGCAGGAAGAACAGGCTGAGCGCGGTGATCCCGAGGAAGAACGCGAGGGTGGAAAGCGCGGAGATTCCCGCCGTAAGTCCGCCGAGGAGCGCATCCTTGGCGTCGACGAGGCCGGCGCTCACGTCCCTATTTGCGGACGCGGCGTCGCCCGCGGCGACTCCTGCGTCCTCAAGCCAGGATTCGATCCGGTCCGCGGCCGCCGTGAGCTGATCGCTTACCTCGCTCGCCTGGCTGGCGATTCCGCCGAGCACGACGAGCACCAGCCCCAAGCCGATCGCGACTATCGCGAGCAAGACGATGACTGCGCCGAGCGCTCGGGGGATCCGATGCGCGGCAAACCAGCGCACCAGCGGGGCGGCTACGGCGGCGACTATGCCCGCGGTGAGCACCGGTAGGACGATCACCTGGGTCAGGGCAAGGAGCCAGACCACTCCGACTAGCAGGACCGTGATCCCGACCAGCAGCCACGACATCAAGCCGGCGTCGCGAAGCCACTTGGGCGCGGCGAAGAGGCCGCTCAGTTCGGATGGATCGATCTCGACGAGCTCGCCACCGAGCTCGGCATCGGCCGGGTCCCGGCGACCTGCGCCCTGCCGCCGGCGGAGCCGACCGCGGATCATGCCGGCACCGTCGTCCTTGCCTACGCGATCTCGCGCCGCCGAACTCCGTAGGCGACGAGGCCGTAGATCACGAGCAGATCGATGATGAATATCGCGAACCCGCCAACCGGGAACGCCGACACCCAGAGCAACACGACGATCGCGTTGAGGCTCGCGGTGACGATCCCGACCACGGCCCCGAACGCGTTCCGGGTCCAGATCGAGAACGCGGCGACGACCTGGATCGCACCCACGATCAGATGGATCCATCCCCAGGTGTTCAAGTCGTCGAAGATGACGAACCGCTCGTTCTCGACGAAGAACGCCGAGTTGTCGATCGCCGCGATCCCGTAGATCACGTTGAGGACACCTACGACTCCGATCATCACCCCGGCGAACGCGACCCAGCCGGCACCTCGCTCGTCCACCGAGTCGCGTGCTGGTGAAGCCATGCTGTCTCCCTTCGTCGATCGGGCCCCTGCCGCCCGAATCTCGATTTGACGCAGTGTCCCACCTGGGAGGCTCGCCGACGGCATGGTCTCGCCCAGGTCGCTGGATGAAACCCACGGGGGTGAGCAATGGCCGTCACCGCCTTGCTGGATACTCCCGACGACGAGTTTGGCGCGCCGGAGGCGCGAACGATCGGCAACGAAGGGAGCACGGAGTGAGCGAAGAGCGGGACGAGATGGGGCCGATCGATTACCTGGTGATCGAGTGGCCCGGAGGGCAGCCGACCGGAGGAGCGGCGCCGCTTCTGGTCGACCTCGTCGATCGTGGGCTGATCAGAGTCCTCGACCTGGCCTTCGTCAGGAAGGCAGAGGATGGTGCGGCGGAACCGCTCGACATCTCCGAGCTCGCCGCCGAGGTGGAGGGGATGAGCCAGTTGATCGGCGCAGCATCCGGGCTGCTCGATTCCGAAGATCTCGATCAGGTCGCGAACGCGCTCGATCCGGGCTCCGCCGCTGGAATCCTCGTGTACGAGAACGCCTGGGCGGGACCGTTCGCGGCCGCGGTGCGGCGCGGGGGCGGCGAGCTCGTGGCGAACGGACGGATTCCGGTGCAGTCGATCCTCGCCGCGCTCGACGCAGTCGAAGAAGATGGGCCCAGCGCCCCGGCGAACCGGAACTGAGAGAAGGAGGAGACGAACATGCCTGGACTACTTGGAAACGTCGCTCGTGTTGCTGTCGCCCAGGGGACGGCGACCGCGGTCCGCAATCGCGTCACACGCCGCCAGGCGCAGCGGTGGGCTGACCAGGGACAGGCTTCCCCTGCATACATGGAAGCGGTGCCCGCGGCCCCGCCCACGGCGGCCGCGCCTGCTCCGGCCGTCGACCCGATCGCACAGCTCGAGCGGCTCGGCGAGCTTCGCGACAAGGGCGTACTGACCGATGAAGAGTTCGCGGCCCAGAAGGCAAAGCTCATGGGCTGATCGGAAATCGCGCATGGCGGGAGTGGCGCGATTGCGTTCGAGTGGGAATTGTGGTGTCGGGCCTCCTGGGCACCAGAAAGTCAGCGCGACTTCGGTGGCCCTACTCCGGCCCGACGCTGAGAATGTGACGACTGGCGGGGACTTCGAGAGATGATGGAGCTAGCCGGACTCGAACCGGCGACCTCCTGGGTGCGATCCAGGCGCTCTCCCAACTGAGCTATAGCCCCAGCGTTCGCGGCGGCCTTGCCGGCGCGCCGCGGCCCAGAGGATAGCCCGGCGCGCGCGGGCCGCCACGCCCATGACGGCGCCGATTACGACGACCCGAAGCTGGTCGAGCTGGTCGCGGTCGGCCGCAACCGCTCGCCCGAGGTCCGCGCGGGCGACCTCCATCATCGGGCGGAGCGTATCCCCGCCCGGGCGTAGGGTTCGAACCGTGAGCTTCCGCCGCCGACTCACCCTCTTCTTCGTGGTGATCGTCGTCGTGCCGATGGTCGCGCTCGGGGCGAGCGTCGTCCAGCTCGCCGGTTCGGCGGAGATCGGCAAGGCGGACGCGGGGCTCTCGGCCGCGCTCGACACGGCGCTCGGCGTCTATGACCAGGACCAGGCCGACGCGGAGGACGCGGGCCGGCGGGCGGCGGCGGACCCGGAATTGGCGGCGGCGCTTCGCGACGGCGACCGCGCCGAGGTCGAGGCGGCGGTGTCGCGTCAGCTTGGCGGCGGCGGCCTCGTCGCGCTGAGCGTGCTCGACTCCTCGGGGAAGGAGACCGCTTCGGCGGGGGACCGCACGGCGGTCGCCGCCGTCGAGCTGGGGCTGGAGCAAGACGGCGAGGCGAGCGGGACGCTCGTCGCCTCGACGACGACCGCGAGCGACTTCGCCCGCCGCGTGCGCGAGTTCACCGGCCGCGATGCGACGATCTCCGACGAGCGCGGCACGGTGGCGACGACGACGCCGGTGGGCGACGTTGACCTGCCCGATTCGGGCAGCGCCGAGACCGTCGAGCTCGGCGGCGAGGAGCAGCGTGCCGCCACCGCCGCGCTCGGCGCCCCGGCCGGCGAGCCGCTCCGCCTCACCCTCTACGGGGAGATCGAGTCCGCAGGCTTCGCTGCGGACCGCCCGCTCGTCGCCGCCGCGCTGATCGCCTTCTTCGTGATCGCCTTCGTCTTCGTCGCCGTGCTCCTGCGCTCGCTGCAGGGGCAGATCGCGGCGATGCTGTCCGCCGCGAGGCGGATCGGGAGGGGCGACTTCAGCCGCAAGCTCCCGGTCGAGGGCAACGACGAGATGGCGGGCCTGGCGCGCGAGTTCAACGCGATGAGCGACCAGCTCAGCGCGCAGATGGGCGAGCTGCGGCGCCAGCGCACCGAGCTCGAGCAATCGGTGCGGCGCATCGGCGAGGCGTTCGCCTCCGGGCTCGACCGCACCGCGCTGCTCGAGATCGTCGCCGAGACCGCCATATCGGCCTGCGAGGCCGAGCACGCCCGGATCCTGCTCGCCGGCAGCCAGGACCCCGAGGTCGCGGTCGGCGAGCCGCTCTCGGACCCGGCGTTGGAGGCGGCGCGGGCCGCGGAGCGCGAAGCGCTTCGCGGCGGGGCGATGGCAGATGCCGAGCAGGGCGAGTGGTTCGCGGTCTCGCAGCCGCTGGCGCGGGCCGGCGGAGGCGCCGACGGGCGCGGGTCGGCGCTCGCGGGGGCGGCGATGACGATCGTCCGCGGCGGCAAGCCGTTCGAGGAGAGCCAGCGCGAGGTCCTGCGCTACCTGATCGGGCAGGCCGCGGCCTCGCTCGAGAACGTCGAGCTGCACGAGCTGGTCACCGAGCAGGCGATCACCGACGAGCTCACCGGGCTACCGAACAACCGCCGGTTCCGCCGCTGGATCGCGACCGAGACGGCGCGCGCCGAGCGCTTCGGCCACGACCTCTCGCTGCTGATGCTGGACATCGACGACTTCAAGCAGGTGAACGACACTCACGGGCACCTCCAGGGCGACGAGGTCCTGCGGGCGATCGGGCGGGTCCTGCGCGAGGAGTCGCGCGGGATCGACGAGCCGGCGCGCTACGGTGGCGAGGAGTTCGCGATCGGGCTGCCGGAGACCGGGATCGACGGCGCCTGCGAGGTCGCCGAGCGCGTTCGGGAGCGGATCGAAGGCACTGAGATACCGATGGTCGACGGCGACGGGTCGCTGCGCGTGACGACGAGCATCGGAGCGGCGACGGCGACGCGGGCCGGAACCGACGCGCGGGCGCTCGTCGACGCCGCGGACCAGGCGCTCTACCGGGCCAAGCGAGCGGGCAAGAACCGCACCGAGACGGCGACGGCGCGGGGCGGGGAGGGCGAAGGGAAGAGCGACCCGACCGCGAAGATACGGGGCGAGGGCTGAGCCCGGACGCGCCCAGGCGCGAGCCCTCGGTTTCCATAAACCACGATATTTGAGAGCCTTTAGCAAGGAACGCCCATGGGGATCCTCGACGACGCGATCCGAGAGCACCTCGATCTGAAGCGCAAGCACGGCGCGGCGGACGACGAGGTCCAGGTCCTGGAGGACGAGGCCTTCGGCCCGCCCTCGCGTCCCGGCGAGCCTGATTTCCCGGAGCGGCCGCCGACCGGGGAGGAGGCGATCGTCGAAGACGTCCCGACCGGTTCGGAGGAGATGCCCGCGGCCGGGGCCGCCCCCGGCCTGGAGGCGCCGCCGCCCGGGGAAGCGGCGCCCCCGCACGCGCTCGAGCCCGAGCCCGTCGAGCCCGCCCCCGAGCCGCTCCCGCCCGAGCCCGAGCCCGCCCCGTCGGGGTTCTTCGACCAGGCCGAGGACGCCGGGCCGCCGACCATCGAGCACCCGCCGCCCCCTCCGCCGGAGGAGGCGGCCGAGCCGGCGCCCGCGGTCGAGGAGGAGCCCTTCGCGCCCGAGCCCGCCGACGAGCTGGGCGCGCCCGAGGCCGAGCCCGCTCCGCCGCCACCCCCGGCTCCGAGCGACACCGGCGACTTCGAGATCGGCGAGATCGAGCTCGAGCTCGACGAGGAGTTCGAGGAGTTCGCCGAGCCCGGCGACGAGCCCGCAGCCGCGGCCCCGGAGGCCCCGGCGCCCGTCGAGGAGCCCGTCTCCGAGGAGTACGACCTCGAGGTCGAGGACGTGGAGGAGGTGGAGGCAGCGCCCGCCGAGGAGGGCGAGAAGGACGAGGACGTGCTCGAGGAGACGCCCGAGTTCCTGCGCGACACGCCCGAGGACGAGCGCCTCTGGTTCGAGCAGGGCGAGCCAAAGGACTTCGACTTCGACGAGGACGAAGAGGACGAGGACTCCGACGACCGCCGCTGACCCGGCGCCCCGGCGGCCCTACCCGTAGGCTCCCGCCAGCGATGGCGAGGGTCCATCACCTGAACTGCGGCACGATGTGCCCGCGCGGCTCGCGGTTCGTGACCGGGCGCGGCGGCTGGCTCGAGGACGGCAGGATGGTCTGCCACTGCCTGCTGATCGAGTCCTCCGACGGGCTGATCCTGGTCGACACGGGCGTCGGCACCGTCGACGTCGAGAACCCGAAGGGGATCGCTCCGGCGCTGCGCGGGATCATCCGCCCGCGCCTCGAGCGCGGGGAGACGGCGCTCGCGCAGGTGGAGGCCTTGGGCTTCCGGGCCGGCGACGTGCGCCAGATCGTCGTCACCCACCTCGACCTCGACCACGCCGGCGGGCTGCCCGACTTCCCGGACGCGGAGGTCCACGTCTTCGCGACCGAGCACGACGCGATGGTCAACCCGAGCCTTCGCGAGCGGCCGCGCTACCCGAACCGCTACTTCGCGCACGGCCCCCGCTTCACCCGGCACGAGGTGGTCGGCGACAAGTGGTTCGGCTTCGAGAGCGTGAAGGTGATCGGCGGGCCCGACGCGGAGGTCGCGCTGATCCCGGTGCAGGGGCACTCGCGCGGCCACTGCGCGGTCGCCGTCGACTCGGGCGGCTGGATGCTGCACTGCGGCGACGCGTACTTCCACGCCGACGAGATGGGCGACCCGCAGCGCTGCCCGCCCGGCCTCGTCGCCTTCCAGGCGCTCGCCGGGCTCGATCACGCCCGGCGGCGGCGCAACAAGCGGCGGCTGAACCAGCTCGCCCGCGAGCACGGCGACGAGATCGAGATCTTCTGCTCGCACGACGCGTCGGAGCTCGAGCGGATGCAGGCCGCCGCGGCTTCGCCCGCGATCGCGGCCTAGCCTGCGCCCTGGCCGGGCGCGGCGTCGCCGAGCGGCAGCTCGACCAGGAGGACGTCGCGCCACTCGCCGTCGAGGCGGCCGTGGCGGAGGTGGGTCCCGACCTCGCGGAACCCGTGGCGGGCGACGAGCGCCCTGCTGATCTCGTGGCCGGTGAAGAGCTTTCCGATCAGCTTGTAGATGCCGGCGCGCTCAGCCGCCGCGGCGAGGGCGGCCATGAGCGCGGAGCCGGTGCCGCGCCCGCGATGCGCCGGGTCGATGTAGACGCTCGCCTCCGCCACCCCGGAGTAGTAGTCGTGGGTGCTGTAGGGCGTGGCGCGCGCCCAGCCGACCACCCCGGCCTCACCGTCGACCGCGACGAGGAGCGGAAGGGGATCTTCGAACCAGCCCCCGACGTCCGCCGCGGACTTCTCCCTCGTCTCGAAGGTCGCGCCGCGGCCGGCGATGCCCGCGTTGTAGACCGCGGCGATCGCGGCGGCGTCCCCGGGCTGGGCCGGCCGGATCGCGATGCGACCGGAGCTCCTCTCCACCCCCGCGAACGCTAGGCGCGGCCCGCCGCCAGCAGGACCAGGCCGGGCATCCGCACCTGCCCGTCGCCGCCGGCGTGCTCGCGGACCGCCTCGGTGATCGCGTTCCACGCCTCGTCCTGCCGCTCCTGCGGCTGACCGGCCATCATCGCGCGGATCGGGGGAGCGATCTCGCGGACGAAGGTCGTGAACTGCTCGGGGGACTCCCACTCCATCTCGACCTCGAGCTGCTCGGTCTCGACGTCGGCGAAGCCGCCGCCCTCGAGCAGACCGCCGATCGCCTCCGGCGTCGGCCGCGAGAGCGGGCCGGGCGTGCCCGGCGGGGGCGGCTCCACGCCGAGGACCCCCATCACGGTCTTCATCGGGATCGAGAGGAACGGGACCTGCTCCGGTTCCCCCCAGGAGCTGATCGCCATCCGGCCGCCGTCGACGAGGAAGCCGCGGACGCGTGCTGCCGCGCCCTCGCCGTCGGGGTCGAAGATGATCCCCCACCGCGAGATCGCGGCGTCGAAGCTGTCATCGGGGAAGTCGAGCGCGGCGGCCGCCGACTCGACGAACTCCATGTTGTCGAGGCCGGCGTCGGCGGCGTGCTTGCGGCCGAAGGCGAGCATCTCGGTGGAGATGTCGGTGGCGACGACCCTGCCCTCGGGCCCGGCGATCCCGGCGGCGGTCAGGCTCGCCGCGCCGTAGCCGGCGGCGACGTCGAGGACGCGGCTGCCCGGCTTCACCTCGGCGAGCTCGGAGAGCCGCTGGCTGACGCCCTCGGTCGCCCCTTCCATCATCTCGGACCACTTGTCCCATCCGGTCGCCGCCGCGTCCCACTGCTTGCGCTGTCCCTCGCGGAACTCCGTCGGGTCGATCGCGTTCGCCATGTTCCCCTCCTGACCGTTTCGCTTACCCGCCGACGCTAACCGATCGGCCGAGGCCTGTCAGGTGCGCAGCGAGTCGAAGAGGGCGCGCCAGCGCTCCTCGTCGCGATCGGCCGGCAGCGGCAACGTGATCCGGGTGGCGACGTCGCCGTAGCGGCGCCTCACCTCGGCGACGGCCTCCTCCGGCGTGCCGACGACCGCGAACGTGTCGACGAGCTCGTCGTCGATCAGCTCCGGCATCCGGTCCCACTCGCCCCGCTTCGTCAACTCCTTGAGCTCGTCCTGGAGCTCGCCCCAGCCGTGCAGCTCGAGCACGGGCCGGTATGCGGGCGTGGAGCCGTAGAAGGCGATCTGCTTCTTGACGGCGGCGATGCCCTCGGCGCGCTCCTGCTCGGAGTCGCGGGCGACCACGAACGCGGGCGCGGTGATCTCGAAGCCGTCGCGGGAGCGCCCGGCCTTCGCGAAGCCGCGCTCGAGGGCGGGCAGGGTGGCCTCCCGCACATAGCGCTCGGTGGAGAACGCGTGGCACAGGATCCCGTCGGCGACCTCGCCCGCGGTCTCGGTCATGAGCGGGCCGACCGCGGCGAGCATGACCTTCGGGTTGCCGTGCGGGTTCGGGCCCGGGTTGAAGAACGGGGGCATCAGCGTGTGCGTGTAGAAGTCGCCCTGGAAGTCCAGCTCGCCGCCGGTCTCCCAGCACTCCCAGATCGCGCGGATCGCGAGCACGAACTCGCGCATGCGCGCCGCCGGCTTCGACCAGCGCATCGAGTACCGGCGCTCGATGTGGGCCTTGATCTGCGAGCCGAGGCCGAGCGTAAAACGGCCGCCCGAGAGCGACTGGACGTCGTTTGCCTGGAGGGCCACGGTCATCGGGTTGCGGGCGAAGGCGACCGCGATCGAGGTGCCGATGCCGACCCGCTCCGTGCGCTCGGCCGCGACCGCGCAGGCGAGGAACGGGTCGATCTGGGTCTCGAACGCCCACCAGCCGTCGTAGCCATCGCCCTCCGCCGCCACGGCGAGCTCGCCCGCTGCGCCGATCGTCGCTGCGTAGGTGCCGGAGTCGACCTTCATCGAGGCGGAGTTATATGCGGGTTGGTCACCCGGTGAGCTGGCGACGGAGCTCGCCGGCGTCGAGCTCGAGCCAGGCCTCGGCTAGGGGTCGCTCAACCGCTAGATGTAGCCGCGGGTGCGGGCGGCCTCGACGACGCGCTCGATCCCGACCAGGTAGGAGGCGCGGCGGAGGTCGAGGCCCTCCTCCTTGGCGCGGCCGGAGACCTCGCGGTAGGCGCGGCGCATGATGTTGCCGAGCTTGTCGTTTACCTCCCGCTCGTCCCAGCGGAAGTGCTGGAGGTTCTGGACCCACTCGAAGTACGAGCAGACGACGCCGCCCGCGTTCGCCATCACGTCGGGGATCACGTAGACCCCCTTGTCGGCCAGGATCTGGTCGGCGGCCGGGGTCGTCGGGCTGTTCGCGCCCTCGATGATCATCCGGGCCTGGATCCGGTCGGCGTTGTGCTCGTGGATCATGCCGCCGAGAGCCGCGGGGATGAAGACGTCGCAGGGGATCGCGAGCAGGTCGTCGGGGTCGATCGCCTCCACCGACTCGCCGCCGAACTCGGTGATCTTGCCGCCGCCGGAGATGTGCTTGTGGAGCTCGTTGGCGTCGATCCCGGCGTCGCCGCGGATCGCGCCGGTGGCGTCGGAGGCGCCGACCATCCTGCAGCCGAGCTGCTGCATGATCCGGGCGGCCCAGGAGCCGACGTTGCCGTAGCCCTGCACGACGAAGCTGGTGTCGGCCGGCGTCATGCCCTGGTGGGGGGCGGCCTCGCGGAACATGTAGACGCACCCGCGGCCGGTCGCGGCCTCGCGGCCGAACGAGCCCTCGAGCGAGATCGGCTTGCCGGTGACGATCGCCGGCGTGTGGCCGTGGAGCTTGCCGTACTCGTCCATCATCCAGGCCATCACCTGGGCGTTGGTGTTGACGTCGGGCGCGGGGATGTCGCGGGTCGGGCCGAGGACCTTCTCGATCTTGTCCATGAAGGAGCGCGAGATGCGCTGCAGCTCCGAGGTCTCGAGCTCGGAGGCGGGGCAGTTGACGCCGCCCTTGGCGCCGCCGTAGGGGACGCCGGCGACGGCGGTCTTCCACGTCATGAGCGACGCGAGCGCGCGGACCTCGTCGATGTCCACCTCGGGGTGGAAGCGGATCCCGCCCTTGTAGGGGCCGCGTGCGCCGTTGTGCTGGATCCGGTAGCCGGAGTAGACGTGGACCTTGCCGTCGGACAGCTTGACCGGGATCTGGACCGTGACCTCGCGGTAGGGCTCCCAGAAGACGACGCGGATGTCGTCGGGCAGCTCGAGCTGGTCGGCGGCGATGTCGAAGTAGTGCCGGACGATCTCGAGGTTCGAGACCTCCGCCCGCTGCCCCGGCTTCGGCTTGCCCTTCCCCTCGGCCTCCTGCTTAGCGTCCTCCACCGCCTGCGGCGACTTCTCGCTGTCCTCCTGCTTCCCGACGGGCTCCGGCGCTGTCTCGGTCTCAGCCAATCTCTCTCACGTCCTCCGCATACCCCTGATTTGCGGCCATACTCTCACAGCGCTCTCGACGCGCGAAACGGCCGCTCGTTCGCGCCTACAATCGGCCTTCTGGGGCCATAGCTCAGTTGGGAGAGCGCCGGCTTTGCAAGCCGGAGGTCGCCGGTTCGAGCCCGGCTGGCTCCATCCATGCCCAGCTCGCCGCCGTAGCGGCCCCGAGGGGGGCGCGGCGGGCGCGGCCGGGCTTCTACACGGTGTAGGCACGCCGAGAGGAGCGAGCATGGGCCAGGACTTCAAGCGCGGCGACAGGGTGGAATGGAGCTTCCGGGGGCGGCCGGTCCGCGGCACCGTCAGGCGCCGCCTGACCCGGCGGACCGAGATCGCCGGCCGGGCCGTCGCCGCCTCCAAGGACGACCCCCGCTACGTCGTGCGCACGGAGCGGACCGGCAAGGAGACGACCCGTCGCCCGTCCGCGCTGCGCGCGCTCGAGGGCTGACGCGCGTCGATTCACGCACCCGCGGGGGGCCGGATCGTCGCGGGTGCCGGGCCGGCCCGGATCAGCCCACCGGCAGCTTGCCGCCGGCGGCGAAGGCGAGGTACGGGATCGCGGTCACCTTCGCCTCGCTGTCCCGCTTGACCTTCCGCCGCATCGGCTTCGAGAGCTTCACGCGGACCACGTCCTTCGCCGGACCGCCCTCGGCCGGCGGCAGCTCGCCGAGGGCGAACGGCGCGCGCGCCCTCCTGCCGCCCGCCTTGACCGAGACGGTCCCCGCGCACCGCCCGGCGAACTCGTCGTGGCGGCGGACCGTCACCGCGAGCCGGCCGCCGTCCCGCTTCGCCCGGGCCGGTTCGACGTCGCAGGCGATGGATGCCTTGTCGGTGCAGTGGCGGCCGGGCGCCGACGCCGGCCGCGGCGGCCGGGCGACGCCGCGCTCGCAGAGGACCTCCTCGAGCCGGATCGGCTCCGCGGTCATGATCCCGTCGACCCCCCAGTCGAGCAGCATGTTCATCTCGGCGGGGTCGTTGATCGTCCAGACGTGGACGCCGAACCCGTCCCCGTGGGCTCGATCCACGAACTCCTGGTCGGTGACGCTGACCCCGTTGAACTCGATCGGCACCTGGAAGGCCTTCGTGCCCTCCGGGGGCGGCGTGCCCGAGAGCTTGTAGGCGGCGACGCCGCCGATCGCCGGCGCCAGGTCGATCTGCGGCGCCAGCTCGTGGAAGCGCTGCAGCGCGGCGTCGTTGAAGGAGGCGACCATGATCCCCTCGCTGCGGCCGAGCGCGTTCAGGAAAGTCGCGAGCGCCTCGGCGTTGCGCTGGAACGACGCGAAGTCCGAGTCCGCCGCGCCCTTGATCTCGATGTTGATCGGCACGTCCGGGTACGCCGCGATCACCTCCGCGAGGGTCGCGATCCGGAAGTCGTCGGCGGCGAAGCCGCGCGGCGGCTCACGCTCGCCCGTGCGCACCCCGCGGTATGCGTACTCGGACTCCGGCCGGCCTGCCTCGACGCCGTCGCCCGGCACCAGCTTGTAGGCGGCGTCGAGCGCCTGGACCTGCTCGAGGGTCATGTCGTAGATGCGGCCGCTGCCGTTCGTCGTCCGGTCGACCGTCGCGTCGTGGTTGACGACGAGCTCGCCGTCGACGGTCGTGTGCACGTCGACCTCGAGCATGTCCGCGCCCACGCGAAGGGCGCGCTCGAGGGCGTACGTCGTGCTCTGCGGCGCTTCGTTCTCACCGCCCTGGTGGGCGATGTTGAGGGTCCGCAGCGCGGTCCAGTCCGTGTTCGCGGCGAAGGCCGGCGACGCGCACGCGCCGACGACGACGGCGACTGCCATGGCGCAACCCGCGCGGACCCCGGCTCTCGATGCACCCATCGCGACGAGTGTAGGTAGAGGGGGAGAGACCTGGTCGCGGTTCCCCTCAACCGGTCATGAACGAATCACGCTCCACCCCGGACATCGACGAGCTCGCCGACGCCCTGCTCGAGGCGACCGGCCAGCTCTGCCACATCGCCGACCACATGGTGAGCGCCGCCGAGGCCGGCCTCTCCGCGCCGGACGCGCCGCCGCCGTCGGAGGTGTTGCGCAAGCTCCTCGCCGAGACCCTCGCGAACGCCCGGCCGGGCTTCGCGAAGGTGGACGTCCGCAGGACCGCGGTCGTCCTGCGGCGCACCGTGCGCACGATCGAGCGCGAGATCTACCTCGTGCCGGCCGACGCTCCACGCGAGAACGGCTCGGCGGGCTTCGACGACGCCTAGGGGGACCCCACGCGGCCGTCCCACGCGACGATGGCCGTGGCCAGCGCCACGAGGGCCGCGACCGCCCAGATCGCGTCGACCGCGGTCGCCACGGGCAGCAGGGCGAGCGCGGCGAGCGCCCCGGCGAGAAGCGCCGGCTTCAGCGAGCGCGTCGTGCGCCAGCGGAACCCCGCCTGCGCGGCGAGGTAGGTCGCGATCCCGGCGCACGCCGCGAACGCCGCCACCTCGTCGAGTGGCTCGTCGACGTGCGCCAGCGCGTTCTTCACGCCGAGTGCCAGCAGCACGATCCCCGCCGCCATCCCGAGGTGGATGTAGCTGTAGGAATCGCGGGCGAGCGTGTTGCGCGCGAGGCCGGGGGGCGCCGCGTGGAGGGCCCGCTCTCCGGCATCCGCCGCGCGGTCGAAGTAGATCCACCACAGGGCCGCCGCGACGAGCACGCCCAGCCCGGCGGTCACGATCTCCGCCGCGCCCAGGTCCGCCCCCGACAGGCCGACGCCGATCGCGACGATCGACTCGCCGAGCGCGATGATCACGATCAGGCCGTGACGCTCGGCGAAATGGGCGGGAGAGCACCGAAACCCCTCGATGCCGCGGATGCCGCCCGTGACGAAATCGGCCACGATCACGAACGCCCAGACCGCGGCCTGCGCCCAGCCGTCGAGGAATGCCGCCGCGATCAGAAAGGCGGGCGCGATCACCGCCGGGGGCGTCAGCGACCGCACCGCCGCCCGCACCTCGACGTCGCTGGAGCCCGCGGCGAAGAGCGCGACGTGCAGGATCCGAACCCCGAGGTACGCGCAGGCGAACAAGAGCGCCTCGTCCCCGAACGCCCCCGGCAGCGCGAGCGCGGCGATCAACATCGCCACCATCGCCGCGAAGACGGCGAGCCGCACGCGCGCTTCCCGAGGATCGACCTCGTTCGTGAGCCAGGCGTATGCCGCCCACGCCCACCAGATCGCGGCGAGCGCGAGCATCCCCTGGCCGACCCCGGCCCAGTCGCCCGCGTCGGCCATCAGCGCCGTGACCTGGGTCAGCGCGAAGACGAAGACCAGGTCGAAGAACAGCTCGAGTGGCGAGGACCGCTTGGCCTCCCCGGCTCCGCCGCGATCGCTCAAGCGCCGCTAGGCCGTGGCGAAGCGCGCTTCCGAGCGCGCCCGCCGCTTCGCCGCCTCGACCTCGCGGTCTTTGGGCGGGGCGTTCGTGACGAGCTCGTCCAGCAGTTCCCGCGTCGCCTGCGCGACGCGGTCGACGGCGCGGTCAAAGGACTCCGTGTTCGCCTTCGACGGCTTCGTCGAGCCGCTGATCTTGCGCACGTACTGAAGCGCCGCCTCGTGGACCTCGTCCGCGGTCGCGGGGGGCTCGAAGTTGTGAAGGGTGCGAATGTTCCGGCACATGGACCCAGCGTAGCCGCGTTCTCACGTCCGCGCCGTCAGGCTCGGCGACCTCTCCGCCTGAGCCCGGGCGCTCGGCCCCGTCAGGGCCGCCCGGACCCTGGCCCGGACGCGAAAGCTGGTAGTAGTCGGCCCATGGCCGACCAGAAGGACCTCGAGTTCACGTACTCGCTGATCGACCGGATCTTCCGGCTGAGCCTCGGCGAGCTCGCCGACTTCAGCGGCGCCAAGTACGACGGTGACTTCTCCCTCACCCTGGAGGAGGCGCAGCGCCGCAAGCACGACTACGTCGCCGAGCAGATCGGGATCGAGCCCGGCAGGCGCGTGCTCGACCTCGGCTGCGGCTGGGGCCCGCTTCTCAATTACATCCGCGGGCGCGGCGCCGACGGCGTCGGCGTCACCCTCTCCTCCGCCCAGGCCGAGGCCTGCCGGCGCCACGGCCTCGACGTCCACATCCGCAACGCGCTCGAGGTCGACCGCGAGGCCTTCGGCCCCTTCGACGCCGTCGCCAGCCTGGGTGCGTTCGAGCATTTCGCCTCGCCGGAGGATTACGAGGCCGGTCGCCAGGACGAGGTCTACGCGCGGATGTTCGAGAACGTCGCCTCCACGCTCCCGGACAACGGCCGCTTCTACCTGCAAACGATGGTCTTCGGGCCGAACATGATCCCGCTGGAGGACGTCTCGATCGACGCGCCCCGCGACTCCGACGAGTGGTACCTGGCGCTGATGGGCGCCCAGTTCCCCGGCTCGCTGCTGCCGTTCGGCAAGGAGCAGATCGTGCGCAACGCCGAGCCCCACTTCAGGCTCGTCGAGGCGGTGAGTGGCCGCCTCGACTACATCGAGACGATCAAGCAGTGGCGCCGGCGCTTCGGGGAGCGCAGCTTCCGCAAGCTGCTCGTCAAGGCCCGCCTGGTCCCGAAGTACCTGACGAGCCCCGAGTTCCGCCTCGCCTTCACCTCCGGCGTGAGCGCGAACACCGTGTGCTTCGAGCGGGAGCTGCTCGAGCACTACCGACTGACGTTCGAGAAGGCCCGCTAGCCGCGGAAGCAGCCCACCGTGTCAGTCGCCGACGGGCAGCCGGGTCTCGTCGACCGCCCGCGCGGAAGGCGCATCCGCGCCATCTCAGATAGCGACGGCGATCCGGGTCGTACGTAGGACCTATCCCCGCGCGGCCGACCTGCCACCCGAGGGGTCTGACCCCAAAGGGTCAGGCCGACCTGCCACCCCAGGGGTCTGACCCCAAAGGGTCAGGTCGGTTGGCGCGGCAGGCGGAGCGGCCGGGCTGCCGCGAATGCGGGTCGCGGCGCGCGCCGTTTCCGTACGCACGCGCGCGCGGACGTCGGGTTCGCCCGGTCGTCGATCGCGGTCACCACGGCCCGTGGACGAGCAGGCCCTCGGCGGCGCGCTCCTCGACCAGGTCGGGAAGCAGCTCCCGCGCTAGCCAACTCGCGACCGGGCGCGGCCGCGGCCCGCGCCCGGATCCGGACGACTCGTCGTCGTGCTTCTCGGTGATCCTCGCCACGCTTGGCGGGGTCACGGTCGGTGCGCCGCTCAGCCGGGCGGGTTCCGCCAGGCCCCGTAGAGCCCGAAGGCGACCAGGGCGACGATCAGGAGCGAGGTCAGGCTCAGGATGTCGAGGCCGGACTGGCCGATCACGACCAGGGTCATCGCACCGAAGGCGAAGACGAAGAACGCGCCCACGGCGAGGAGCAGGGCTCTCAGGTCCGGATCCATCAGCCCATCCTCGGCGAAGGCAGGCCGGTCTCGCCGGGACCCGCGCGTCTTCGGGTGGCCCAGAGCTTGATCGTCGCGAGCCCGAATGCGAAGCCGCCGACGTGCGCGAGATAGGCGATCCCGCCGCCGTCGCCCGCGATCTCGGTGGTCGCCACCTGGCCAACCGCCGGCAGGAGCTGCAGGACGAACCAGATCCCGAGCATCACCATCGCCGGGATCTCGATGAACGTGACGAAGAAGACGATGAAGATCAGGGTCAGCACCCGCGCGTGCGGGTGCAGGAGTATGTAGCCGCCCAGGACGCCGGCGACGGCGCCGCTCGCGCCGATCGTCGGCACGGTCGCGCCGGGCTCGAGCAGGGTCTGCGCGTAGACGGCCACGATGCCCGACAGCAGGTAGAAGGCGAGGAACTTCGGACGGCCCATCGAGTCCTCGATGTTGTTGCCGAACACCCATAGGAAGAGCATGTTCCCGGCGATGTGGAGGATGCTCCCGTGCATGAACATCGAGGTGAAGACGGTCACCCACCACGGCGCGTCGGCGAGCGGTGCGAGGGGGGCGACGCCCTGCTCGGCGAGCGAGAGCGCCTCGTCGTACTCCTCGGTGCCCTCGCAGACGACCTCGACCTGAGCGCCGCCGCCGCCGGTGGGAACCGCACCGGCCCCGCAGTCCTCGCCCGGGTGGGTCAACCGGTAGGGGATCGCGCCGTACTCGATCGAGGCCTGGTCGGACTCGGCGATGCCGAGCTCGCGCAGCTCCGGGCTCGCGTAGTCGGAGTCCCCGAGCGTCAGCATCCAGCCGAACACGATCACGTTGATCGCGATCAGGACGACGGTGAGGACCGGGAAGCGGTCCGTCGGCAAATTGTCCCGCAGCGGCAGCAAGCGGGCGGAAGGCTACGGGGACGGCACCTTCCCGCCGCCGGTGACAGACTTGGCGCATGAAGCTCGGTCTGACGATCTTCCCGACCGACTACTCGATCGGGCCGGTCGAGCTCGCCCGCCTCGCCGAGGAGCGCGGCTTCGAGTCCCTCTTCTTCCCGGAGCACACCCACATCCCCGCCGGCCGCCGCACCCCGTATCCCGCCGGGGGCGAGCTGCCGCGCGAGTACAGCCACCTGCTCGACCCCTTCGTGGCCCTCGCGGCCGCTGCCGCCACCACCGAGCGGCTCCTGCTCGGCACGGGCATCTGCCTGATCGTGGAGCGCGACCCGATCACCACCGCGAA
>DASUSH010000029.1:0-8976 GCA_036375215.1 Solirubrobacterales bacterium
TCGAACGCGACCAGGCAGGCGAACGGCGTCCTCCGCTCCGGCTCGACCGGGTGCGCGACGCCCCTCACGTCGCAGCGCCAGAACTCGCCGTCGACGGCGATCATCTCGCCGTCGATCGCGTCGAAGGTGCCGAGGCCGAGGTCGCCGTGGCCGGCGAGCTCGGCGAAGCTGACGTCGCCCTCGAGCTCGCCGTCGAGGAGCCCGGCGAAGGTCGAGGCCTGGAAGACCTCGTGGGGCTCGGTGCCCTCGGGCAGGTCGCCGTGGTCGCCGGCGGTGACGTGGAGCGCGTGGATCAGGCGCTCGTCAAGCATCAGCCAACCCGCGTGACGGCCTCCGGGCCGACCTCGGCGACCGAGGTGCAGCCGGCGAGGCCCATCGTCAGGTCGAACTCGCCGACGAGGTTCTGGATCACCTCGCGCACGCCCGCCTCGCCGCCGGCGGCGAGGCCGTAGACGTAGGGGCGGCCGATGAGGACGGCGGTCGCGCCGAGCGCGAGCGCCTTGAAGGCGTCGGCGCCGCCGCGGATGCCGGAGTCCAGCAGGATCGGGATCCGCCCGCCGACGGCCTCGGCGATCGGAGGAAGCGCCTCGAAGGTCGCGATCGCGCCGTCGACCTGGCGGCCGCCGTGGTTGGAGACGACGATCCCGTCGATCCCCTCGTCGACCGCGCGCCGCGCGTCGTCGGGATGGAGGATCCCCTTCAGCAGGATCGGCAGCTTCGTGCGCTCGCGCAGGAACGGCAGGTCCTCCCAGCGCAGCGAGGGCCGCGAGTAGATCTGGGTGAAGCGCTCGACCGCGGCGCGGGCGTGGCCGGTGCGCAGCCCGTCGAGCGGCCCCTCGGGCCAGTTGCGCAGGACCTGGAGGAGGGTGCCGAGCGCGCGCAGGCTCGGCTTCGGCTGCTCGCGCGTCGCGATGTCGGACTCGCCCTCGGGCGGGTTGTCGAGGAGCCGGCGGAAGACCGGGTCGCTCGTGTACTGGGCGATCCCCTTGCCGCGCAGGAAGGGCAGGTAGGCGACGTCGAGGTCGCGCGTGCGCCAGCCGAGCATGGTCGTGTCGAGGGTGACGGCGATCGCCCCCGCGCCGATCGCCTCGGCGCGCGAGACGAAGCTCTCGACGAGGTCGTCGGAGGTGGACCAGTAGAGCTGGAACCAGCGCGGCGTATCGCCGAGCTCGGCGGCGATCTCCTCCATCGGCGTCGAGGCCTGGTTCGAGATCACCATCGGCACGCCCTCGGCGGCCGCGGCGCGGGCGGCGGCGCCGTCGGCGTCGCGGTGGGCGAGCTCGAGCACGCCGATCGGCGCGAGCAGGAACGGCGACTCGAGCCGGCGCCCGAAGAGCTCGATCGAGAGGTCGCGGGCGGAGACGTCGCGCAGCATGCGGGGCACGATCCGGACCCGGTCGAAGGCGGCGCGGTTGGCCGCGATCGTCCTGCTGGCGCCGGCGCCCGCGGCGACGTAGGCATAGGCCTCGCGGCTCATCGCCCGCTTCGCCCGCCGCTCGAGCTTGCGGTAGTCGACGGGGACGCGGGTGCGCCTGCCGGAGACCCCGGCCAGGTAGACCCTGCGCTGTCGCTCGAGACCGTTCAGGGGCCGAGTCCTACCACGCCGGGGCGGGGGCCCGCGCGCTACGGAAGCGGTCGTAGAGCGCCCAGGCGGCGAAGCAGAGCGCGCCGACGGCGGCGGTGGCGGTCAGCATCGCGCCGGCGGCCGCCGCGGCGGCGAGCCCGCCGGCGCCGAGGATCAGCGCGGTGGCGGCGGCGCCGCCGCTCGGCCCGACCGGGAGCAGGCCGAAGACCGCGAAGCCGATCAAGAGGGCGACCGAGTCGAGGATCGAGGCATCGACCCCGGCTCCGTTCAGGAGGAACCAGTTGCGCGCGATCTGGATCACTACCGCGAGCACGACGAGGGCGATGATCCGCGCCCGCCCGTCGAGACCGCGCAGGATCGCGAGGCCGGCCCAGATCCCCTGCCGGCGGTGGCGCGCGACGCGCTGGAGGATCGCGAGCAGGCCGGCGATCACGGCGAAGGCGACGAGCGGGGTCCACCAGGGCAGCCCGAGCGGGCCGACCAGCGTGAACGACATGATCGCGGCGAGGATGCCCTCGACGACGACGATCGGGATCTCGGCCGAGAGCAGCACGGTGGCCTTCGGGCTCGTCTCCGGGGCTGAGCGCCGCAGCGCCGCCGTGCGGACCGCCAGCCCCAAGGTCCCGTTGAACAGATTGCCGAGGTAGCCCAGGCTCGAGGCGCGGTAGAGCCGGCGCCGGTCGACGGTGCCCCCGGCGGCGCGCACGCAGACGCACCAGGCCTCGCTGCGGGCCGCGAGCCAGGCGACGTGCAGGACGACCGCGATCGCGAGGATCCAGATCGGCGCGGCACCGAGCGCCTTGGCGAACGCCTCGCGATCGCCGGCGAGCGCGAAGACGAGCGCCGCGGCGACGATCAGCGACCCCGCGACGGTGATCGCGGTCGGGTGGCGTCGCCAGAAGGCGCGCACGCCACGTCCCTGCGTGTCCTCGGCCTGGCTCAAGTACGGCTCCTCGCTGTCTTGGTTCCCGGAAGAGCGGTGGCGCCAAACAATCGGCCGACCGCACGACAGCAAAGAGCGGGCGTCAGGCTTCTCCTCCCTACAAGCGTACCCGCTGGCGGCCGTTTTCGGGCGAACTCGCGTGGGTATGCTCGCCGCGTGACCTCACGGCTGCTCGCCATCTACCTGCAGGATCACCTCGCCGGCGCCTCCGGCGGGCTCGAGCTCGCCAAGCGCGCGGCGCGCAGCAACGAGGGGACGCCGCTGGGCGACTTCCTCGACCGCCTCGCCGGCGAGATCGCCGAGGACCGCGAGACGCTGGTCGAGATCATGGCCGCGCTCGAGATCGGCGCGGACAGGGTCAAGAACGCGCTTGGCTGGGGCGCCGAGAAGCTCGGCCGGCTGAAGCCCAACGGGCAGCTCACGGGCTACTCGCCGCTCAGCCGCCTGGTCGAGCTCGAGGGCCTGCACGTCGGCGTCAGCGGCAAGCTCTCCGCCTTCCAGTCGCTGCGCGCCACCTTCGGGGAGGAGGTCGCCGGCCGCAACCTCGACGGGCTGATCAGCCGCGCCACCCGCCAGCTCGAGGAGCTCGCCGAGCACCGCGCCGAGGCCGCGCGCGTCGCCTTCGAGGACGAGACCGCTCCGGTCGCCTGACGCCGCCGGCGGCGCGCCGGGCCGTCAGCAGGGCGAGCGCTCCTTGGCCGCGCTCTTCACGACCTGGAACGCGCCCCCCGGGATGTCCTTGAGGCGGCCGAGATCGTCGTCGTCCCAGCGGGTGTCGACCGAGCCTTGGAAGAACCAGTTCGAGCCGTTGTCGGCGTTGATCACGCCGTAGTGGCGGAAGGCCTCGAAGATCGGCCGCGACTGCGAGCCCTGGGGGAAGTCGTCCAGGTGCTCCTTGAAGTAGCCGCCCTTGAGGCGTAGCCGCATCCCCATCGGCGGCCGGTTGCGGTTGCAGGAGTCCGAGGCGTGGTGGGTCGCGGGCGGGATGTAGCCCTCGCGGGTCTCGTCGAAGGTGATCCGGATCGCATGCTCGACGCGGCCCGCTGCGACCTCGTCGAAGCGGACGAGCCCGGGGAAGATCGGCAGGCCGGCGGCGTCGGCGGAGGTCGAGCCGGCCGGGCGCAGCGGGCCCGGGCTGTTCAGGTCGAACCGCGCGGTCGAGTCGGCCTGCCAATTGCCGCCCGCCTGCGGGAAGGCGCGGTAGAGCTCGTAGAGCCCGCAGCCGCCCTGCTGGAGGACGATCACGTGGCGGTCGCCGTCCGAGCCTGGGCCGCCCTCGATCCGCGCGCCGGGCGGGATCGGGGCCTGTCCGAAGTCGGATTCGTCGGGGAAGCCGTCGGGCCCGATCGTGACGGTGACGTCCGGCTGCTCCGCGGGGACGACCTCGAAGGGGATGCCGAACTCGCCGTCGCCGCCGAAGTCGGGGTGCAGCTCGGTGCCGCCGTCGCGGTTGATCTGGCGGACGATCCGCTTCGAGCGCTTGTGGACCGGTGCCTTCGTGATGTCCTGGTTCCACGCGGTCTGGTCCGCGGCGGACTTCGCCTGCGGCGAGCCGCTCGAGTCGGGGAAGACCGAGCAGCCGCCGACGTTCGGGGCGGCGCCCGCCCCGGCGGTCGCGAGCAGCGCGACCGCGACGGCGAGGACGGCGGCGCCGAGGGCTCTCATCCGCGGAAGGCTACTTGCGCGCGAGCGGGCTCACCGCGGGGCCCTGCAGCACCTCGCCGGTCGCCTCGAAGCGCGAGCCGTGGCACGGGCAATCCCAGGTCCGCTCCTCGGGGTTCCAAGCGACGATGCAGCCAACGTGGGTGCAGCGCGCCGAGAGCCGGTGGAGCTCGCCCTCGTCGTCGCGGTAGACCGCGTGCTGCTCGAGCCCGGAGGCGACGATCCTGCCCTCCCCGGGCGCGGGGTCCGCGGCCGGGTTTCGCCGCAGCCGGTCGGCGAAGAACCGGAAGGCGTCGGAGCCGCGCTCCTTGACCAGCTCCGGCAGCGCCGCGCGCAGGTTGAGCCGCGAGGTGTCGAAGTACTTGCCGTAGGCGCCCTCGCGCCCGGCGACCCGGTCGGCGAGCGCGTCGCCGGCGGCGATGCCCGCCGCGAGCCCCCACTTGTTGAACCCGGTCGCGGTCAGGATGCGGTTGTTCCACGGCGTCAGGCGCCCGATGAACGGGAGCTGGTCGATCGGGACGAGGTCGTGCGCGGCCCAGCGGTAGTCGGCGGGGCCCGCCGAGAAGCGCTCGACCAGGTCGGCCTCGAGGCTGCGGTAGTGCTCGGCGGGCTCGGAGAAGCCGGTCTTGTGGCCCTCACCGCCGACGATCACGTGCTCGGTCCCGTCGAGGTCCGCGAAGGAGCGGATCGATCGGGTGGGGCTCTCCACGCTCAGGTACATGCCCTGCGGAATCGCGCCGCCGGCGGGCCCGGCGACCGCGTAGGAGCGCATCGTGCCCGTACGGGCGAAGTAGAGGCCGCGGTCCAGGAAGGGCATGTGGGTGGCGACGACGACGAAGCCCGCGCGGACCTCGGCGCCGAGCGCGGTCGCGACCCGGAGGCCGGGGCCGCGGCCGTGGACCTGGGTGGCGCGCGTGTGCTCGAAGACCTGCACGCCCGAGGTGGCGAGCGAGTCGGCGACGCCGCGACACCAGGCGCCGGGGTCGAACTGGGCCTGCTCGTCGACGCGGACCGCCGCGGCGACGTCGAACGGGAGGTCGGTCTCCGCCGTCACGGTCGCGTCGAGGCCGGCGGTGCGCGCCGCCTCGGCCTCGTCCTCGACCTGGCCGCGCTTCGAGGCCTGCTCGGTGTAGGTGAAGGCCGGCCGGCGTTCGAGCCGGCACTCGACGGAATGCTTCTCCGCGAGCGCGAAGGCGCCCTCCAGGCCCGCGCGGTTGAGCTTCGCGTAGGCGCGCGCGGTGTCGGCGTCGTGCTTGGAGAGGAGCTTCGAGTAGATCGTGCCCTGCAGGGCGCTCAGCTTCGCCGTCGAGTTGCCGGTCACGCCCGAGCCGATCGTGCGCGCCTCGAGGAGCGCGACCGAGTGGCCCGCTTCGGCGAGGTGGTGAGCCGCGGCGACGCCGACGATGCCGCCGCCGAGGACGGCCACGTCGACCTCGACGTCCCCCGCGAGCGGGGGACGTGGCTCGCGGCCGGGTTCGGCCACCCAGGGCGAGCGGAGGGTGTTGCGCTTGATATCCAAGATGCGGGTCGGCCGCCGAGGACTCGACGGGGGGTGAGACTATGCCTCGCGCGCCCTCGCGATCGTCTCGGCGGCCTTCCCGGGCTCCGGCGCTAGCCGGAGAGTCGCGAGCCGAGCAGCTGCTTGCCCTGCTCGGCGCCCTTCTTGCTCGCCTCCTGGGCGCGCTTGAAGAAGTCGGCGAGCTCCTCGTCGCCTTCGCGCTGGGCGTCGTCGATGTACCCCTCCAGGCGGAGTACGTTCGACAGGCACTGCTCCGTGAACCAGATCACGTTGTAGTCCTTGTCCTTCGTGCCGGTGACCTGGCCGGATTCCTGAGTGCTGGCCATTCCTGCCTCGCTTTCTCTCGTTTCGCTCCCTGCCCCACGCTTACCCGACTGACAGCGTGGCTAACGGCTGATTTCGAACAGCTCGAACTCGACCCGGCCGCCCGCGGCGACCGCGATTCCCATCGTGTGGGCCGGCGCCCGGCGGCGCTCGGTCGGGCTGCCGGGGTTGAAGATCTGAAAGCCCCCGGCGGACTCGTGCAGCGGCATGTGGGAGTGGCCGAAGACGACCGCGTCGGCGCCTGGGAACTGGAGCCGCATGCGCTCGAGGCGGCCGCGCCGGGGCCCGGCGTCGTGGACCACCGCGAGCGTCGCGCCGCCGGCCTCGACGGTGGCCCGCGCGGGCAGCGCGGCGGCCACCTCGGGTGCGTCGACGTTGCCGTGGACGGCGACGAGCGGCGGCCCGATCGCCGCGATCTCGGCGAGCACCTCGGGGCCGGTGAAGTCGCCGGCGTGGACGATCAGGTCGGCGCCCGCGAGCGCCTCGAGGCAGGCGTCGGGCAGCCGCCGCGGCCCGCGCGGCATGTGTGTGTCCGCGATCAGCGCGATCCGTGTCGCCGGCGGGTCAGCGATCGAAGACGCCGAGGATCAGGAGGAGCAGCAGGGTCCCGATCACGGAGATGAGGAGCGAGCCGAGGCAGCCGCTGCGGTTGGAGAAGAAGACGAACATGCTCGCCGCGGGGTACCCACACGGGCGCCGGCCTAACCCGACCTGTCCCTTTGGGGTCAGACCCCTCGGGTGGCAGGTCGGCCTGTCCCTTTGGGGTCAGACCCCTATTCGCCCTTGAAGTTCGGCGGGCGCTTTTCGGCGAAGGCGATGACGCCCTCGATGAAGTCGGCGGTGTGGCCCTGCTCGCGCTGCGCGTCGGCCTCGGCCTCGAGCTGGGCGGCGAAGTCGGGGTACAGGCGGCGGTTCAGGAGCTGCTTCGCGTTCGCGTAGGACCTCGTCGGGCCGCTTGCGAGCTTGGCGTGGAGCTCCGCGACCGCGTCCTCGAACTCGTCGTCGGGGACGACCCGGTTGACGAGGCCCCACTCGAGCGCCTGGGGGGCCTGGACGCGCTCGCCGAGCAGCGCCATCTCGGCGGCCCGCGTCGCCCCGACCCGCGCCGGCACGAAGGCGGTCGAGCCCCCGTCTGGAACGAGCCCGATGTTGACGAAGGCGAGCAGGAAGAAGGAGGACTCGGCGGCGACGATCAGGTCGCAGGCGAGCGCCAGCGAGCAGCCGATCCCCGCCGCGGGGCCGTTCACGGCCGCCAGCACCGGCTTCGGCATCTCGCGGATCCCGATCAGGATCGGGTGGTAGAGCTCGCGCAGGCGGGCGCTGAGGTCGGGCCTGCCGTCCTCGCCCTCCGACTGGCGCTGCTCGGTGAGGTCGGCGCCGGAAGAGAAGCCGCGGCCGGCGCCGGTGATCATCACCGCGCGCACGGCGGTGTCGTCGCGCGCCCGCTCGACGGCGGCGAGCAGGTCCTCGCCGAACGGCCGGTTCCAGGCGTTCAGCTGGTCGGGCCGGTTGAGGGTGATCGTCGCCGCCCCGTCGGCGACGTCCAGCTTGACCGCGGGCTCCTCGCTCATGGCGGGGGACCCTAATGCCTGGTTCTAGCCCGCGCCCGCCGAGACGGCCTCGGCCGAGCGCGCCGCGAGCTGGCCGCAGGCAGCAGCGATGTCCTGACCGCGCGTCAGCCGGACGGTGGCCCGCAGCCCGCGCGCCTCGACCCGCTCGCGGAAGGCGGCGATCGCCTCGGGGGTCGAGGCGCCGTAGGGCGCGTCGGTCGGGTTGTACGGGATCAGGTTCACCTTGTAGACGCGCGGGTCGAGGACGTCGGCGAGCTCCTCGGCTCGCTCGGCGGAGTCGTTCACCCCGCCCAGCATCAGGTATTCGACGAAGACCATCCGCCGGCGGCGCTCGTGGTAGTCGCGGCAGGCGGCGAGCACGTCGCGGAGCGGGTAGCGGTCGTTCACCGGCATCAGCTCGGAGCGCAGCGCCTCGTCGGCGGCGTGCAGGGAGAGCGCGAGGCGGATCGGCAGCGCGCTCTCGGCGAGCCGCTCGATCCCGGGGATCCAGCCGACCGTGGAGATCGCGGTGCGCCGGTGCGAGATCCCGATCTCGGGCAGGCGCTCGGCGGCGGCGAGGACGGCCTCGATGTTCATCATCGGCTCGCCCATCCCCATGAAGACGAGGTGGTTGACGGGAGCGCGGCGGCGGAAGTGCAGGACCTGGTCGACGATCTCGTCGGCCGAGAGGTGGCGGCCGAAGCGCATCGAGCCCGTCGCGCAGAACGTGCACGTGAGCGGGCAGCCCGACTGCGACGAGACGCAGACCGAGCGCCGCCCGTCGCGGTAGCTCATCAGCACCGCCTCGACCGGGCGGCCGTCCGCGGTCTCGAAGAGCGCCTTGCGGGTGCCGTCGCGCGAGGTCATCTCGGTGGCGACGGCGAGCGTGGAGAACGGCACCTCGGCGGCGAGCTCCGCGCGCAGGGCCGCGGGCAGGTTGGTCATCTCCTCGTAGCCCGACGCGCCGCGCGCCGCCCACTCGCGGACCTGGTCGCGGCGATAGGCGGGCTCGCCGCGGTCCTCCATGAAGCTCTCGAGCAGGGCGACGTCCATCGCCGCCTCAGGTTAGGCCGCTAACAGCCGCGGAACGCGTCTTTGCCGCTGCCGCCGACGCACTCGTCCCGCCCCCTGCCGCCGGAGAGCCGGTCGGCGCCGCGGCCGCCCCGAAGGGTGTCGTTGCCCGCCGCTCCGGTGAGCGAGTCGCCTCCGGCCTGGCCGAGCAGCGTGTCGGCGCCCGCCGCGCCCTTCACCGAGTCGGCACCGCGCTCGCCGCAGACGATGTCCTTGCCCTTGCCGGGGCGGACCTTGTCGTCGCCGCCGCCGGCCGCGATCACGTCGGGGTGCCGGGTGCCGATGACCGTGGCGCCGCCGTCGCCGTCGATGATCGTGATCG
>DASUSH010000030.1:0-53100 GCA_036375215.1 Solirubrobacterales bacterium
GAGGCCGCCCTCGGCTCGGGCTCGCCCGAGTGCGCCGAGAACCCCAACGACCCAGAGGACCTCGAGTCCGCCGCCGACGACGACTTCACCCAGGGCGCCTTCGGCGAGCAGATCTGCGCCCTGCGCGACGGCCGGCCCTCGGTCGCCTTCCTGCGCGCCTACACGCCGGAACTCGTCGGCTGGCTCGACGACTTCAGCCACTCGGGCACGATCGACGCCAACGGCGGCATGGGCCGGATCTCGACCACGTTCAACTCGTTCTCCCCCTCCGCTCCTGACGTGCTGCCTGGCGTCCTGCCGAACATCTTCCAAACCGGCGGGCCGCTGCAGCCCAACCAGGTCTTCGACGGGCTGACCACCGACCAGCGCCAGAAGTGCCCCGGCGCTAACGAGCGCGACCCGGGCGACGGGTCGACGCCGTTCACGGAGAACGGGGAGCTCGACTGCGACCCGACCCAGGTGCCGCCCGGGCCATGAGGCGGATCGCGGCCATCGCCCTCGTCCTCTGCCTCGCCGGCGCGGCGCTCGCGACCGCGGGCGCGGGGGCGGACGACACCCACGAGTACAAGGTCGAGCTCGACAACGCCTTCGGGATCGTCGAGGGCTCGCTGATCAAGATCGCCGGCGTCGAGGCCGGCCGCGTCACCGCGCTCGACATCAACGAGGACAAGCGCGCCGTGGTCTCGTTCACGACCACGGGGGAGATCGGCGAGATCGGCGAGGACACCACCTGCTCGTCGGAGCCGCAGTCGCTGATCGCCGAGTACTTCATCGACTGCCAGCCCGCCGGGGACCCGCTGCCCGAGGGCGGCACGATCCCGGTCGAGCAGGTGACCCAGACCGTCCAGCCCGACCTCGTCAACAACACGCTGCGCGAGCCCTTCAAGCGTCGGCTCCAGCTGATCATCAACGAGTTCGGCACCGCGCTCGCCGGCAACCCGGAGAACCTGAACGCGGCGATCCGCCGCGGCGCGCCGGCGCTGCGCGAGCTCGAGCAGGTGCTCGACATCCTCGGTGACCAGAACCGGATCATCCGCGACCTGAACGAGGACTCGGACCGGGTCATCGGCCGCCTCGCCGACCGCCGCGACGACGTCGTCCGCTTCGTCCGGGAGGCGCGCGACACCGCGCAGGCCTCGGCCGGCCGCCGCGCCGACCTCTCGCGGAACTTCGAGATCCTCGACGACTTCCTGGCCGAGCTCGAGCCCACGCTCGCCGACACCGAGACCCTGGCGCGCGCGCAGACCCCGGTGCTCGCCGACCTGCGCGCCTCGGCTCCAGGCCTGAACACGCTCGCCCGCAACCTCCCCGGCTTCAACGAGGCCTCGCGCCTCTCGCTGAACGCCCTGGGTGAAGCCTCCGTGGTGGGTGAGCGCGCCCTCAAGAACGGCGACGACGAGATCAAGCTCCTGCGCCGCGCCTTCAAGAACGCGCCGCGCAGCGTCGAGCTCCTCGACGACCTGATCGCGGACCTGCACGACCCGCGGCGCGCGGTCGAGATCGACGCGCGCGCCGGGCGTGACACCGGCCGCAGCTCCTCGAAGCCGGGGACCAAGAACACGATGGGCTACACGGCCCTCGAGGGCCTCCTCAATTACGCCTACTACCAGTCGGGCGCGCTCAACCAGTTCGACGAGTACGGCCACCTCCTGCACTTCTCGCTCTACGGCGTGAACCAGTCCGGCGGGCCTTGCGGCGAGTACGCAACCGGTCGAGACCCGGATACCGGTGAGCCGGGCGTGCCCGCGGCCGACGGCGGCACGACGACCAACATCCTCGAGGCCGACCGCTGCGTCGCCTGGCTCGGCGACTCCGCGCCGGGAATCAACGAAGACCTCGGCCTGCCGCGCTACGACCCGTCGGTCTGCCCGGAGGGCACCGAGCCCGAGCGCGCCGCCGAGGAGCTCTGCGACCCGAACGTCGCGTCGAACCGTGACAGCGTCGCCAGCTTCAGCAGTCGCACGGACGCGGACGGCGACGGAGCCCCCGACGACGGATCCGCCGCGCCCGGGACGAGCACCCCGCCGGTCACCGGCGCGCCGATCCCGGGCCTGCCGGCCGCGCCCGGCGAGGCCGAGGACGTCCAGCACGGGCTCGAAGACCTGCTCGGCCTGCCCGACGGCGCCAACCTCGACGACGTCGGCAAGGGCGATGGCGATGGCGGCAAGGGCGGCGAGAACGGCGGCGGCGGGCTCGGCGGCGGCTCGCCGGCGACCGACGAGCTGATGGAGTTCCTGTTCGGATGAGGGGACGAAGCCCGATCCAGTCGCTCGCCGCCTCGCCGACGATGGTCGGCGCCGTCACGACCCTGATCGTGATCGTCGCCGTCTTCCTCGCCTACAACGCCAACAACGGCCTGCCGTTCGTGCCCGTCTATCGCGTCTCCGTCGAGGTCCCGAACGCCGCCCGTCTCGTCGCCAACAACGAGGTCCGGATCGGCGGCAACCGGGTGGGCGTCGTCGAGTCGATCGAGGCCGTGCAGCCGACGGACGAGGAGGCGTCGGACCCGCCGAGCGAGGGCGAGGCCACCGACGAGGAGCGCTCCGGTGGCGAGAACCCGGATGAGGTCGTCGCCCAGCTCAACCTGAAGCTCGACAAGACCGCGGAGCCGATCCCGACAGACTCGGTCTTCCGCGTCCGCTACCGCTCCTCCTTCGGCCTCAAGTACGTCGAGATCACCCGGGGCAACGCCGACGGCGCGCCCGAGGGCTACGTCTTCGACAACCCGCAGAACTTCGTCGCCCAGACCGAGTTCGACGACATCAACAACACCTTCGACTCCGAGACGCGCGAGAACAGCCGGACCAACCTCGTCGGCTTCGGCAGCGGCCTCGCCGGCCGCGGCGTCTCGCTCAACATCGCCTTCGAGGAGCTCAACCCGCTCTTCCGCAGCCTGAAGCCGGTCGCGGAGGCGCTGGCCGCGCCCGAGACCCGCTTCGCCCGCTTCTTCAAGGAGCTCGGCGACAACGCCTCGATCGTCGCCCCGGTCGCCGAGCAGCAGGCCGAGCTCTTCACCAACATGGCGATCACCTTCGCGGCGATCTCCGAGGACGTCGCCGCGCTCCAGGAGACCATCTCCGAAGGCCCGCCGACGCTGGAGACGGGGATCCGCCTCCTTCCCCGCCAGCGCCCCTTCCTGCGTGACTTCACCAAGCTCTCCCGCCTGCTCGCGCCGGGGGTCAACGACCTGCGGCCGACCCTGCCCGTGCTCAACGAGGCGATCGACGTCGGGACCCCGGTCCTGCGCGAGTCGGTGGCTACGAACAACAAGCTGAAGGGCGTGCTGCGGGCGCTCAACCAGCTCGCCCAGCGCCCGTCGACGAAGGCGAGCCTGACCCGCCTGCGCGACCTCTTCGACAGCCTCCGCCCGCTCGCCGAGTACGTGAACCCCGTGCAGACGGTCTGCAACTACGCGACCTACTGGACGACCTTCATCCCGAACGCGCTCTCCGACCGCGACCAGGTCGGCTACAACCTGCGCCAGCAGCTGATCGGCCTGCCGAGCGGGGGCGTCAACGTCGCGTCCCCGGGGGGCAACGTCCAGCTCCCCGGCGCGGTGCAGGCGCCGCTCGCCGGCTACAGCGGGATCCAGGCGAACGCCAAGTCCGGCCTCGCCGACCCGGACGGGCCCGGCGTTTTCAAGCCGTACGAGTACCCGATCGTGCACGCCCCGGGCTTTTCCGGGCCGACCGGCCAGGCCGGCATCGACGGCGGCGACGACTGCCAGGGTGGCCAGACGGGCTACGCCCTCGGTGAGCTTCGCCGGCCGGGCCAGCCCGCCTCCAACCCGGGCTTCGCGCCGTCGAACCTGCCCGGCTCCCGCGGGCCGACCACGGTCTTCTGGAACCAGGACGGCACGCGCCGCCTGGTCGACACCCGAGTCGAATCGAGGGCCCCGTGAGGCCCGGCGCGCACAAGCGGCTGCCGAACTGGGGAATCGCGCTGATCGCGATCCTGCTGATCGCGATCGGGGTCGCGTGGGCGTTCACGAAGAAGCTTCCATGGTCGGACTCCTATGACGTCCAGGCGGTCTTCCCGTCCGCCCAGAACGTCCGCCTCGACTCGCCGGTGCGGATCGCCGGCGTCGACGTCGGCAAGGTCACCAAGGTCGAGCCGCTCGGTCCCGATGCCCAGGAGTTGGTCGAGGCGAGCGACGAGACCGAGGACACGACCGCGGCGGGGGACACCGCGTCGACAGATCCGGAGTCGACGAGCGAGTCCGCAGCCGTGGTGACGATGGAGATCACCGACGAGGGACGCCCGATCAAGACCGACGCGACCTTCCGCCTGCTCCCGCGCCTCTTCCTCGAGGGCAACCTGTTCGTCGACGT
Source organism: Solirubrobacterales bacterium (assembly GCA_036375215.1). Classification (GTDB taxonomy): domain Bacteria; phylum Actinomycetota; class Thermoleophilia; order Solirubrobacterales; family 70-9; genus DASUSH01. Next base: position 4,332 of record DASUSH010000030.1, read on the forward strand.
GAAGCCCGGATCGCCCTCGGCGCCCGAGGCCGAGGAGGGCCACGCCTTCCCGCTCGACCAGACCTCGAACTCGGTCCAGCTCGACCAGATCCTGACCACGCTGCAGGCCGACGTGCGCGAGCAGCTCCAGATCACGCTGGAGGAGTTCGGATCGGCGCTCGTCGACCACGGAGGCGCCGAGGGCTTCCAGGAGCTCTACCGCTCCTCGCCGGGCGCCAACAAGTTCACCGCCCAGGTGAACGAGGCCTTCCTCGGTGAGAACCCGCACGACCTCTCCGGCCTGATCCGCAACCTGGACAAGGTCGTGCGCGGGCTCGGCCGCAACGAGGAGGCGCTCAAGGACCTGGTCACGAACTTCCGCATCTTCTCCGGGTCGTTCGCCGCCGAGGACCAGGCGCTCGAGCAGGCCATCGTCGAGCTGCCGCTGGTCTTCGAGGAGGCGGACACCGCCCTGCCCGCGCTCAACCGCTCCTTCCCGCCCCTGCGCGCCTTCGCCCGCGAGGCGCTGCCTGGCACCCTGACGGCGCCCGACGCGCTCGACGCGGCGACGCCGCTCCTGCGCCAGGTGCGCCTGCTGGTCTCCGAGCGCGAGCTGCGCGGCCTCGTCCACGACCTCGACCCGACGGTCGAGCACCTCGCCCAGGTCTCCGAAGGCAGCCCGGAGACCTTCAACAAGCTGCGCACGTTCGCGAGCTGCTTCAACGAGGTGCTGATCCCGTGGCAGAACATGACCGTCCCCGCGCAGGGCCAGCCCGCCGTCGGCCGGGTCTACCAGGAGGCGGCCTACAGCCTCGTCGGGATCGCCGGCGAGAGCCGCTCGGGCGACGCCAACGGCCAGTACATCCGCACGCTCGGCGGCGGCGGCATCAACACGCTGAACACCGGCGCCAGCACCCAGAACATCATCTTCTCCCCGAACCCCGCGGGCGGCACCGACCTCGTCGGCCTCGTCCCGTTCCCGATCCTCGGCGCCGAGCCGTCTATCAACGACTCGGTGAAGCCGAAGTTCGTCACCAACGAGGCCTGCGAGCGCCAGGAGCCGCCGAACCTCGCCACCGCGGCCGGCGGCACGCCGGAGCAGCAGCCGGTCGGCGGCGGCGGGCTCCCGCTCCCGTTCACCAAGCTCATGGACGAGTTCCAGACGGTGGCGACGGACCTCGGCGCCGCCCAGGAGGCGAGCGCGAAGCACTCGACGACGAAGACCCGCAACGCCGAGTCGGACGCGCTCGACGCCTGGATCGAGTTCTCCGAGCAGTACACGGACCGCGCTACCGACGCGCTCACCGGCGGCGGCGGGGACGCGGCCGACGAGGAAGACGAAGGGAGCGAGGCTCGATGAGGGCGGTCCGCGAACACCTGCGCGACTTCATCGCGATCGCGGTCCTCCTCGTGGTCGCGGTCGGCATCAGCCTCTACATCCTCCAGAAGGAGCGGCTGCGGATCCCGGTCCTCGAGGAGAAGCCGTTCGAGATGAAGGCCGAGTTCTCCGACGCCGGCGCTGTCGTCGCCGGCCAGGGGCAGACGATCCGCGTCGCCGGCGTCCGCATCGGCGACGTCCAGGAGGTCGAGCTCGAGGAGGGCCACGCCGTCGTCACCTTCGCGATCGAGCGCGACGACCTGCCGATCTACAAGGACGCGACGATCCTCCTGCGCCCGCAGACCGGCCTCGAGGACATGTTCTTCCAGCTCGACCCGGGGAGCCGCGCGGCGGGCGAGGTCGAGGAGGGCGCCACCCTGCCGGTGTCGAACACCGCGCCCGACGTCGAGCTCAACGAGGTGCTCGAGTTCCTGGACGGCGACACCCAGGCGTACCTGCGCCTGCTCCTCGTCGGCGCCGGAAAGGGCCTCGACGGCCGCGCCCGCGACCTCGGCGAGCTGCTCGGCTCACTCGGGCCGATCAACCGCGACCTGGAGAAGCTCAACCGCAAGGTCGCCGAGCGGAAGGACAACCTCCGCAGCCTGGTCACCAACTTCAACCGGCTCACCCTCACCGTCGGGCGCGCCGAGGACGACCTCGCCCAGCTCGTGACGAGCGCGAACGCCTCGCTCGGCGCGATCGCCGAGCAGGACCTGAACGTGCAGCGCGCCGTCTCGCTGCTGCCCGGGACGCTGCGCCAGGCGCGGGAGACGCTCTCCGCGCTCACCCCGTTCGCGAACACCCTCGGCCCGACGTTCAACGACCTGAGGCCGTTCGCCCGCGCCCTGCCCGAGCTGAACGCGTCGACCGAGCGCTTCGCGACCGAGGTCACGCCGGTCATCGAGAACGAGATCCGCCCGTTCGTCCGCTCGGCGCGCAAGCCGGTGCCCGACCTGAACGTCGCCGCGAAGCGGATCGAGGAGACGAGCCCGCACCTGCGCGGCACACTCGGCGGCCTCAACAAGCTGCTCAACATGGCCGCCAACAACCCGGGCGGAGCCGAGCCGCCGTCGACGCCGAACCGCAACGAGGGCTACCTGTACTGGGCCGGCTGGCTCGGGCACAACTCGAACTCGGTGTTCTCGAACGCGGACGGCCACGGGCTCTACCGCCGCATCTACCTGACGGCCAGCTGCGCCAACATCGTGAACATCCTCGGCAGCTCACCCGGGGCGCCGCTCGTGACGCCGTTCTCGCCGCTCGTCGCGGCGGGTGGACCCTGCGACCAGACAGGACCCCTTCCCTAATGCAGAAGCAAGCTCCGAGCATCGGACGCATCCTGGTCGCGCTCGGCTTCGCGCTCTCGTGCTTCGCGCTGCTCCTCTTCCTCTGGCTCGCCTTCGGTGGACCGGTGCCGCTGAAGCCCGAGAGCTATCGGATCACCGCCGACTTCCCCGAGGCGACCTCGCTCGCGGTCGAATCCGACGTGCGCATCGGCGGCGTATCGGTCGGCAAGGTGAAGGCCCTCGAGCTGGCGCCGGCGAACGAGCGAGTCGACGGCCAGGACGCGACCCGCGTCACGCTCGAGATCGAGCCGGACTTCGCGCCGATCTCAGAGGACGCGCGCGCGATCCTGCGCGCGAAGACGCTGCTGGGCGAGACCTTCGTCGAGCTCACCTCCGGCTCGGAGCCGGCCGACGACTCGGTGCCGGTCTCGGTTGGCGCCGCCGCCAACGTCTCCGACGCCGAGGCGGCCTCGGTCGAGACGATTCCGGAGGGTGGCCACCTCTCGAACTCCCAGGTCGAGAACGCGACCCAGATCGACGAGATCTTCAACGCCCTCGACGAGGAGACGCGGCGCTCGTTCCAGCGCTGGCAGGCGAACGCCGCGGTCGCGATCCAGGATCGTGGGCTCGACCTGAACGACGCCCTGGGCAACCTCGGGCCGTTCATCAGCGACTCCTCGGCGGTCCTCGAGACGCTGAATCGCCAGAAGGCGGCGCTGAAGGGCCTGGTGCGCGACACCGGGACCGTCTTCGAGGCGCTCACGGCGCGCGACCAGGAGCTCGCGAGCGTGATCACCAACTCGAACGAGACCTTCGACGCGCTCGCGACCCAGGAGCGCTCGCTCGCCGAGATCTTCCAGATCCTCCCGACCTTCCAGCGCGAGACGCGGCTCACCTTCGAGCGCCTCGACCAGTTCCAGGAGAACACGCACCCGCTGGTCCGGGACCTGATCCCGGTCGCCCGCGACCTGAGCCCGACGCTGGCCTCGATCCGCGAGCTCTCGCCGAACCTGCGCAGCCTCTTCTTCGACCTGGACGAGCTGAACAAGGCCGCGAAGAAGGGCCTGCCGGCGACGCGGAAGTACCTCGAGGGCTTCGGGCCGCTCTTCGACCAGGTCGATCCATCGCTCGCGGAGCTCAACCCGATCATCTCCTACCTGACCTATTTCCGCAGCTTCATCGGCGACTTCTTCGCGGGCCCGCCCGCGGGCCTCGCGGGCAACTTCGTCCCGCTCGAGGGTCAGCCCGCGCCGCGCCGGGGCCTCCGCCAGCTCAGCTACCTGAGCGCGGAGGCGCTCGCGATCTACCCGACCCGCTCGTCCACCAACCGCGGCAACGGCTACATCGAGCCGGATTCGCTCGACGCGACCGCCGCGGCCGCCGGCATCTTCAAGAACTTCGACTGCAAGAACCTCGACTACACGCAGTCGAGCCAGAACCCCGACGAGGATCCGACGACGAAGGCCAACCCGGCGCCCGGCCTGCCTCCGGTCGACGTCGCCTTCGCCCCCTGCATCATCAAGGAGGACTTCTCCGAAGAATTCGGCGGCGGCCGCGCACCCAACCTGTTCGCCGACCCCTAGGCCCTCTCCCGCATAGGATCGGCCTCCCACGAACGAGGAGAGGCAGCAGTTGGCGTACTTCAAGGATGCAGACGAGGTCTACGCGACGATCGGCAAGCTGTTCGTCGACATCGCGGAGGACGAGGAGCTGGCGCCGAAGTTCCGCAAGGCGAACACGATCGTCCGCTACGAGTACCGCGAGCCCGACTCGGCGGTGACGGTCCGGCTCCAGGAGGGCCAGCCCGGCGACGTCGACTTCGGCGAGTCCGACATGGAGCCCGAGGTGACGATGTCGATGGAGGCGGACACCGCGCACAGGTTCTGGCTCGGCAAGGTGAACGTCACGGTCGCGCTCGCCCGTGGCCAGATCAAGGCGAAGGGCCCGGTCGCGAAGATCCTCAAGCTGGTCCCGCTGACGAAGCCCATCTTCCCCCGCTACAAGGCCCTGCTCGAGGCGCAGGGCCGCGGGGACCTCGTCGACGTCTAGCCGCGGTGTTCAAGGAGTTCTGGCAGTTCACGGCGCCGACGCGCGTCGTCGCCGGCAAGGGGCTCGTCGACGGGACCGGGTTCGAGTTCGCGAAGGAGGGCGCCAAGCGCCCGCTCGTGGTCACCGACGAGGTCCTGCGCGGGACGGGGCTCGTCGACCGGGCCGTGGCGGGGCTCGAGGACGGAGGGCTCGAGGCCGCGGCGATCTTCGACGCCGTCCCCCAGGACTCCGACACGAGCGTCGTCGTCGGCTGCGCCGAGGCCGCGAGGGAGGCCGGCGCCGACGGCTTCCTCGCGGTCGGCGGGGGCTCGGTGATGGACACGGCGAAGGCCGCGAACGTGATCTTTACCCATGGCGGCGAGGTGGCGGACTGGGAGGGCGTCTACATCCTTCCCCGCGAGGACGACGGGCTCGGCAGGCCGCTGCCGCTGGCGCCGTCGGCCGCGATCCCCACGACCGCCGGGACGGGCTCCGAGGCGAGCCCGGTCGCGGTGATCAAGGACTCCGAGCGCCAGATCAAGTTCCTGATCCTCGACTTCCCGGTCTTCTTCGACCTCGCGATCCTCGACCCCGACGCGACCGCCACCCTGCCGGCGCCGATCGCGGCGGCGACCGGGATGGACGCCCTCACGCACGCGATCGAGGCGGTCACCTCGACCGAGTGGAACCCGCACTTCGACGCCTATGCCCTGCACGCGATCCGGCTGATCCACGAGAGCCTCGAGCGCGCCGTGACCGACACGGCCGACGAGGAGGCGCGCGGGAACATGCTCGTCGCCGCCAACCTCGCGATCGTGCCGACGGGGCTCGGCGCCACCGGGATCGCGCACTCGCTCTCGCACCCGTGCGGCGCGCGGCACGGGGTGGCGCACGGCGTCGCCAACGCGATCCACCTGCCGGTGACGATCGAGTTCAACTCCGCGGGCCCGGTCGAGTACGCGGACCGCTTCCGCACGATCTGCGAGATCGTCGGCGTCGACGCGGCCGGCGACGGCCCCGCGGTCGGCGCCGCGCTCGCCGGGTGGGTGCGCGAGCTGCGCGGCCGCCTCGGGCTCCCCGGCAGGCTCTCGGAGGTCGGCGTCCCCGAGGAGGGGATCCCCCAGCTCGCCGAGGACGCGATGGGGGAGGGCTCCACCCTGGTGAACCCCCGCGAGCCCTCCGAGGAGGACTTCGCCGAGCTCTACCGCCGGGTCCTGTGAGCGCCGCGGACGACGCGACGGCCTGGGCCGAGACGGTCGCCGAGTACGGCGGGAAGCACGAGCTCCGCTACGACCCGATCGGCGGGCTCAACCCGGTCGACGCCCCGCCCGCGCTCTGCCCCGGCGGCGCCAACCGGCTCACCGGCGAGCTCGCGCGCGACGCCTGGGGGGCGAGCTGCGACGCCGAGGAGTTCGAGGCCGGCGGGCTCTTCAAGAAGGCGGTGCTGCCGCGCGCGGTGCTGGTGAAGGCCCACATGCCCGACCTCGCCGCCGTCGTCCCGATCTTCAACGTGGAGTCGCTGGAGGCGAACCCCGACGACGTGTTCCAGCGCGTCGCCTCGCGGCGCAAGGTCGAGTTCGAGAGCCTCGACTTCAACAAGCGCTTCCTCGCCACGGTGCCCTCCGACCACGACCCGATCGCGCTGCGCGAGCTCTTCGGCCCCGCCTTCCTCGACTGGGTGACCACGATCGACCGCGAGATCGACTTCGGCGTCTCCGAGCGCCAGATCTACTTCCTCTGGCGCCTGCGCGAGCGCACCGCGGACGAGCTGGAGCTGGCCCTCGAGGCCGGCGGCGAGCTCTTCCGCCGCGTCCGCCGCGAGATGGAGGAGTCCGGCCACCAGCCCTACCCGGCCGGCCCCTGGCACGCCGGCCTCGAGCCGTTCCCGCCGAACCCGGCGGAGGGCCCGGGCCCCAGCCCGGTCTGAGCACCCGCGAGCCGGGCCGGCCAACCGCCGCAATAAGGGCGGATCGAGGGGACGGGGACCGGCCGACAAGGGGGCGCGGAGGTGCCCTGGCGACTTATTGCCTACATGTGGCGATATCTCGACAGGGCGGACGCCAAGATCGCCGAGATCGCGGCGCGTCAGCACGGGGTGGTCACGATCGAGCAGCTCTTGTGGGCCGGTCTCTCGCACTCGTCGGTGCGCCGGCGCGTGCGAGCGGGCCTGCTCCACCGCCTCTACCGGGGCGTCTACGCCGTCGGTCACACGGACCTCTCCCGCGAGGGCCGCTGGCTCGCCGCCGTCTTGGCCTGCGGCCCCGAGGCGGCGCTCTCCCACGCATCGGCCGCCCACCTCTGGTCGCTCGCCCCGAAGAGCCCGCAGTGGGCCCACGTCACGGTCCCCGGCGACGGCGGCCGGGCCAAGCGCGAGGGCATCGTCCTGCACCGCTCCACCACCCTGCGCCCGACCGACGTGACCCGCCGCCGCAACATCCCGGTCACCACCCCGGCCCGAACCCGCCGGGACATGGGCTGGTCGGCCGAGCGCACCCGAAGCGACCTCGAGCGCCGCTTCCTGCGCCTGCTACGTGCCCACGACCTGCCGATCCCCGCCGTCAACGCGCGCATCGGGCCCTACACCGTCGACTTCCTCTGGCGCTCCGAGCGCCTGGTCGTAGAGCTCGACGGCTACGCCTACCACTCCGACCGGCACACGTTCACCCGCGACCGCGCCCGCGACCGCGAGCTCGCCCGCCGCGGCTTCACCGTCCTGCGCGTCGCCGACGACGAGCTGGCGAGCGACGCCCCCGCCGTGGCCCGTTCCCTCATCTCCCTGCTCCGGGAGCGCCGGCGGAGGCCGGCCGCGTGAACCGGGCCTACCCCCGCTTCCGCAGCTCGCGCTTCGCGACCTTGCGGAAGCGCCGCACCTTGGAGAAGTTGCGGCGCATGATCCCCATGAAGCCTTCGTCGGGGCGCTCGAAGCCGCCGACGAGCCTGTGGGGGACGAGGGCCCAGGAGTCGCCCTCGCGGACGAGGTCGCCGCGGACCTGGAAGTTCTCCTGCCAGGTGAAGTCGGGCGCGTGCCGGTGGGCGGTGAGGCAGGCGCGGCCCTCGGTGAGGGGCAGCCCGGCGGGGCCGTGGCCGAGGGCGATCCGCTCCATCGCCGGCTCGGGGACGACGGGGACCCGGGCCGAGAGCGGGAAGCCGTCGGGGGCCACCCAGGCGAGCACCGCGTTCTGGTAGCGGTCTCCGAGCTCGCCGAGGCGCTCGTCCCAGGCGCGCGCTCCGCCCTCGGGCTCCTCGTGGGGCTCGAGGGGCTCCTCCACGTGGCCGGAGCGCACCTCCTCCTTGTGGGAGTCGATCACCTCGGGCGGCTTCGCGTGGTCGCCGTCGGGCCAGTGGAAGATCCGTTCGGGCCGGACCTTCACGTAGAGGCGCGTGTAGTACCAGTTGAACATCCCGCGCAGCGGCTTCGGCGGGTGCATGTCCTTGGTCGCCGGCAGCTTCTCCCCGGACTCGCGCCAGTAGCGCTCGCGGTTAGCGACCAGGTCGCGGTCGTCGACCTCCGCCGTGCCCTGGACGAGGACGCGCCGCCCGCCGCCGATCCCCGACCCGGTCGGGTCGGAGAAGAACAGGCTCACCCGCGGGTTGGCCCGGGCGTCGTTCGCCTTCTTGGGGTAGCCGAGACCGGTCGTGATGTCGATCGTCTCGGCGCCGTCGTCGTAGTACGGGGTGACCGGCCAGGCGATCGGCTGCTGGCGCGAGTCGATCGTCGTGTACTCGCAGGTGATGTAGCGGGAGAAGGTCTCCCGGACCTCGTCTGGGAGGGTCGCCGTCACCGGACCGAGAATACCCCCGCGCGGGCGCCTGTCTAGGCGTCGTAGCCGGGCTCGCCCGGGAGCACGATGCGGCGCTCGCTCGCCTCTCCGGTGACCTTGGGCAGGATCGGGCGCACCTCGGAGCGGCGGGCGGCCTCGAGGGCCTCCTCGGCGGTGGCGAACGCCGCGAGGCCCTCGAGCTGCTTGATCGTCGGGAAGACCAGCTGGAGCTCGCCGGCGCGGTGGCCCTCGAGCGCCGCCGCCGGCTCGAACCAGCCGGCGTCGACCGTCTCCGCGCCGTCGGGCTCCGGCGGCGAGTGCGGCGGCGCCAGGGCGAGGTAGAACCAGGTGTCGAAGCGGATCGGGACGATCTCCGGGGTGATCCAGCGCGACCAGAGGACCATCTCGGCGTCCCCGTCGAGCCCGATCCCCGCCTCCTCCCGAAGCTCGCGGGCGGCGCAGGCGCGGTATGTCGCCTCGTCGTCGGAACCGCGGTCCCCGTCGTCGACGGCGCCTCCGGGGAAGACCCAGACCCCGGGCATGAAGCGCGCCTCCGGGTTGCGCTTGACGAGCAGCACCTGCAGCCCGCCCGCGCGGTGCTTGCCGGAGCGGCGCAGCAGGATCACGGTCGAGGCGGGGCGGGGGGTGACCGGGTCGCCTGGCATGCGCGGAACGGTAACCTGCGGCGCGGCCATGGCGGAGACCGCGACCAAGCAGCTCTGGATGTGCACCTCGTGCGGGTTCATCTACGACCCCGACGAGGGCGACCCCGACGGCGGCATCCCGCCGGGAACCGCGTTCGACGACATCCCGGACACCTGGTTCTGCCCGGTGTGCGGCGCGCGCAAGTCGGACTTCGAGCCCTACGAGATGTAGGGCGGCGAGTCGCGGCGGCGCTACTCGCCGAGCGCGCGCTCGCGCCCGCGCCGCACCGTGCGCCGCCAAACGAAGGCGATCAGGGCGATGACGAGCCCGATCGGGAGGACGATCGCCGCCGCGACCAGCGCGACGCCGCCGGCCGTCGAGAGCCCGTCGCCGATGTCGTCGATCGCCTCCTCGACCCCCCAGTCGCCGTCGCCGCCGCCGTCCGAGGTGACGGTGACGCGGACGTCGGAGAAGTTGGCCCGGCGCGCGAGCCCCCGGACCTCGGCCTTGGCGGCGGCGACGTCGCTCCGCGCGATGTCGAGCCGCGCCTGGATGCGGTCGGTCTCCTTCGGCGAATCCGCCTCGGCGAGCTGGGTCAACAGCCCTTCGACCTGGGCCCGCGCGTCCGTGAGTTGCTGGCGCGCGTTCGCCGCGGGCGCCGTGATGTCGAGCGCGTCCTCCGTGCGCGACTCCACGTGGGCGAGCTCGGACAGGTCGGCGAGCGCGGCGGAGAGGTCGCCGGACGGAATCCTCAGGTCGAACTCGGCGCGCGAGCTGTCGCCCGAGGAGCTCTGCTCGCTCGAGAGCACGAAGCCGTCGTAGCGGTCGGTGACCGCGACGACGCCGTCGGTCACGTCAGCGAACCCGTCGCCGTCGGTGGAGAGGGCGAGGCTCGCCGAGCGCTCGACCTTGCGGTCCTCGTTGGGGGCGACGCGGTCCCCGCTCGGGGCGGGCACCGCGAACTGCTCCTGATCGCCGGGCACCGCGATGCCCGGCGCCGCCTCGCCCACGGCCCCGCCGGCGGCGTCCTCAGGGATCGCCGGGGCCGCCGGGGCGCCGCCGCGGGTCTCCTCGACGGGCGTGGTCGCGTCCCCGCCGCCACTCTGGATCACCGCGACCGAGACGACGATCACGAGCGTCGCCATCGCCCCCGCCGGGGCGACGATCCGCGCCGGCCGGACGCCCGCGAGCCACTCGCGAAGGCGGGCGGCAGGGCTCGCGGCCGAGCCCGGCTCGGGCGGAAACCCGTCCTCGACGCGGTCGTCGAGCCGCGTCGCGAACTCGCCCGACGGCTCGGGTCGCATCGCCCGCATGTCGCGCGCGAGCTTCGCCACCGCGTCGAGCTCGGCGTCCACCGGCTCGCCGGCCAGCGCGCGGTCGAGGGCGTCCAGCTCGCGGCGCGCCTCGTCGCTCAGGTCGTGCTGCTCACGCTGCCTCATCGCAGGCCTCCCTCAGCTTGGTCATGACGCGGTGGATCCGCGTCCCGGCGTTCGACTCGCCGACGCCGATCACGTCCGCGATCTCCCCGTTGGAGAGCCCGGCGAAGAACTTGAGCGCGACCAGCTCCCGCTCGCGCGGCGAGAGCTCGGCCACGGCGGACGCGAGGGCGGCCCGGCGCAGGCTCGCCTCCGCCTCGTCGACGCCGCTCGGCGCGTCCGGATCCGCGTGCTCGCCCGCCATCTCGGCCTGGCGGCCGCGGCGGCGGAGCTCGTCGAGCGCGGCGTTGCGCGCGATCCCGAAGATCCAGGCGCGCGGGCTGCCGCGCTCGGGGTCGAACCGCGACCAGCGGCGAAAAGCGCGCTCGAACGCGGTCGCGGTGACCTCTTCGGCGGCCGAGCGGTCGCGCAGGAGGCCGGCGACGTAGGAGTAGACGTCGTCGCGGCTTCGGCGGTAGAGCTCCTCGAAGACCGCCTCCCGGTCCCCGGGGGCGCTGCGGATCTCTGGTTCGGGCTCGGCCAGGGCGGGCTCCACGTCGCTACTACGGGGCTACGACCGTTTCGTCACGGATAATCTCCCGCACGATGACCTCCGGCGCGGCCGACGCCGACCAGGGCTACTTCCCACCGGGGCGCTCGATGCTGAGGCGGGTCCACGAGCAGCGCATCGTCGGCCTGCTGTACGGCCAGCGCGGACTCATGGTCGGCGCCGTCGACCCGGTGGTCACGGTCGGCACCTTCATGTCGACGGCCGGCGCCGCGAAGCCGTTCGACCGGCTCGTGCGGACCGCGCGCGTCTTCGAGAAGACCTTCTTCGGCACCAGGGAGGAGGCCGACCGCGAGCTGGCCCGGGTCCACCGCCTGCACCAGCGCACCAGGGGCGAGCTCGGCCGCCCCGCCGGGCCGTACCCCGCGGGGACCGCCTACGACGCCCTCGACCCGAAGCAGATGCTCTGGACGCTCGCCTGCATCGCCGACTCGGGCCAGACCCTCTACGAGGAGCTCGTGCGGCCCCTCACGCCCTCGGAGCGCGAGACGCTCTGGCAGGACTACCGGCGCTGGGGCGAGCTCTTCCACCTCGACCGCTCGCACACCCCGGAGACCTATGCCGAGTTCCGCGCCTGGTTCGACGGGCGAATCGCAAGCGACGAGGTCTTCCTGACCCACGAGGCGCGCGAGATCGGCCACATCGTCGGGCTCGAGATCCCGGGCGCGCCGGTCGACCGGCTCGGGCTCGAGGCGCTCAACCTGCTCGTGATCGGGTCACTGCCGTCCCGCGTCCGCAAGATGTACCGGCTGCGGTGGACCCCGGCGCACACCGCCGCCTACCGCGCCGCCGCGGCGGCGCACCGGGCCGCGCGGCCGCTCGTGCCGGCGAACGTCCGGCGCGGATCCTGCGAGGTGCAGTTCGCGCGCGTCGCCAAGGCGGAGAAGCGCTGGGGCCGGGGCCAGAGCGAGCGCGCCGCGGCCGCCGCCCAGGCCGCCGCCGCCCGCGCTTGAGCGCGAGCTAGGCCGCTTCGGCGACGCCGGCGGCCGCCGATGCGGCTCGCCGGGAGGCGATCTCCGCCGGCGCCGAGCCGTAGGCGGACTCGTGTGCGGCCACGATCGACTCGCGGACGATCGCGACGAGCCGGGCCAGGTCCGGCTTCGAGATCGCGAGCGGCGGCATCAGCACGACGACGTCGCCGAGCGGGCGCACGATCGCTCCGCGCTCGCGCGCGGCGAGCGTCACCCGGTGGCCGAGCCGGAGCGCCGGGTCGTGCTCGCCGAGGTCGATGCCGGCCATCAGGCCGCGGCCGCGCACCTCGGCGACCTCGTCCATCTCGGCGACCTCGCCCAGCAGGTCGTGCAGGAGGCGGATCTTCGGCTGCAGGCGCAGCAGCGTGTGCTCGGCCTCGAACGTCTCCAGGTTCGCGACGGCCGCCGCGCAGGCGAGCGGGTTGCCGGTGAAGGTGTGGCCGTGGAAGAAGGTGCGGCCTTCCTCGGGCTCGCCGAGGAAGCCGTCGTAGACGCGCTCCGTGGCGAGGGTCGCGGCCAGCGGCAGGTAGCCGCCGGTGAGGCCCTTGCCGAGGCAGAGGATGTCCGGGGCGACCCGCTCCTGCTCGCAGGCGAACATCGTCCCGGTGCGGCCGAACCCGGTCGCGACCTCGTCGCAGATCAGCAGGGTCCCGGCGGCGTCGCACAGCCGGCGCACGTCCCGGAGGAAGCCCGGCGGCTGCACCAGGATCCCGGCCGCGCCCTGGACGAGCGGCTCGACGATCACCCCGGCGATCCGCTCCCCGTGCTCCGCGAGGACCCGCTCGAGCTCACCCGGATCCTGCGCGGAGACCGCGTGGCTGCGGAAGAGGAGCGGCTCGAAGGCGGCGTGGAAGGTGTCGATGCCGCCGACGGAGACGGCCCCGATCGTGTCGCCGTGGTAGGCGTTTCGCAGGGTCACGAACTCGGTGCGCCGGGCGCCGCCGTCGCCCCGCTGGCGCCAGTACTGGAACGCCATCTTCAGCCCGATCTCGGTCGCGCTCGAGCCCGAGTCCGAGAAGAAGACCCGGGAGAGCCGGGGCGGCGCGATCTCGACGAGGCGTTCCGCCAGCTCGGCCGCGGGCTCGTGGGTGAGCCCGAGCATGGTCGAATGAGCCACTCGGCCGAGCTGGTCGCGGACCGCCGCGTCGATCGCCGGGTGCCGGTGCCCGTGCACGTTGCACCACAGCGAGGCGACGCCGTCGATGTAGCGGTTGCCTTCGGCGTCGATCAGGTCGGTGCCCTCGCCGGACTCGATCACCAGTGGCCGCTCCTCGACCCAGCCCCGTTGCTGGGTGAACGGGTGCCACAGGTGGCGGTGATCGAGCTGCCCCACTCGTTCGGACATCGAGTGGATCGAAACTACCCCTCGTCCCGGAGGGAACCGGCTTCGCGCGAAGTCGCTCTTTGCGGGTCGCTCGCGGGTTATCTGGGTCATCTCGGGACGATTGGCAATCGCGCTCGTGGGCGCGGCCGCGATCGGCGTGCTGGCCGCGCCCGCCGGGCTCGCGCTCGGCGGCGGCGAAAGCGCGGCGCCGCGGACGCCGAGCGGCTGCCTCGACCCCGTCATGGGCACGCCGGCGGCCGACCAGCTCGTCGGCGGCGAGGGGGCCGACTCGATCGCCGCCGGGGACGGCGACGACCGGGTCGACGGCCTCGGCGGCGACGACTGCCTCGCCGGCGAGGGCGGCGCCGACACCGTCCAGGGCCAGACCGGCGCCGACCGCCTCGAAGGCGGCGCGGACGACGACTTCTTGCACGGGATGGAGGACGCGGACACGCTCGCGGCCGGCCCCGGCGCCGACCTGCTCTACGGGGGCGCGGGCGACGACGAGCTCGATGGCGCCGAGGACGCCGACGGCGTCTACGGCCAGGAGGGCGACGATCTGCTCCGCGGCGGCGACGGGCCCGACCGGCTGCAGGCGCAGGCGGGCGAGGACGAGGTGTTCGGCGAGGGCGGCGACGACCAGCTCATCGCGGCCGTCGAGGACCCCGGCTCCGCGCGGCTGGACGGCGGCTCCGGCAGCGACGAGATCTGGGGCCGCCCGGCCGACGACGCGCTCGGCGGGGCCGGCGCGGACGGTCTCGGGGGCTCCGCGCGCCAGCTCGGCGGCGAGGGCGGGGACCGGCTCACGGGCAGCGCCGGGGCGCGCCTCCTCGGCGGGCCCGGCGCCGACACGCTGCTCTCCAAGGCGTCGCGCGCGGAGGGCGGGTCCGGCGAGGACATCCTGCTCGGCGACAGCGGGCCGAACGCCGGCCCGACCGTCGACGACCTTCGCGGCGGTCCAGGCGACGACACCGCCCACGGCCAGGCGCGCGACGACACCCTGATCGACGCGGGCGGCGCCGATTTCGGCTTCGGCGGCCTCGGCGACGACCGGATGCGCGCGGGCGCCGGCGACGACTACCTGCACGGCCAGGCGGGCGACGACGCGCTCGAGGGCGAGGGCGGCCGCGACCGGCTCTTCGGCGGGGGCGGCGAGGACCAGGCCGACGGCGGGCGGGGCCCAGACTCCATCCACGGCCAGGCGAACGCCGACCTGCTCGCCGGGTCCGACGGACCGGACCGGATCTTCGGCGAGCTCGACGACGACTCGCTCGACGGAAGCGACGGCGCGGACGTGCTCTTCGGCCAGGAGGGCACGGACCGGCTCGAGGGCGGCGACGGCCCCGATCGGCTCGAGGCGGCCGACGGGGCCCCCGACGCGCGCGTCGACTGCGGCCGCGGCGAGGACACGGCGATCGTCGACCCGGCGGACGAAACCGCGGGCTGCGAGCGCGTGGTGAGGCGCTAGGTCCAGCCGGCCGCGAGCGCGGGCCAGCGCCCGGGATCCGCGAGATCGAGCCGCGGCAGCGCCTCGACCCGCACGTCGCCCAGCCGCTCGATCGCCTCGCGGTTCGAGCGCGCCACATCAGCGGGCTCGTCGGGCCAGGGCGTGAGCACCACCGCGGCGACGTCAAGGCCCACCGCCCGGACCGCCTCGATCGTGAGCAGGGTGTGGTTGATCGTCCCCAGTCCCGGCGGGCCGGCGATGACGACCGGCAGGCCGAGGTCGCGGGCGAGGTCGCGCACCAGGTAGCCGAGGGTGAGCGGGACCAGGAAGCCCCCGACCCCCTCGCAGACGAGCAGGTCGGCGCCGTCCCCGGCCCGGCTCGCCGCCGCCCGCAGCGCCGCGGGATCGATCTCCTCGCCGGCGAGCTCGGCCGCGAGGTGGGGCGAGACGGGCGGGCCGAAGCGGTACGGGGCGACCTCGTCGTCGGACTGGCCGGAGCCGGCCGCGCGGCGCAGCAGCTCGTGGTCGGGCTCCCCGCCGGACGCCGCGCAGTCGTCGAGCCCGCTGACCGCCGGCTTGAAGACCGCGACCCGCCTCCCGCCCGCGGCAGCGGTCCGCGCGATCGCGGCGGCCACCACGGTCTTGCCGACCTCGGTGCCGGTCCCGGTGACGAAGAGCCCGGCCGCGCTCACGCCGCGCGTTCGAGCACGCCGGGTTCCGCCCGCGGCCCGGCGCCGCGGCCCTCGCGCCAGGCGCCCGCGATCGCCGCCGCCGCGCGGCGCAGCTCGCCCTCGCGGTGCGTCGCGATCACCGTCAGGCGCAGCCGCGAGGTCCCCGCGGGCACGGTCGGCGGGCGGATCGCCTGGGCGAACACCCCCCGGCTGAGGGCCGCCTCGCACAGGGCGGTCGCGTCGGCGGCCTCGCCGACCAGGATCGGGACGATCTGGGTCCCGTCCGGCTCGACCTCGAGGCCCTCCGCGGCGAGCGCGCCCCGGATCACCGCCGCGTTACGCCGCAGCCGCTCGACCATCCCCGGGTCGGCCTCGAGCTCGGCGAGCGCCGCCTCGGCGGCGGCCACGACCGGCGGCGGCAGCGCGGTCGAGAACACGAACGGGCGCGCGACGTTGATCAGGAGCTCGCGGACCTCGCGCCGGCAGCAGACGTAGGCGCCGTACCCGCCGAGCGCCTTGCCGAGCGTGCCCACGATCACGTCGACCTCGTCCTCGAGCCCGGCGGCGGCGACCGCTCCCCGCCCACCCGGACCGAGGGCGCCGGTGCCGTGCGCCTCGTCGACCATCAGCCGGCAGCCGTGGCGGCGGGCGAGGCCAGCGAGGCCCGCGAGCGGGGCGACGTCGCCGTCCATCGAGAAGACCCCGTCGGTCACGATCAGCGCCGGCCGCCCCGCGGCGCGCTCGAGCCCCCAGGCCAGGTGGTCGAGGTCCGCGTGCTCGTAGACGAACGTCTCGGCGGAGGCGAGCCGGCAGCCGTCGATGATGCTGGCGTGGTTCAGGCGGTCCGAGAAGACGACCTCGCCGCCCCGCGCCAGCGCGGAGACGGTGCCGGTGTTGGCGAGGTAGCCCGAGCCGAAGAGGAGCGCCGCCTCGGTCCGCTCGAACGCGGCCAAGCGCTCCTCGAGCCGGCCGTGGACCGTCATCGAGCCGGAGATCAGCCGCGACGCCCCCGCCCCGGCGCCCCAGCGCATCGCCGCCTCGGCCGCCGCCTCGCGGACGGCCGGGTGGGTGGCGAGCCCGAGGTAGTTGTTCGAGCAGAGGAGAAGGACCTCCTCGCCGTCGAGGACGACCCGCGGTCCCTGCTCGCCGCCGACCTCGCGCAGGCGCCGCTCCAGCCCCGCCGCGCGCAGCTCGGCGAGGCGCTCGGAGACGTCGCTCACGCCGCCTTCGGGTAGGGCGGCGGCTTCTGCTTCTTCTTCACGACGCGCAGCTGGGTCGACGGGTCCCAGAAGTTCGCCTCCTCCTGCGAGTCGATCAGCTCGTCGACCGGCGTCTTCGGGGCGTTGCCCTCGAGCCAGCCGTCGCGGTTGTCCGGCCGCGGGTTGGCGCCGTTGTCGTCCTGACGGGCGACGTTCAGCCCGAGCTCTGAGAACATCGCCCGGTCGTCGGCGGGCTCGGCGCCCAGCGTGGTCAGGAAGTTGCCCATCATCACCCCGTTCAGGCCCGCTTTCACCGCCAGCGGCTGGAGCTCGTGCAGGTTCTCCACCCGCCCGCCACAAAGGCGGAAGAGCGCGTCGGGGAGGATCAGCCGGAAGATCGCGACCCACTTGACGACCTCCCAGGGGTCCATCATCTCGCGGTCGCCGAACTTCGTGCCGGTGCGGGGGTTGAGCAGGTTGATCGGAACCGAGGTCGGGTTCACCTCGGCGAGCTCGAACGCCATCTCGACCCGCTGGCGCGGCGACTCCCCGAGGTTCAGGATGCCGCCCACGCAGGTCTCGAGCCCCGCGTCCTTCACGGCGTCGATCGTCCGCATCCGGCCCTCGTAGCGGACCGTGGTCGTGACCTCGTCGTAGTAGGAGCGCGCGGTCTCGACGTTGTGGTGGACACGCTGGATGCCCGCTTCCTTGAGCTGGCGGGCCCGGTCCGGCGAGATGTGCCCGATCGACACGCAGCGCTTCAGGTTGGTCTGCTCGGCGACGAGCTTCGCCCCGGCCTCGATCTTGGCGAAGTCGCGCTTCGAGAGCCCCTGGCCCTGGGTGACCATGCAGAAGCGGTGCGCGCCCGCCGCCTCCGCCGCCCTCGCGTGCTCGAGGATCTGCTCCGGCTCCATCATCGCGTGCATCGGGGTATCGGCCTCCGCGTAGCGCGACTGCGCGCAGAAGCCGCAGTCCTCCGCGCACCCGCCCGACTTCGCGTTCACGAGCGAGCACAGATCGGTCGAGTCGCCGAAGCGCTCGGTCCGCACGGCCCAGGCGCGCTCGACGAGCTCGGAGATCTCCTCCTGCCCGGTGATGCCGGCGAGCTCGAGCGCCTCTTCGAAGCTGATCAGCGACGCCATCGCGCCTCCTCGGGGTAGCGAGCGAACGGGCCCGCAGGCTAGGAATCGGGCCGGACGCGAACGATGGATACTCCGCGCTACCGACCAACTACTGCACGGAGGTAGCGATGGCGAGCGAATCGAGGGCGACGACGGTCTGGCGGGGCGACCTGGTGAGCGGCAGCGGGACCGCGAGCGCGTCGAGCGGGGCGATCCCCGACCTGGAGGTGACCTGGCCCGCCCGCGTCGAGCGCACCGAGGGGACCACGAGCCCGGAGGAGCTGCTCGCCACGGCGCACTCCTCCTGCTACTGCATGGCGCTCGCCAACGTCCTCGCCCAGGCCGGCAACCCGCCGGAGCGGATCGAGACCACGGCGACCGTCGAGTTCGTCCCCGGCGAGGGCGTCAAGTCCTCGCACCTGAAGGTCACCGGCAAGGTCGCGGGCCTCGACCAGGCCGGCTTCGACTCGGTCACCGCGGAGGCGCACGAGAACTGCCCGATCTCCGGCGCCCTGCGCGGCAACGTCGAGATGGAGGTCGACGCCACCCTCGAGGGCTGAGGGAGGGGGGCGCCGTTACACGCCCTCGGCCGGCTGGTCCGAGAGCGAGCGCCAGTAGATCCGCGCGCTCTCGCCCTCGACCGCGTCGGGGATCAGCCCGATCCGGCGGAACCCGAGGCGCTCGTAGAGGCGGCCGGCC
This sequence comes from Solirubrobacterales bacterium, assembly GCA_036375215.1. GTDB lineage: Bacteria > Actinomycetota > Thermoleophilia > Solirubrobacterales > 70-9 > DASUSH01. The sequence continues at coordinate 22,824 of DASUSH010000030.1, forward strand.
GGGTTCGACTCGAAGACGAGGTTGAACATCAGCGCGTCGAAGCCCTGCCGGCGGGCCTCGGCGAGCGAGTGCACGACGAGCGCCTCGCCGATGCCGCGTCCCCGCATCCCGGCGACGACGAGATAGCCGGCGTTCGCGATGTGCGCCGCCCGTCCCGGGAAATTCGGCTTCAGGTAATACCCGCCGGCGAGCTCGCCGCCCACGCGAGCGACCTGAACCGAGACGGCCGGCTCGACCCAGACCGCCCGGAACCCCTCCCGGTCGACGGGCGGCGCCTGCGGGTAGCCGCCGCCCTCCTCGACGACCGCGGCGAAGGCGGCGAGGAGCTCGTCCTCGTCGCGCTCGACGTAGGGCGCGATCGCGAGCTCGGCGCCGGCGCTCATCCCTTCCGGGGCGCCCCGGGTTACCTGCCGGTCCAGCGCGGCTGGCGGCGCTCCGAGAAGGCGCGGATCCCCTCGCGGAAGTCGTCCGAGCCGAAGCACGCCTCGCGCAGCTCGACCAGCTCGCGCTCCTGCTCCTCGCTGAGCCGCGGGAAGGCGGCGAGGGTCTCGATCACCTGCTTGTTGCCGCGCATCGAGATCGGCGCGTTCATCGCGATCGTCTGGGCGAGCTCCAGCGCCGAGCCGGGCAGCTCGTGGTCCTCGGTGACCGCGTGCACCAGCCCGATCTCCTCCGCGCGCGGGCCGTCGACCGTGAGACCGGTCAGGAACAGCTCCTTGGTGCGGGCGATCCCGATCACGTCGATGAACCGGCGCAGCCCGGTGTGCCCGTAGACCAGGCCCAGGCGGGCCGGCGGCATCCCCAGCTTCGCGCCGGCTGCGCAGACCCGCAGGTCGCAGCGCACGGCGAGCTCGAGCCCGCCGCCGAGGCAGTGGCCGTTGATCGCGGCGACGACCGGGAACGGGTGCGCCGAGACCGCGTCCATCGCCGCGTGGAACGGATGGGCGACGAGCGCCTCGGCGTCGCGGGCGAAGCTCTCGTCGGGGATCGAGCCGATGTCGTAGCCCGCCGAGAAGGCGCCGCCGGCGCCGGTGAGAACGACACAGCGGTAGCGGATCCCGTCGTCGAGCCTCGGGAGGACCTCGGCGAGCGCGTCGAGGACCTCGTGATCGAGCGGGTTGCGCTTGTCGGGGTTCGAGAGGGTGAGCCGCGCGACGCCGTCCGCGGGCTCGTCGAGAAGCAGTTTCCCGGAAGCGAGCTGCTCGGCGGAGCTCACGCCGGCGCGCCTACTCGAGGACGACGAGCACGTCGCCCTCGGAGACCGACTGGCCCTCCTCGCAACGGATCTCCCTGACCGTTCCGGGATCCTCGGCCTCGACCGGCATCTCCATCTTCATCGATTCGAGGATGGCGACGGTGTCGCCCTCGTCGATCTCGTCGCCGACCGCGACCTCGATCTTCCAGACGGTTCCGGTGATGTGGGCTTCGACAGCGGGCACGGCGCGGCACAATAACCGCCCTTGACACCGGAAGCGACAGCGGGCACGGCGGTCACCGCGATCGTCGCGGCCCGCAACGAGGCCGATCGGATCGGCGCCACCCTCGACACCCTGCGCGAGGCGTTCCCGGGAGCGACCCTCTGGGTCGCCGACGACGCCTCCACCGACGGCACCGCCGAGGTCGCGCTCGCCCACGGCGCCAAGGTGGTGAGCCGCGGCCGCCCGCACGGGAAGGGCGCCAACGTCACGGCGGCCGCCGAGGCGATGCTGAGCGAGGGCGAGCCCGAAGGCGTCGTCCTCCTCTGCGACGGCGACCTCGGCGAGACCGCGGGCCGCCTCCCCCCGCTCACAGCCGCGGTCGCGGGAGGCGGCTGCGACCTCGCGATCGCCGCGTTCGCGAGGCGGGTCGGTGGCGGGTTCGGCGTCGCGCTCGGGTTCTCGCGGTGGACGACCGAGCGCCTGGGCGGGGTCACGCTGGCCGCGCCGATCTCCGGCCAGCGCGCGATCCGCGCGGAGAAGCTGCGCGGCCTGCTGCCGTTCGCCCGCGGCTACGGGATGGAGACGGCGATGAACATCGACGCTGCCCGGGCGGGCCTGCGCATCGAGGAAGTCCAGCTCGATCTCGAGCACCGCGCCACCGGCCGGACCCTGCGCGGGTTCGGCCACCGTGGTCGCCAGCTCGCCGACTTCCTGCGGGTCTATCTCTCGCGCCGGTTCCGCGGCTAGATGCGACGGAGCCGGGCCCCCCGCTAGGTGGGTGGCCGTTCACCGCGCCCGGCTCCGCCACGGCCGTGCCCCCCGAAGAAGCCCTGGCATCACTCCATCGGACGATCTCGCGTCCCCATGAGGATCACGAACAAATGTCCGGTCCGCGCCGCGAGCGCTTAGCCTCCGGCCCGTGATCCTCGCGATCGACCAGGGCACCACCGGGACGACCTGTCTCGTCTTCGACCGCGAGGGCAAGGTCGCCGGGCGGGCCTACAGCGAGTTCCGCCAGCACTTCCCGCGGCCGGGATGGGTCGAGCACGACGCGAACGAGATCTGGGCCGTTACCCGCCGTGTCGCCTCGGAGGCGATCGGCAACGCCGGCGCGACGGGCGCCGACCTGGCCGGGATCGGCATCACGAACCAGCGCGAGACGGTCGTCGCGTGGGACCCGCGGACCGGCGAGCCGGTTCACAACGCGCTGGTCTGGCAGGATCGCCGCACCGCCGCCCGCTGCGAGGAGCTGCGCGAGGCGGGCCACACCGATCTCGTCCGCGAGCGCACCGGGCTCGTCATCGACCCGTACTTCTCGGGTACCAAGATCGAGTGGCTGCTGCGGAACGTCGAGGCCGCGCGCGGCGCCGTCTTCGGCACGATCGACTCCTGGCTCGTCCACAAGCTCACCGGGCGCCACGTGTGCGACGTCTCGAACGCCTCGCGGACGATGCTGTTCGACATTCGCGAGCTCGCGTGGGACGGTGAGCTCTGCGAGCTCCTCGGCGTCGATCCCTCGGCGCTGCCCGAGCCCGTCCCGTCGGCGCAGGTCTACGGGCGGACGGCCGAGTTCGGGGGGGACGTCCCGGTGGCGGGGAGCGCGGGCGACCAGCAGGCCGCGCTCTTCGGCCAGGCCTGCCACGAGCCCGGCAGCGCCAAGAACACCTACGGGACCGGCAGCTTCGTCCTGCTGAACACCGGCGGCGAGGCGCCGGACCCCGGCGAGGGCCTCCTGGCGACCGTCGCCTGGGGCCTCGGCAAGCGCACCGACTACGCGCTCGAGGCCTCGGTCTTCGTCACCGGCGCGGCCGTGCAGTGGCTCCGCGACGGCCTCGGCGTGATCTCCGAGGCCGCGGAGACCGAGGGGCTGGCCCGATCGCTCGACACCAACGACGACGTCTACTTCGTCCCGGCGCTCACCGGGCTTGGCTCGCCGCACTGGGACCCCTACGCGCGCGGGACGATCGTGGGGCTCACCCGTGGCAACGGCCGGGCCCACTTGGCCCGCGCCGCGCTCGAGGCGATCGCCTATCAGACGGTCGACGCGGTCCGGGCGCAGGAGGCGGCCTCGGGCGAGCGGCTCGCGGAGCTCAAGGCGGACGGCGGCGCGGTCGCCAACCGCTGGCTGATGCAGTTCCAGGCGGACGTCCTCGGCGTTCCCGTGATCGTGCCCGAGGTCGCCGAGACGACCGCGCTCGGCGCGGCCTACCTCGCCGGCATCGCGACCGGCCTCTGGGACCAGGAGCAGGTCCGCGCGATGTGGCGCGAGGAGGACCGCTACGAGCCCCGGATGGGCGAGGACGAGCGCGAGGCGCTCGTCGCGCGCTGGCACGAGGCGCTCGCGCGCGCCCGCGGCTGGGCGCGCGAGTGAGCCGGCGTAACCGGCCGTCCGCGTTCGGGTAGACCTCTTCGCCGGCGCCACCCCGAGCGCCGAGTTGGTCGATGGCCGAGCTGAAGCCGCAGAAATACAAAGAGCAGCGCCCCGCGGAGCACTTCAGGCACTTCCACGAGTGGACGCGGACGCACAAGCCGGGGTGGATCTACGAGCTGGTGCGCATGATCCTCACCCCGATCGCGCTGATCATCTACCGCACCCGCGCGATCGGCACCGAGAACATCCCCGGCGACGGCCCCTTCATCATCGCGCCGAACCACTTCTCGAACATGGACCACTTCTTCTGCGGCGTCTTCATCCGCAGGAAGATCCACTTCATGGCGAAGTCGCAGCTCTTCGGCAACCCGATCGGCGATTACATCTTCCGCGTCGGCGGCGTCTTCCCGGTGATGCGCGGCCACCGCGACGAGGAGCCGTTCATCACCGCGCGGGCGATCTTCGACCGCGGTGGCTGCGTCCTGATCTACGCGGAGGGGGGGCGCTCGCGCTCGAGCGGCCTCGGCGAGCCGAAGCCCGGCGTAGGCCGGCTGGCGCTCGAGTCCGGGGTCCCCGTGGTCCCCGCCGCGATCCACGGCTCGCGGGGCGTCCGCAACTGGAAGCGGCTCGCCTTCCCGAAGGTGACCGTCCAGTACGGCGAGCCGATGTCGTTCCCGGTCGTCGCCGATCCGACCCGCGAGCAGCAGCAGGAGACGTCCGAGGAGATCTTCGTCCCCGTCCGGGAGATGTACGAGGCGCTCGAGGCGAAGGGCCGCCGCGGGGTGATCCGCTCGCTCAAGGACGGGATCCCCGGCGGTCCGCCGGGCGCGCCGAGCGGCGCCGAGTCGTAGGCCTACTCGTAGCGCGCGTCGAGCGAATGCCAGTGCGCCGGGTCGTGGCCCGGCACGATCACGGCCTGCGGGTAGTTGCGGTGGAATAGCTGGAGCTCGTTCAGCGAGCGCCGCCAGCGGTGGGGATCCACCGGGAAGGGGGGAGGTGGGCCGCCCTCGAGCTGCCGCCAGGTGTAGATCGCGTCGCCGGCGATCACGAAGTCGCGGTCGCGCAGGCGGCAGATCACGCCCTGGTGGCCGGCGCTGTGGCCGGGCAGCGAGGCGAGGCGCACCGAGCCGTCGCCGAAGAGGTCGAAGGTCCGGCCGAAGTTCGCGTACGAGGTCACGTTCGGGCCTTCGTAGCTCAGGGCGCGGTAGTCGAAGACGTAGTCGAACTGCGACGGGCGGTAGCCGCGGAAGAACGGGCGGGGATCGGTCGTCGCCGCCTCCCACTCGGCGTCGGTGACGACGAATGTCGAGTTCGGGAAGGTCGCGATCCCGGAGGCGTGGTCCTGGTGGAGATGGGTGAGGACGACGAGCGCGATCCGGTTCGCGTCGAGGCCGCGCTCGCGAAGCTGGGCGGGGATGTCGTGGCCGGGCTCCACCCGGGGGCGCGCGAAGCGCGCCCAGGCGCGGCCCATGTTCTCGTGCGGGCGCGCCGCGACCGAGGAGTGCAGGCCGGTGTCGACGAGGAACGCGCCGTAGGTCGGGTGGGTGACCAGGAAGGCCGGGCACGGCACCCACCACCACTTCGAGCGCGGCACCCCGATCCCGAGCATCGCGAGCCGGCGCATGCGCTTGCCGCCGCTCGCCTCGAAGGTGCCCGGCGGCGCCTGCAGCTCGCCGCCGAGCAGGGGCTCGACGATGACCGTGGTTCCCTCGGGGCCGCCGGGAAACGGGGCCTCGAGCGGCTTCGGATCAGCGTGGACGTTCATCGCGAGATCACCCTAGGGACTAGGCTCCGCCGCCGTGGGCGCCGCGCTGCGATCGGAGATCTTCGCCCCCGACCTGCTCGAGGGCCAGGTCTGCATCGTCTCGGGCGCCGGCACCGGGCTCGGTCGGGCGTCGGCCCGCGAGCTCGCCGCGCTCGGCGCCACCGTCGTGGGGTGCGGCCGCCGCGCGGAGCCGATCGAGGCGGTGGCTGCCGAGATCGGCGAGGCCGGCGGCAAGGCCGAGGCGGTCGTCGCCGACATCCGCGACTCCGACGCGGTCGGCGAGCTCGTCGACGGCGTGCTCGAGCGCCACGGCCGCATCGACCTCCTCGTCAACAACGCGGGCGGCCAGTTCCTGAGCCCGGCCGAGGCGATCTCGGCGAAGGGCTTTCGCACCGTGATCGAGCTGAACGTGCAGGGGACCTGGCACATGACCCACGCGGTCGCCACCAGGGCGTTCATCCCGCAGGGCGGGGGGAAGGTCGTGAGCATGACGATCTCCCCCCACAACGGGATGCCCGGGATGGTCCACTCCGGGGCCGCGCGGGCCGCGGTCGAGAACATGATGCGCACGCTCTCGATCGAGTGGTCGCGCTTCGACATCAAGCTCTGCGCGATCGCCGTCGGCCAGTTCGACACCGAGACGCTGCGCACCAAGTACCCGCCCGAGATCTCGAAGAACGTGGCGCGCACGGTGCCGCTGCAGCGGATGGGCCGCGAGGAGGAGATGGGGTGGCTCGTCGCGTTCCTGGCGTCGCCCGCGGGGGACTTCTTCTCCGGCTGCGTGATCACCTTCGACGGAGCCCGCGACAACTGGTTCGGCGCCTGGCCGCCCGCGGTCTACGGCGACTCGGGCGAGCTTCCCGCCGAGGAGCGCAAGCCCGCGGACCAGCCGAAGAAACCGTAGTTACCCGCAACGGGTTCGCGGGCCACTACGCATGACTTCCTGGCGCCCGCCGCCGAAACTAAGGGCAGACCGTTGCGGGTGCACATGGCGCCGTCTCAGGAGTTGCGCGGGGACGGCAGGGAAGAGGAGCTGTGCAGGGGAACGGCGAGGCACCACCGACCTCCGGTGCCTCGCCGGGCCTCCTCTTCGCCGGGGTTCAGCAAGCGAGACGCCCGCGTGCAGGCTTCCGAGCCGCGATCGCGCTCGACGACGGACGGTCGCCGCCGTCGGCCTTCCGCCGCCATCGTGCTCGGCGCCGGCGACATCGTCCGGTCCCGGGCGCAGCCGCGGACAACCTCCCGACTTCGAACCCGTAGTGCCGGTGGAGCCGAGCGGTCCGACTTCAGCCGACATCGGAGTGTGCCGATAGGAAGAAACAAATCCGAAGGAGGTCCCTTGAAGAAGATCATCCTCGTCGCCGTCTCGATCGCGATCCTCGCCATCCCGGCGACCAGCATCGCCGCGGGCAACGCCCAAAGTGGTGCCACAGTCGGTGACTGCATCTCCGACGGCTTCTACGGCAACGAGCCGAACATCGTCCAGCCGTTCGCGGCCGGTGGTCCGGCCGAGCAGGATCCCGGCACCAAAGGGGGCCGTGTCGTGCCCTCGCAGTCCCCGGGACCCAAGGTCACGAACCCCGACGGCAGCGTTCGTGCCGGTGCCTCGGTGGGGGACATCCATCAGGGATTCGGCGCCGGGGCGGTTCCCGCGTTCTGTCGAGCATTCACGTCGTGACGAAAGACGGAGCCGGCCGTCGAGTCGTCGTTGAAGCGCCCCCGCTGCGGCCGTAGTCCTGGATGTCCGACGCCCATTCGGTCAAGCGCCACCTGGACGTCGACGCCGAGGGCTACGACGTCCAGATCCATCGCTTCATTCCCCACTACGACGACATGCTCGCGACCGGAGTCGAGCTGCTCGCCGCCCTGACCGAGCCGACGGCCCGCGTGCTCGATCTGGGAGGCGGCACGGGGGCGCTCTCCGCCGCGGTTCTCGAGGGCCTTCCGCAGGCTCGCGTCACCGTGCTCGACGTCGACGGGGAGATGCTCGCCGAGGCGCGCAGGCGGCTGGCCCCGTTCGGTGATCGCGTCAGGTTCAGCGAGGCGAGCTTTCTCGACGAGCTTCCCCCGACCGACGCGGTGGTCGCGTCGCTGGCCCTCCATCACGTCCATGACCTCGAGCGGAAGACCGCGCTTTACCGTGCCGTCCGGGCTTCGCTTGTTCCCGGCGGCGCATTCCTGAACCTCGACGCCGCCATCACCGAGGACGAGCGGCTAAGGGCGCTGCTCTTCGATCGGTGGGCGGCTCACTTGGATGCGCACGGCATCTCCGCCGCCGAGGCCCGCGGCCACTTCGCGGCGTGGGCCGAAGAGGATCGCTACTTCCCCCTGGATGCCGAGCTCGCGGCACTGCGGCGCGCCGGATTCGACCAGGTCGAGTGCTTCTGGCGCCGCGGCAGCTGCTCGATCTGCTGCGCACTGCGCGCCGCCGAGCCCTACGCGGCTCCAGCGGTGCCGAATCGAGCTCCCAGATAGTCATCCCGGTGAGATGGGGCAAGGAGTTCCGTGGAGTGCGGTGGAGTGCGGGGTCGTGCCTGAGCTTCCCCAGGTGTTGCCCACTGCCCCCTGAGATAGGTCGCAAACCGCTTGCCGGAGCCGAATCAGCCGCTCAGGTGGTCATGCCGGTGAACTGACCGCCGGTGACGTTGAGGATCTGGCCGTGGACGTAGTTGGAGAGCTGCGAGGCCAGGAACAGGACCGGGCCCGCGGCCTCCTCGGGCTGGGCCGGGCGGCCGAGCGGGATCGTCATCGAGGCCATCGAGCGCAGCTGCTCGGGGATCCCGAGGTCGATCTCCTCCCCGTGGGACTCCATCTTCTCGCCCTTCTCCTTCGCCTGGGTGAGGCGGGTCTCCACGAAGCCGAAGGCGACCGCGTTCGAGTTGATCTTGAACTGCCCCCACTCCTTGGCCATCGTCTTGGTGAGGCCGGTGACGCCCGCCTTCGCCGCCGAGTAGTTGGCCTGGCCGGCGTTGCCCATCGTGCCCGAGATCGAGGTGATGTTGATGATCTTGCGGAAGACCTCCTGGCCCTGGTCGCGCTCGGACTTCGCGGCTTCGCGCCAGCTCGGCGCGATCGCGCGGATCACCCGGAAGGGGACGATCGTGTGGATGTCGAGCATCGCCTGGAACTGCTCGTCGGTCATCCGGTGGACGACCCCGTCCCAGGTGTAGCCGGCGTTGTTGACCACGACGTCGACCTGGCCGAAGGCCTCGATCGCGGTCTCGACCATCTGGTCCGGCACGCCGTCCTCGGTCAGGTCGCCCGAGAAGGTCGCGGTCTCGCCGTCGATCTCCGAGGCCGCCTGCTCGGCGACGTCGCCGTCGATGTCGTTGATCAGGACCTTCGCGCCCTCGGAAACGAAGAGCTCGGCGGTCGCCCGCCCGATCCCGCGCGCCGATCCGGTGACGATCGCGGCCTTACCCTCAAGCAGTCCCATCGGTGATGCGTCTCCCTCGTTCGGTTCGAATTCGAGGGCGGGACTCTATGTCGCGGCGGGCTAGAGCGCGTTGGTCACCAGGTAACGCGGGTAGCCCATCGGCGAGCGGCTCACGGTCCGCAGCGTCGGGTCCTTGCGGACGAGGGTCTCGAGCCGGCGGGCGTAGCACTCGCCGCAGCCGCAGTGGCCGGTGATCCGGCCGGTCCGCTCGCAGTGCTGAATCCGGTTCTCGCGCATCTCTAGCTCCTTCCGTGGGGCCTGCCTCACCCCTCGAGACGAGTTCGGCGCGCGAAGATCACGCCCTGCTTTTTCAGCGCAGCGTGCGGGCGATCACGAGGCGCTGGATCTCGTTCGTGCCCTCGTAGATCTGGGTGATCTTGGCGTCGCGCATCATGCGCTCGACCGGGTACTCGTTGACGTAGCCGTAGCCGCCGAGGACCTGGACCGCCTCGGTCGTCACCCACATCGCGGTGTCGGAGGCAAACAGCTTCGCCATCGCGGAGTGCTTGCCCATGTCGCGGTCGCCCGCGTCGACCTTGGAGCAGGCGCGGTAGAGCAGCTCGCGGGCGGCGGCGGTGCGCGTCTCCATCTCGGCGAGCTTGAACTGGATGCCCTGGAAGGCGCCGATCGGCTTGCCGAACTGCTGGCGCTCCTGCGCGTATGCGGCGGCGTAGTCGGTCGCGCCCTGGGCGATGCCCACGGCCTGGGCGGCGACGCCGAGCCGGGAGCGGTCGAGCGTGGACATCGCCACCTTGAAGCCGTCGTTCTCGGTTCCGATCAGGTTCTCCGCGGGGACGCGGACCGAGTCGAAGACCGGCTGGCCGGTGGGCGAGCCGCGGATCCCCATCTTGTGCTCGAGCTTGCCGACCGAGACGCCCGGGCGGTCGGATTCGACGATGAAGGCGGAGATCCCGCGCGAATGGCCCTCGTCCGGATTCGTCACCGCGAAGAGGATGTAGAAGTCGTTGACGCCGAGGTTGGAGATCCAGTTCTTCGTCCCCTCGATCACCCACTCGTCGCCGTCGCGGACGGCGCGGGTGCGCATCCCGCCCGGGTCGGACCCGGCGTCGGGCTCGGACAGCGCGAACGCGGGCGTCCACTCGCCCGCGGCGCACTTCGGCAGGAAGCGCTGCTTCTGCTCGTCGGTGCCGAAGAGCCTGATCGGCAGGGTGCCGAGCTCCTGGACCATCAGGATCAGCGCCGAGGAGGCGCAGGCGGCGGCGATCTCCTCGACCGCGATGTTCAGCATCAGCGTGCCGGTGCCGGTGCCGCCGTGCTCCTCGTCGAAGGGGAGGCCGAGCAGGTCGTGCTCGGCGAAGAGCTCGCGGATGTCGCGCGGGTACTCCGCCTTCTCGTCGATCTCGGCCGCGCGCGGCGCCACCCGCTCCCGGGCGATCTGGCGGATCGTCTCGCGGAAGTCGAGGAACTCCTGCGGCAGCGAGTACGGGGCGAGCGATTCGGTCGAGGCGGTTGCCATCGGCCCGCAGACTACGCGTTCGCCGACGGAAGCGAACCGGCGTGTCGCGAAGATTTCCTGTGGAATACTGGCGGCCTGGCCAAGGGGGCCTGAGGGGGCCCGTCGTGCGGGGGCGACGGCGCGGGGCCGCTCCGACGAGGGCAATCCGAACATGGGGGTATCGAACCGATGAAGAAGACGACACTCGGCGTGCTCGCCGCCGTCTGCGCGCTCGCGGTCATCGCGATCGTGCCCGCGGCCGCGTCCGCCACCCACGACGCCGACCGGCCGATCCACCCCGGGGTGATGACGTTCACCGACGGCGCCCAGTGCACATCGAACTTCGTGTTCCGCGACGGCGGCGGCACGTACATCGGCCAGGCCGCGCATTGCTCCGGCACCGGCGGCGCGACCGAGACGAACGGCTGCGATTCGGGCTCGCTCCCGCTCGGAAGCGCCGTCGAGGTCGACGGCGCCACCCGGCCGGGCACGCTCGTCTACAACTCGTGGATCGCGATGCAGCAGGCGGGCGAGACCAATGACGACGCCTGCGCGTACAACGACTTCGCGCTGGTGCGGATCGACCCCGCCGACGCCGGCCGGGTCAACCCGACCGTTCCCGGCTTCGGCGGCCCGCAGGGCGTCGGCGGCTCGGGCGCCGCGCTCGGCGACACCGTCTACTCGTACGGCAACTCGTCGCTTCGGGGCGGGGTGACGAAGCTGAGCCCGAAGCAGGGCGTCGTCGTCCAGAGCGAGGGCAACGGCTGGAGCCGGACCGTGTACACCGTCACGCCGGGCGTCCCCGGTGACTCCGGCAGCGGGTTCATGGACGGGTCGGGCCGGGCGATCGGCACGCTGAGCACGCTCCAGGTGCTCCCCGTAGCCGGCTCGAACGGCGTCGGCGACCTTGCCAGCGAGCTTGGCTACGCGCGAAGCCACGGCTTCGGCGGGCTCGCCCTCGTCAACGGCGAGACGGCGTTCACCCCGGACCTGTTCCAGGCGATCATCAACTCGTAGCCCGGGCCTCCGGGCGGAGTCGAAGCGACGGCGGCGCGCCCTCGGGGCGCGCCGCCGCAGAGGGGTCTGACCCCAAAGGGTCAGGTCGACCTGCCACCTGAGGGGTCTGACCCCAAAGGGTCAGGTCGGTCTACAGCCCCAGCGTCTTGCCGAGGATCTCCTTCATGATCTCGTCGGTGCCACCGCCGATCGGGCCGAGGCGGAGGTCGCGGACCGCGCGCTCGATCCCGTACTCGCGCATGTAGCCGTAGCCGCCGTGGATCTGCAGGCACTCGTCGGCGAGGTCGACGGCGTTGCGCTGCGTGAATAGCTTCGCCATCGTCACCTCACCGATCGCGTTCTCGCCCTCGCTGAAGAGGCGCAGGGCGTTGTAGGTCATCGCGCGGCCGGCCTCGATCGTCACGGCCATCTCGGCGAACTTGTGGCGGATCACCTGGAAGCGGCCGATCGGGCGGCCGAAGGCCTGGCGCTCCTTGGCGTACTCGAGCGTGACCTCGAAGAGCTTCTGCATCGCCCCGACCGCGCCGAGCGCCATCAAGAGGCGCTCCCACTGGAAGTTGGCCATGATCAGGTAGAAGCCGCCGTTTAACTCGCCGAGCAGGTTCTCGTCGGGGACCTCGACGTCGGTGAAGGAGAGCTCGCCGGTGTCGGATGAGTGCCAGCCCATCTTCTCGAGCTTGCGCGCGACCTCGTAGCCGGGCATGTCGCGCTCGAGGATCAGGAAGGAGATGCCGTGGTGGCCGCCCTCCTCGTTCGTCTTCACGGCGCAGACGAGGTAGTCGGCGCGCACGCCGTTGGTGATGAAGGTCTTCGAGCCGTTCACGACATAGCCGCCGTCGACCTTTTTCGCGCTCGTCCGGATCGAGGCGACGTCTGAGCCCGCGCCCGGCTCGGTGATCCCTAGCGCGCAGACCTTCTCGCCCTTGATCGCCGGCACCAGGAAGCGCTGGTGTTGCTCGGGCGTGCCGAACTTGAAGATCGGCGGGGTCGCGATGCCGGTGTGAGCCCCGAGCCCGGCGCCGACGCCGCCGCCGGCCCCGGACCGCGCCAGCTCCTCGGCCCAGACCGCGTCGTGGACGTAGTCACCGCCCTGGCCGCCGAGTTCCTCCGGGTACTTGAGCCCGAGGAAGCCGAGCTCGCCGCAGCGCGCATACAGCTCGCGCGGGAACTCGCGCGCCTCCTCCCACTCGTCGACGTGGGGCACGATCTCGTTGCGCACGAAGCGCCCGATCGACTCGCGGAGCTCCTCGTGCTCATCGGTGAACGGCGGCAGCACCGCCCGCTCGCCCTTGTCCTTGATCACGCTCACCGCTCGGCGGACGCTAGCAACGCGCCGAGTTCACGGGCTTGGCTCCGGGTCACGCCGGCCGCCGCGCTCAGCGAGCCGGTGCCTTCCAGTCCTCGAGCGTCGTGTGGCCGCGCGCCGCGTGGTCGAAGCCGAGCAGGTCGCCCTGGGGGTTCTTGCGGTCTCCGTGGTGGTACGCGCGCACCTCGGCGATCTTGCCGCCCTCGAGCCGGAACCACTCCGTGCCGCGGTTGAGGCGCTTCTCGCCGGACTTCGGGTCGCGCCAGGTCATCGTCCACTCGATCACGGCCTCGTCGCCGGACTCGATCCCGTGCTCGAGCCACCACTGGCCGTCCACGGTCTCGACGCCCCAGGCGGCGTTCTCGGCGATCTCGCGGCCGTGGTGCGGGCCCAGCCGGGTGTAGTAGTGGGTCGCGTCCTCGGTGAAGTGCGCGGCCACCGCGTCGGCGTCGCCGGTGTTGAGCGCCTCGTAGTAGGAGCGGATGTGGTCGAGGTGGCCGATCGTCGGAAACCTATCCGGAGCTGTCGATCTCGGCCGGATCCCTTCGTCGTAGGGTTGAAGGCGGCGAACCGCGCCGCCCGGAAAACCCTCACGAGGAGGTACTGACGGATGCAGTACATGCTCACGATCATCGGTCCCGAAGGCGGCATGGAGGACGCCACGCCCGAGGAGATGCAGGCGGTCCTCGACGCCTGGAACGACGTCACCGAGGAGATGAAGACGGCCGGCGTGCACGTCGCGGGCGAGGCGCTCCAGCCGAGTGAGACCGCCACGACGGTCCGCGCTCAGGGCCGCGACGAGCGCATCATCACCGACGGCCCGTACGCGGAGACGAAGGAGCAGGTGGGAGGCTTCTACCTCCTCGACTGCGACAACCTCGACGAGGCGATCGAGTGGGCGAGGAAGCTCCCCAAGCGCGATGGTGGCGTCGAGGTTCGCCCGGTGATGGTCTTCGACGAGCCGCAGTCATGAGGTACCTGCTCGCGTTCTACGGCGACGAGACCCAGTGGGACGACGCGTCGCCGGCGGAGACGCAGGCCGGAATCGACGCGTTCTGGCGGTTCGAGGCCGAGCTCATGGAAGCGGGCGTCCACGTCGCCTGCGACGGCCTCGACGCGAGCGCTTCCGCGAAGACGATCGAGATCCGGGGCGGCGGCGAGAAGCTCGTCACCGACGGTCCGTTCGCGGAGACGAAGGAGCAGCTCGGCGGCATCACGCTCCTCGAGTGCGACACCCTGGACGAGGCGATGGAGTGGGCCCGCAAGGTGCCGCTCGGCGAAGGCTGGACGATCGAGGTCCGGCCGGTGACCGACTACGGATCGCCGCCTGAAGGCCACCCCGCCGGCACCGCGGAGGCCGCGGCGTCGTAAGCCCCGCCCGAGATCTCGACCGCCTGTTCCGACGCGAGTCGGGACGGGCGGTCGCCACCCTGATCCGGGTCCTCGGCGATTTCGACCTGGCCGAGGAGGCCGTTCAGGACGCCTTCGTCGTCGCGCTCGAGCGCTGGCCGCGCGACGGTGTGCCCGACAACCCGGGCGCCTGGATCACGCGGGTGGCCCGCAACCGCGCGATCGACCGGCTGCGCCGCCGGAAGACGCTCGAGGCGAAGACCCGGGTGATCGCCGACCTCGAGCGCCTGGACGCGCAGGCCGAGGAGGCCGAGGGCCGGGACGACGCGCATGCCTTCCCCGACGACCGCCTGCGCCTGATCTTCACCTGCTGCCATCCGGCGCTCGCGGCCGAGGCCCGTGTGGCGCTCACGCTCCGGACGCTCGGCGGGCTCACAACGGCCGAGATCGCACGCGCCTTCCTCGTCTCGGAGTCCACGATGGCGCAGCGGCTCGTCCGCGCCAAGCGGAAGATCCGCGACGCCGGCATCCCGTACGAGGTGCCTCCCCCCGAGCGCCTCGGCGAGCGCTTGCCTGGCGTGCTCGCCACGCTCTATCTGATCTTCAACGAGGGATACCTCGCCTCCGGGTCGGACTCACTCGTTCGCCGCGAGCTCTGCGCCGAGGCGATCCGACTCGCCCGGCTCGCCGTCGCGATGATGCCGGGCGAGGCCGAGCCCGCGGGACTGCTCGCCCTGATGCTGCTCCACGATGCCCGGCGCGAGGCGCGCACTGACGCCGAAGGCGAGATCGTCCTGCTCGAGGACCAGCGACGCTCGCTCTGGGATCGCGATCAGATCGCCCGCGGCACCGAGCTCGCGCGCTTCGCCCTGGCGCGCCGTCCGGGCCCCTACGCGATTCAGGCCGCGATCGCCGCCGAGCACTGCCGCGCGGCCAGCGCCGAGTCGACGAACTGGTCCCGGATCCGCGAGCTCTACGACCTCCTCGTGCAAATCGACGCCTCGCCGGTGATCCGCCTCAACCGCGCGGTCGCGGTCGCGATGGAGACGGGGCCGGAGCGAGGCCTTGCGGAGATCGACCGGATCGCGGGCCTCGAGAGCTACCACCTCCTGCACTCCGCCAGGGCCGACCTGCTGCGGCGCTCGGGTCGCCCGGACGAGGCCGCGGCCGCCTACGAGCGCGCGCTCGAATTGGCCACCAGCCCCGTCGAGCGCTCCTTTCTCGAGCGCCGCCGTGCCGAGCTTTCCGCGTGAGACCTCCGAAGGGCGCCCTTCGCTGCCCTCAGGCCACCCGCGGCTTGGACTCGAGCACCTCGCGGACCTTCTCGAGCAGGTCCTCGGCCCGGAAGGGCTTCTCGAGCAGCTCGGAGTCATCCTGCAACGGCCCGACCCCCGGGCGGTCGACGTAGCCGGACATCAGCAGGATGCGCAGGTCCGGGTAGAGCGCGGCGGCTCGCCCGGCGAGCTCGGTCCCCGACATCTCCGGCATGACGACGTCGGTCAGGAGGAGGTCGAAGTGGTCCTCGGACTCGAGCTTGCGGAGCGCGTCGCGGCCGCCGGGGGAGGTGACCACCGCGTACCCGGTCTGGCGCAGGATGCGCTCGGCCATCCGCAGCATGCTGGGGTCGTCCTCGACGACGAGCACGGACTCCGAGGCGGCGACCTCGCGGTGCTCGGCGGCCCCCTCCTCGCCGGTCGCCGAGGCGGCGCGGGTGGCGGGGAAGTGCGCGCTCACCACGGTCCCGAGCCCCGGCTCGGAGGAGAGCGCGACGGCGCCGCCGGCGCCGGTCACGATCCCGTAGACCATCGCCAGTCCCAGGCCGGTGCCCTCGCCCTGGGCCTTGGTCGTGTAGAAGGGCTCGAAGGCGCGGGCGGCGACCTCCCCGTCCATCCCCACACCCGTGTCCTCGACCGACAGGCGGACGAAGTCGCCCGGCTCGATCGAGGGGTAGAGGCTCGCCTCGCGCCCGTCGAGCTCGACGTTCTCGGTCGTGATCGTGAGCGTGCCGCCGTCGGGCATCGCGTCGCGCGAGTTGAGCGCGAGGTTGACCAGCGCCTGCTCGATCTGGCCGCGGTCGGCCTCGATCGGCCAAAGCCGCGAGCCGAGGTTGGTGGTGAGCTCGACGTGCTCGCCGAGCGTGCGCTCGAGGAGAGCCTCCAGATCGGTGACCACGTCGTTCAGGATCACCGGCTCGAGCGCCTGCGACTCGTACCGGCTGAAGATCGTCAGCTGCCGGGTGAGCGCCGCCCCGCGGCGGGCCGCGCGCCAGATCTCCTCGACGTCGGCGCGAACCGGCGATGCCTCGTCGAGCTCGTCGATGACGAACTGGGAGTAGTTGATGATCACCCCGAGGATGTTGTTGAAGTCGTGGGCGATGCCGCCGGCGAGCTGGCCGACGGTCTCCAGCCGGCCGGACTGGCCGAGCTGGGGGTCGATCGCCTCGCCGCCGGTCGCGCGCATCAGGCGCGTCCGCAGGTCCTCCTGCTCCCGCTCGCGCTCGAGCTCCGCGGAGATGTCGCGGAGCGCCGTCACGGTGAGCTCGCCCCGGTCCGTCTCGACGACCGAGACCGTCACCTCGACCGGTAGCGCCGCCCCGTCGGGGTGCGCGACCGACTGCCGCCCGCGCTCGTCCCGCTCGGCCGAGGGGAGGACCTCCTCGGCCTGGCGCCCGATGAGCTCGGCCGCGTCCCGCCCGAGCAGGCGGGCGGCGGCGGCGTTCGCGAGCGCGACGCGGCCCGCGTCGTCCTCGATCAGCATCGCCGCCGGGGCGGCCTCGAACAGCCGCTCCAGCGAGCTACCGGGCGTTCCTTCCAAGTCCTCCAGCCTCCACGATCACCGGGCCCGCGCGACCGCGCGAGCCCTTCTCGATCCGCTCCGCGGAGACTAGACGCGAACCGCGCCGCGCGGGCCCCTACAGGCCGTACGAGCGGCCGATCACCTCGAGCATGATCTCGTCGGTCCCGGCGCCGATCCGGTTCAGCCGGACGTCGCGGTAGGCCCGCTCGATCTCGTACTCCTTCATGTAGCCGTAGCCGCCGTGGATCTGGACGCACTCGTCGGCGACCTCGCAGGCCATCCGCGACGTGAACAGCTTCGTGGCCGTGATCTCGCGGACCGGGTACTCGCCGTTCGCGAAGCGCCAGGCGGTCGCGTAGGTCATCTGCTTGCCCGCCTCGATCTGCGTCGCCATCTCGGCGAACTTGTGGCGGATCGTCTGGAACCGCCCGATCGAGCGGCCGAAGGCCTGGCGCTCCTGGGCGTACTCGAGGGTGCGCTCGAACATCCGCTCCGCGGAGGCGACGCAACCCGCGGCGGCGACGAGGCGCTCGCCCTGGAGCTCCCAGGAGATGTGGTAGAAGCCCTTGCCCTCCTGGCCGAGCATGTTCTCCGCCGGGACGCGGACGTCCTCGAAGGAGAGCTCGCCGGTGTCGGAGGCGTGCATCCCCATCTTCTCGAGCTTGCGCGAGACGCTGAAGCCCGGGACGTTTCGGCCCTCGTCGTCCTTCAGGTCGACGATGAAGAGCGTGATCCCGTCGTGTCCGGCCTCCGGGTCGGTCTTGGTGACCAGCACGATGAAGTTGGCGCGCGCGCCGTTGGTGATGAACGTCTTCGAGCCGTTGATCACGTACTCGTCGCCGTCGCGCTTGGCGGTGGTCCGGATGCCGGCCACGTCGGAGCCGGCGCCGGGCTCGGTGATCCCGAGCGAGGAGATCTTCTCGCCCTTGATTCCGGGCACGAGGTAGCGCCGCTTCTGCTCCTCGGTGCCGAGCAGCTCGACCGGGGGCAGCGCCATGTCGGTGTGGACCGCCATCCCCATGTTGAGCCCGCCGGAGCCCGAGTAGCTCATGCACTCGGCGCGGACCAGGGAGTAGAAGTAATCGCCGCCCTGGCCGCCGTATTCCTCCGGGAAGCAGAGGCCGACGAACCCCAGCTCGGCGGCGCGGTGCAGCACCGAGTCGGGCCAGAGCGTCTCCTCCCACTCGTTGCGGTGGGGGTGAAGCTCGTTCTGGACCCAGGAGCGCATCGACTCCCGCAGATCCTCGTGCTCGTCGGTGAAGATGAAGTGCCGGCGGCGGTTGGCGTGATCGGGCCTGATCACGGAGTCGGTCGCAGTGGCCATCTCTGTCTCGCTTCCTCTCGGGTCCGGGCGGTCGCCCGGGAGCCTATCGCGAAAAGTAAGCAGTACGACTTCCTACTTCAGCCTATGCCCGGCAGAAAACGAACGCCCGGCCGAGAGCATGCAGTAGGACTTCGCACTTCAAGCGCCGGGCCTTTCGCGTAGTCTCCGGCTCGCCGGCCGCGATGGACTACGAGCAACTCCTCTACGAAGTGGATTCCGGGGTGGCGACGCTCACCCTCAACCGACCCGAGCAGCGAAACGCGCTCTCGGGCCGGCTCCTGACCGAGCTCGTCGACGCGACCAAGCGCGCCCGCGACGACGGCGACGTGCGGGCGGTGGTGCTCACCGGTGCGGGGGAGAAGGTCTTCTGCGCGGGCGCCGACCTCGGCGGCTTCGCCGCCGACGTCCCGCTCGTCCAGAAGCACTACGCCTCCGACCTCTTCCTCGAGTTCTTCCGGCTGATGCCACGGCTCGGCAAGCCGTCGCTCTGCGCCGCCAACGGCCACGTGCTCGCCGGCGGCATGGGCCTGGCGCTGTCGTGCGACCTCCTGATCGCGAAGGAGGGCGCCACCTTCGGGACCCCCGAGATCAACGTCGGCGCCTTCCCCTACATGATCATGTCGATCATCTACCGCAATGTCCCGCGCAAGCGGGTCAACGAGATGATCCTGCTCGGCGAGCGGCTCTCGGGCGAGGAGGCCGTCGAGTACGGGCTCGCCAACAAGGTGGTGCCCGCCGGCGAGTTCGACGCGGCCGTCGCCGACTGGGCGGGCAAGCTCGCCTCGAAGAGCCCCCTCCTGATGCGGCTTGGCCACGACGCCATGTATCGCCAGCAGGACATGGCGATCGACGACGCCCTCGAGTACCTGCGCTCACAGCTCTCGCTCACCTTCTCGACCGAGGACATCCTCGAGGGCGTCCAGGCCTTCTTCGAGAAGCGCGAGCCGCAGTGGAAGGGGCGGTGAGCTCGGTGGGTCGCGCCGCAAATCGGCTCATTTGGCGCCTTTCGGGTCATATCGACCCGGAACGCGCCATCTCGCCCCCCGAAGCCCTGGCTGCCCCTCGTCCCTGCCCCCCGATCACCGCCGTTTGAGACGCCTCGGAGGAAGCATGGCTACCGAAGACGCCAAGACGACCGCAGACCACGAGGGCGAAGCGCCCGAGGCGCCCGCCGCGACCGAGCACGGGGAGCAGACCGGGATGCAGCGCCTGGTCGAGGACCTGGCCGAGCGGCGCGAGCAGGCGAAGCTCGGCGGCGGGCCCGAGAAGATCGAAAAGCAGCACGAGCGCGGCAAGCTCACCGCCCGCGAGCGGATCGACCTGCTCGTCGACCCCGGCACCTTCGTCGAGATGGGGATCCACGCCGGGCCGCACTTCTCGCAGCGGGCGATGGAGGGCCGCGAGGCGCCCGCCGACGGCGTGATCACCGGCTGGGGCGAGGTCGACGGCCGCCGCATGGCGATCGCCGCCTACGACTTCACGGTGATGGCGGGGGCGATGGGGATGACCGGCGAGCTCAAGATGGGCCGGCTGCGCGAGATGGCGCTGCAGAAGCGAATGCCCCTGATCTGGCTGCTCGACTCGGCCGGCGCGCGCATCCAGGAGGCCGCGGGCTCGCTCTTCGCCGGCTCCGGCCACCTCTTCCGCGAGGAGGTGACGATGTCCGGGGTGGTCCCGCTGGTCGCCGCGATGATGGGGCCGTGCGCCGCCGGGACGGCCTACATCCCGGGCCTCTCCGACTTCGTGCCGATGGTCGTCGGCCAGGGGGCGATGGCGCTCGCCGGGCCGCACCTCACCAAGGCGGTGACCGGCGAGGACATCTCGATGGAGGACCTCGGCGGGGCGCGCGTGCACTGCCGGAAGTCGGGGGTCGGCGACCTCGAGGTGGCGGACGATCGCGAGTGCATCGAGGCGGTCAGGAGCTACCTGTCCTACTTCCCTGCCAACTGCGAGCAGAAGCCGCCGGTGAAGCCGACCGACGACCCAGACGACCGCATGTCCGAGCGCCTGCTCGACATCGTCCCGGAGTCGGCCCGCCACCCCTACGACATGTACGAGGTGATCCGCGAGATCGTCGACGACGGCGAGATCTTCGACATCAAGCCGAAGTTCGCGAAGACGATCATCACCTGCCTCGCGCGCTTCGGCGGGCAGCCCGTGGGGATCGTCGCCAACCAGCCCAAGCAGCTCGGCGGCATCCTCGAGAACGACTCGGCCGACAAGGCGGCGCGCTTCGTGAACCTCTGCGACGCCTTCTCGATCCCGCTCGTCTTCCTCCAGGACGTCCCCGGCTTCATGGTCGGCTCGAAGGTCGAGCACGCCGGGATCATCCGCCACGGGGCGAAGATGCTCTACGCGGTCTCGCGGGCGACGGTCCCGAAGATCACCGTCGTCGTCCGCAAGGCCTACGGCGCCGGCTACTACGTGATGAACGGCAAGGCGTACGAGCCCGACCTGCTGGTCGCCTGGCCGAGCGCCGAGATCTCGGTGATGGGCGCCGAGGGCGCGGTCAACATCATCGGCCGCTCCGCGATCGAGGCCGCCGACGACCCCGAGGCGAAGCGCGCGGAGATGCTCGAGCAGGTCCGCGCGGTGATCGACCCCTACATCGCCGCGAAGAACGCGATGGTCGACGACATCATCGACCCCCGCGAGACGCGCCCGACGATCATCCAGGGCCTGCGGATGGCGGCCGACAAGCGGGTCGAACGGCCCTGGAAGAAGCACGGGGTGATGCCGGTCTGATGGTGCAGCACGGGACGAACAACGGCGGGCGTGTCGGGAAGGAGCTCGGATCGGAATGGGCGACGTCTGGGCCCCTTCGCGATTTCTTCTCGCATCGCGAAAGAAGCTCGCGAACCATTGGCAGCGCCGATCCCGACCCCCTCGATGCCGCAGTTTTTCGTTCCGAAAGGACCGCCCCATGAGCAAATTCTCCGACCCCGTGATCATCAGCTGCTCGATCTCGGGGGCGATCGCCAATCGCGACCAGTGCCCGGCGATCCCGTACACGCCGGAGGAGTACGCCGAGGAGGCGCGGCGCGCGGTCGACGAGGGCGCCTCCCAGATCCACATCCACGCGCGCACACCGGACGGCACCCCGTCGTACGAGATCGAGGACTTCCGCGCGATCACGGCGGCGATCCGCGGCGCCGTCGACGACGTGATCATCAACTACTCGACGGGGGCGATCGGGGTCCCGGTGGAGAAGCGGCTCGCCTATCTGCGCGAGCTGCGCCCCGACGTCGCCGCGCTCAACATGAGCTCGATGAACTACGCCAAGTACTCGCGCCGGCGCAAGGACTTCGTCTTCAAGGCGGTCTTCGAGAACAGCTTCGACCTGATCACCCGGTTCATCGAGGAGATGAACGAGCTCGGCATCCAGCCCGAGCACGAGTGCTTCGACGCGGGCCATGTCGCCAACCTCGACCCCTTCCTGGACATGGGGACGCTCGAGCCGCCGCTGCAGATCTCCCTGGTGATGGGCGTCACGGGCGGCATCCGCCCGGTGCCGAGGAACGTCGCCCTCATGAGCGAGCAGATCCCCGGCGGGCCGGAGGGCCCGAACAACTGGCAGGTGATCGGGGTCTCGCGCGACCAGTGGAAGCTGCTCGCCGCGGCCCTCAACCTCGGCGGCAACGTCCGTGCCGGGCTCGAGGACAACCTCTACCTGCCGAACGGCGAGATGGCGCGCTCGAACGGCGACCTGATCGCGAAGGCCCGCCAGATGGCAGAGGACGTCGGGCGGCGGGCGGCGACCGTCGCCGAGGCGCGCGAGCTGCTCGGCCTCCAGGAGCGGGTCGCGGCGTCGTGAGCGAGCTGCCGCTTTCCGACGTCCGCGTCCTCGACCTCACCCGCCTGCTGCCGGGCGGCTTCTGCTCGCTTCTGCTCGCCGACTTCGGAGCCGACGTCGTCAAGGTCGAGGACACCGGCATGGGCGACTACGTGCGCTGGGCGCCGCCCTACTACGGCGACGACTCGCACCAGGACCTGGGCACGCGCTCGGCGCTCTACCTCTCGCTGAACCGCGGCAAGCGCTCGGTCCGGATCGACCTGAAGTCGGACGGCGGCCGCGAGGCCTTCCTGCGGCTCGTGCGGGAGTACGACGTCGTCCTCGAGAGCTTCCGTCCCGGCGTCCTCGACCGGCTCGGGGTCGGCTACGAGCGCCTCCGCGAGGAGAACCCGCGGATCGTGTACTGCGCGATCACGGGCTACGGCCAGACCGGCCCCAAAACGCAGCGCGCGGGCCACGACACCAACTACCTCGCCCTCAACGGGCTCCTCGGCCTGACCGGCGCCGCGGGCGGCCCGCCGGTGCAGTCCGCCGGCCAGGTCGCCGACCTCGGCGGCGGGGGCCTGATGGCCGCGTTCGGCGTGATGGCGGCCCTGCGCGAGCGCGAGCGCTCCGGCGAGGGCCAGCTCGTCGACGTCTCGATGACCGACGGCGCGCTCGCCTGGCTCGCGATGGTGGCCGCCGCCTACCTCTGCGACGGCCAGGTGCCGAGCCGCGGAACCGGGACGCTGAACGGCGGCATCGCCTGCTACCTGCCCTACCAGTGCGCCGACGGCTGGGTCAGCTGCGGCGCGCTCGAGCCGAAGTTCTGGAAGGCGTGGTGCGAGGGGGTCGGGCGCCCCGACCTGATCGAGCACCAGTTCGCGCCCCCGGGCTCGGACGGATGGCGGCAGGTCGCCGAGGTCTTCCTCGCCCGCACGAAGGAGGAGTGGCGCGCGTTCAACGACGAGCACGACTGCTGCGTCGAGCCCGTCCTCGACCTCGACGAGGCGCTCGAGTCCGAGCTCGTCCGCCAGCGCGAGATGGTCACCGAGCTCGAGCAGCCCGAGATCGGCGCGGTCCGCCTGCTCGGCGTCCCGATCAAGCTCTCGCGCACGCCCGGGGAGCCGACGCGCCCGGCGCCCGCGCTCGGCGAGCACACGCGCGAGATCCTCGGCGAGGCCGGGATCGGCGAGGACGAGATCGACTCGCTGATCGACTCGGGGGCCGCCGCCGGGCCGAGCGCCGGCGAGCAGCAGCCGTTCATGGCATGAGTGCCCAGCCGGAAGCCGCACCGGACCTCTTGAAGATCGGCGAGCTCGCCGACCGCTCCGGGGTGCCCTCGGCGACGATCCGCCACTACGTGCGCGAGGGCCTGCTGCCGGAGCCGGTCAAGACGTCGCGCAACATGGCCTACTACCCGCCCGAGTTCGTCGAGCGGATCAAGATCATCAAGCAGCTCCAGGAGGAGCGGTTCATGCCGCTCAAGGTGATCCGCGAGCTGCTCGCCTCCGGCGACGGCGATCCGGAGCGGCTGCGCGCCCTGGTCGCGGTCGAGGACCGGATCCTCGAGCGGGCGCTCGCCGGCGAGCAGGACCGGGTCTCCGCCGCCGAGGTCCGCCGCCGCTACGACGTCCCGGAGGCGGTCCTCGACCGGCTCGCGGAGCTCGGGGTCCTGAGCCCCGGCAAGCGCGGCTACTCGCCGTCGGACGTCCGCATCGTCGAGGCGATCAGCCGCTTCCGGGCCGGCGGCTATGACGAGCGGATCGGCTTCACCGTCTACGACACGCTCCGCTACAAGAACGCGCTGGAGGCGATCGCCGCCGAGGAGGTGAAGGCGATTTCCGAGCGTCTCGGCGACGTCGATCCGGAGCAGGCGGTCGAGATGATCGAGGCGGGGGTCGAGCCGCTGGGCGACCTGATCTCGGCCCTGCACACGAAGCTGCTCGTCGCCGAGCTCGAGCGGGTGCGCGGCGACCGGAAACGGCCGTGAGGCCGGCGGCGCTCGCCGCCTTCGCCGGCGCCGCGACCGCGCTCGTCTCGCTTCTGCTAGCCGCGGCCGCGGGCGGGCCCTACCTGACCGCCGAGCGCGTGAACGGCTGGGTGGTCGTCTTCGCGGCGGCGCTGCTGCTCGCGCTCACGATGGCTCCGTTCCTGCTCGAGGGCTGGCTGCGCAAGCGTCGCCCGGCGAGCGACGGCGAGCTCCGCGACGAGCGCTGGGAGGGGGCGGCGCTCGCCTGGGGAGGGGTCTCGCTGGCGGTGCTGGTCGTCGCGATCCCGGTCGGGCTCGCCGAGTCCTTCTCGGGCGGCTCGCTGGCGGGGACCGCCGCGCTCCTGGCGACGATCGAGGCCGGCCTGGTCCTCGCCGCCCTCCTCGCCTGGCTCCTGGCAAGCTGAACGCGCCGACCCGGCGCTTCGACCGGATCATGCGTCGCGCCCTGGGGCTCGGATAGAGCTGCCGCTCCCCCTGGCGCCCGTTGAAACGCGCGCCCGTGGAGACGGCGGCGCCGGCGGCACGTCGGAGGAACCGGCACCGGACGGGAGATCCGGTTGCGCGCTCCCCTACCGGCGGGCCTGACCGAGGGGGTTGGTCCCGACGCCGCCGTCCTCACGGGCCACGCGATCCGTTTGCGATCGTAGCGCGGCGGGAGCGACGGCCTCCGCCCGCCTCCGCCGCCGTTCCTATACTCATCGACTGACGGGTCAGTCAACCCGGTTTGGGGGGACCGGGGAGGGAGAGACAGTGCGAGCCGCCGCGGTTCAGCTCAACGCCACCGCCGATAAGGATCGGAACCTCGAAACCGCCGAGCACTTCGTGCGCGGAGCGGCTGCGGACGGGTCCGGGCTGATCGTCCTGCCGGAGAAGTGGAACGTCCTCGGCGACGCCGAGACGCTCGTCGCCGGCGCGGAGCCGCTCTCGGGGCCGAGCATCGCAGCCGTGCGGTCATGGGCGCGCGAGCTCGGCGTCGCGATCTGCGCCGGGAGCATCGCCGAGCGCGTCGAGGGCCGGGAGCGGCTCTCCAACACCTCGGCGCTGATCTCCCCCGACGGCGAGATCGCCGCCGTCTATCGCAAGATCCACATGTTCGACGTCGACGTCGGCGGCGTCGCGTACCGCGAGTCTGACACCGAGGAACCCGGCTCGGAGGTCGTCGTCGGCGAGGTCGCCGACGTCCCGATCGGACTCAGCATCTGTTACGACCTGCGCTTCCCGGAGCTCTACCGGATCCTCGCGCTGCGCGACGCGCGCGTGATCACGGTCCCGGCCGCGTTCACGATGGAGACCGGCCGCGACCACTGGGAGGTCCTGCTCCGCGCGAGGGCGATCGAGAACCAGCTCTTCTGCGTGGCCGCCGGCCAGGTCGGCGAGGCGCCCCCGCACTACCGCTCCTACGGGCGCTCGATGATCGTGGACCCGTGGGGGACGGTGCTCGCCACGGCGCCCGACGAGGAGTGCTTCATCGCCACGGACTTGCGGTTCGAGCGCCTCGACGAGGTCCGCGCTTCGATCCCGGCCCTCGCCAACCGGCGCCCGGAGGCCTACGAGTGGCCGCAGACGGCCCGGGCGGTGACCGCCTGATGGCCTCGCGCGCGCCGGCGGTCGACCGCCGCCGCCAGATCCTCGACGCAGCGATCCGCGTCTTCGCGCGCCAGGGCTTCCACAGCTGCCGGGTCTCGGACATCGCCGACGAGGCCGACGTCGCCTACGGGCTCGTCTACCACTACTTCAAGTCGAAGGACGAGGTGCTGAACGAGCTCTTCGTCGAGCGCTGGTCGCTGCTCCTGGCCGCGATCGAGGAGGTCGACCGGGGCACCGACCCGCCGCGGATGAAGCTCGACGCGGTCGCCGGGTTCATCATCGACTCCTACCGCCACGACCCCGAGCTGATGAAGGTGATCATCGTCGAGGTCACCCGGGCCGCGAACTCGTTCGGCCGGACCCACCTGCCGGAGATCCGCCAGGCCTACCAGGGGATCGAGAAGATCGTCGCCGACGGCCAGGCGCAGGGCGTCTTCCGGGACGACGTGGACGCCCTGGTCGCGGCGATGTGGTTCTACGGCGCGATCGAGCAGCTGCTCTCGGGCTGGGTCTTCGAGCTGATCCCGGCCTCCGACGAGAGCTTCGACGAGCTTCGCACGATGGTCGTGGCGACGATGTGCGACGGACTCGAGCCTCGAGGGTCGCGCGCGTAGCGACGCGAAGGTCCGGGTAAGTGAAAGACTCCGCGCCGTTATGAGCAACGACCTCGTCAAGAAACTGGTCTGGAGCGGGCTGATCGCCGGCGTCGGCGCGATCGCCAACATCGCCGCCTACCGTGTGGCCGTCATGATCTGGGAGCGCGTCTACCACGAGGATCCGCCGGACTGATGGCGACGCCTCCGACAACCGAGCCGCCGCCCACGGACGACAAGTCGGTCGGCGAGCTGGTCATCGACATCTCCGAGAAGACCTCGGTCCTGATCCGCGAGGAGATCGAGCTCGCCAAGGTGGAGGTCACGGAGAAGGTCTCGAAGCTGGTCAAGGGCGGCGTCGTCGGGATCGCCGCCGGCGTCTTCCTGCTGCTCTTCCTGGCGATGCTGATGCACGCGATCGCGTGGCTCCTCAACGACCTCTTCTTCGATGACACGGTCTGGCTCGGCTTCCTCGTCGAAGCCGTGTTCTGGCTCCTGATCGCGGGCCTCGCCGGTCTCATCGCCTACCGCGCCTTCCAGGAAGGCGCGCCGCCGACGCCCGACCGCGCGATCGAGGAGGCGAAGCTGACCAAGGAGACCTTCGAGGGGACGGCGTCCAAGTGAGCACGCCCGAGCGGAGCGCGTCCGAGCAGGCCGCCCCCGCGCAGCCCCCCGCCGTCGCGGCCCAGCCCCTCTCCGGCCCGGGCGCGCCGGGCCGCACGCCGGATCAGATCCGCAACGACATGGAGCGCACCCGCGGCGAGCTCTCCCAGTCGGTCGACCTGCTCCGCACCCGCGTCGCCGAGCTCTCCGACTGGCGCGGCCAGCTCCGCCAGCACCAGGACCAGATCGTCGCCGGCGCCGCCGTCGTCGGCTTCGCCGTCGGCGCCCTGCTCGTCGCGCGCCGCCTGCGCCGCCGCTAGGGGTCTGACCCCAAAGGGACAGGTCGACCTGCCACCCGAGGGGTCTGACCCCAAAGGGACAGGTCGGGGGCCCGCCGTCGCTGGAGACGCCGCTCGCCTGACCTGTGCGTCGCCTGCCTGCATGATCCAGGGCCGTTGCCGGATTTCCCGCCGGCTGACCTCCCGCCGGAGGCCCGCGACCCTGGCGCCGCGCCCCGCGCCAGGCGCGGTTTGGTCGCTAGCCCTCGAGGAAGCGCCTCGGCACGCCCCCGAACCCGAGCAGGCCGGGGCCGATGTGGGCGCCGATCACGGGCCCGATCTCGGAGACGAAGACCGGGTCGGAGCCGAACACGTCGCGGCAATGGCCGACCAGGGTCTGGGCGGTCTCGGCGTCGTGGATGTGCTGGACGACCCAGGCGTCGGCGCCGTCGTCGTGGCGCTCGCGGGCGAAGTCGACCATCCGCTCGAGGGCCCGGCGGCGCGTGCGGACCCGCTCGATTGGGGTGATCTCCTCCTCGAGGGTGAGGATCGGCTTGATCTTGAGCGTCGAGCCGAGGAAGGCCTGCGCGGCGCCGATCCGGCCGCCCTTGCGCAGGTACTCGAGGGTGTCGATCGCGAACCACATCTTGAGCGCGTCCCGGGTCTCCTCGACGCGGGCGAGGCAGGCCTCGCCGTCGCCCCCGTTCGCGGCCACGTTCGACGCCGCGATCGCGAGCAGCCCCTCGCCGCCGCAGGCCGAACGGCTGTCGTAGACGCGGATCCGCTCGCCGCCCTTGCCGTCGTCGACCAGTTGCTGGCGCGCCTGGTTGGCCGAGTCGCAGGTCCCCGAGATCCCAGCCGAGAGGTGGATCGAGACGATGTCGCGGCCCTCCGCGAGCAGCGGCTCGTACACCGCGAGGAAGTCGCCGACCGAGGGCTGGGAGGTCGAGGCGCCCTCGGCGCTGCGCCCGAGGCGCTCGTAGAAGGTGTCGTAGTCGGAGAGGCCCGACTCCGGCTGGGTCTCTCCGTCGAGCGTGACGTAGAGGCTCACCCGCTGGATCCCGTGCTCGGCCACGAGCTCGTCGGGCAGGTAGGCGGTCGTGTCGGTGACGACGGCCGTTGGGGCGGGGGAGGCGCTCACCGGGGCGGTTCTATCATCCTCGCCCCATGGGCAGGACGCTCGTCACAGGGGGAACCGGCTTTATCGGTTCGCACGTCGCCCGCGCGCTGGCCGCGCGCGGCGACGAGCTCCGCCTGCTGATCAGGCGCGGTGCGCGCACCGAGCACCTCGCCGACCTCGACTACTCGCGCGTCACGGGCGACGTCACCGACCGCCGCGCGGTGCGCCGGGCGATGAAGGACGTCTCCCGGGTCTTCCACGTCGCGGGCACCACCTCGCTGCGCGTGCACGACCACGACCGCGTCTTCGCGATCAACCTCGGCGGCTCCCGCAACGTGCTCGAGGCCGCCCACGACGCCGGGGTCGAGCGCGTCGTCCACACCTCCTCGGTGGCCGCGATCGGCCCCGCTCCGGAGGGCAGGACCGCCGACGAGACCCAGGCCTTCACGGCCGGCGAGCTCGGGATCGCCTACGTGAACTCCAAGCACGAGGCCGAGGTCGAGGCGCTTCGCTACGCCGCCAAGGGCCTCGACGTCGTCTGCGTCAACCCGACGTTCGTGCTCGGGCCCGACGCGCCGAGCTCGGGCTCGATGGGGCTCGTGCGCCGCTTCCTCATGCGCCAGATCCCGGTCTATGTCGACGGCGGGCTCAACATCGTCGACGTCCGCGACGTCGCCGACGGCCATTTGCTCGCCGACGAGAAGGGCGTGACCGGCGAGCGCTACATCCTCGGCGGGCGCAACTTCACCCTGCAGCGGCTCTTCGCCGACCTGTCGCGGATCTCCGGCGCGGCGCCGCCCGCCTTGCGGTTGCCGGCGCCGATGGCGATCGGCGGGGTCGAGGTGATGCGCCGGCTCGGGATCCCGCTGCCCGTGTCCCGCGAGGAGGTGCGCTCGGGGACGCTCTGGTGGACCTACCGCTCGACGAAGGCGAAGCGGGAGCTCGGGTTCGAGGCTCGCCCCCACGAGGACACGCTCGAGGACGCGGTTCGCTGGCAGCTCTCCGTCCTCGACGAGCGCGCCGCGCTCGGCGCCAAGCCGATGGACGTGCCGCTCAAGATCGCCGGCCGCGCGCTCAAGGTCGGCGAGCGGATCGTCGGCCTATGAGCTCCGCAGGCGAGCAGGGCGAAGCACCGGCGGTCGTCCTCTACCGCTGCCCGACGCCCACCAACTTCCTCTGCCCCTGCGGCGCGGTGGCCCGCCGGCTGCGCAAGCTGGGGGTCGA
Organism: Solirubrobacterales bacterium; assembly: GCA_036375215.1. Classification (GTDB taxonomy): domain Bacteria; phylum Actinomycetota; class Thermoleophilia; order Solirubrobacterales; family 70-9; genus DASUSH01. Next base: position 52,233 of record DASUSH010000030.1, read on the forward strand.
GTACCGCACCGAGCGGGTCCCGTACCGCCGCTCGGACCGCCCCGAGATCGTCGAGCTGACCAGGCAGAATCGCGTGCCCGTCCTGGTCGACGGGGAGGAGATCGTTCACGACTCGAAGCGGATCCTCCAGTACCTCGATCACACCCGCGGTGACAAACCGGGGGACGCGGGCTCTACAATTGAGCCCGATGGAGACGCCTGAGTCCGCAATCAAGCTGACCGACGCCGCCGCGGGCAAGCTCGAAGAGCTGCTCGCGAGCCAGGAGGACTCCGATCAGGTCCTCCGCGTCGCGGTTCGAGGGGGCGGGTGCTCGGGGTTCCAGTACGCGCTTGCCCTCGACAAGCAGAAGGCCGACGACCTCGTCTTCGCCGACCACGGCGTGTCCGTGGTCGTCGACAAGGTCAGCATGCAGTTCGTCTTCGGTTCCGAGGTCGATTACGTCGAGGGTCTGCAGGGGGCGGGCTTTCAGGTCAACAACCCGAACGTGGTTGCGGCCTGCGGCTGCGGCTCATCGTTCCAGGTCCGGGACGACGCCGCCGAGCAAGCGGCAACCGTCTGACCACCGGCAGTTTCGAGGAGAACTTCTCCGCGGCAAGGGCCGCGCTCGCCAATTATGAGTGGGCCTCCGCGCGCGAGAGCTTCGAGGCGGTGCTCGCCGAAGACGAGTCCGCGGAGGCGGCGGAGGGACTCTCCTGGACCGGGTGGTGGCTCGGCGACGAGCGCCTGACGATGGGCGCGCGCGAGCGCGCCTACCGCGCCTACCGCGCCGGCGGCGATCCCTGCGGCGCCGCCCGGATGGCGATCTGGCTCGCCTCCGACTCTCTCGATTTCCGCGGAGCCGACGCGATCGCGGCGGGGTGGCTGGAG
>DASUSH010000031.1:0-14529 GCA_036375215.1 Solirubrobacterales bacterium
GCCATGGAGGAGGATGAGGGGATCGCCGTCCCCGCCGTCGCCCACGTCGAGCTCCAGCGCCCGCGTGCCGAAGCCGCCCAGTTCCAGCCGCTGCTCGCGGATGCGCGTCATCTCGATCCCGAATTCTGCCGTCAGCGCCCGACGAGGCGCCAGACGCGAAGCTGTCGCGCGGTGGGCTCTGCTCGACGGTGGCGATCGCCGTCGGCCCGTCAGAGCCCGAGGCGGTTGCGCAGCCCCCGCGCGGTGAGGAGCCGATAGGTGCGGCGGATGATCCCGCGCCTGCGCCGGCTGTAGGGGAACCAGGGCATCTCCGACTTCGCCAGCGGCACCCGCGGGATCGTGAGCGCCTCGGTGTGGCAGAACCGCCGGATCCCCTGCGCGCCGTGGCGCACGCCGATGCCCGAGTTCTTCCAGCCGCCCATCGGCAGGCCCAGGATCGAGTAGTTCACGTGCACGTCGTTGACGTTGCAGTGGCCGGCCTCGATCCGCCGCGCGATGCGCTCGCCCTCCGCCGCGTCGCCCGCGAAGACGGCCGAGCCGAGCCCGTAGTCGGTGTCGTTAGCCATGCGGACCGCCTCGTCGACGTCCTTCACCTTCATCACCGGAAGGGTCGGGCCGAAGGTCTCCTCGGTCATGCACTCCATCGAATGGTCGACGTCGACGATCAGCGTTGGCTCGTAGAAGTCGCCCTTGCCCTCGCCGCGCCTGCCGCCGACCAGCACCCGAGCGCCCTTCTCCTCGGCGTCGCGCACGTGAGAGTCGATCAGGTCCATCTGCGGCGGCGAGGTGATCGCGCCGACGTCGACGATGCCGCGGGCGCCGGGCACGCCCTGGCGCAGCGCGCTCACCTTCTCGGTGACCTTGCCGACGAACTCGTCGTAGATCGGCTCCTCGACGTAGACGCGCTCGACCGAGATGCAGGTCTGGCCGCTGTTCTGCATCGAGTAGAAGACGGCCGAGTTGGCGGCGCGCTCGACGTTGGCGTCGGCGCAGACGATCATCGGATCCTTGCCGCCGAGCTCGAGGCCGACCGGCGTGAGCGTTTTCGCCGCCCGCTCGGCGACCTTGATCCCGATCTCCGTCGAGCCGGTGAACATCACGAAGTCGACCGCGTCGATGAGCGCGTTGCCGACCGACGAGCCCTCGCCGATCGCGACCTGGTGGACGTCCTCGGGCAGCCCGCACTCGCGCAGGCACTCGAGCATGAGCAGCGAGGTGGTCGGGGTGAGGGTGGCGGGCTTCAGGACGGTCGCGTTGCCGGCGGCGAGCGCCGGGATGCAGTCGCCGAAGGAGTTCGTGAGCGGGTAGTTCCAGGGCCCGATCACGCCGACGACGCCGACCGGCTCGCGGCGGACGACGAGCTTGCGGCCCAGCACGAACGGCGAGGAGGGGCGCAGCTTCTCGTCGGCGAGGTACTTGGGGGCGTTCTTCGCCCAGAAGCCGAACGCGGAGGCGGCGTAGGCGACCTCGGCGAGGAGCGCGTCCTCGTAGGTCTTGCCGGTCTCGGCGACGATCGTGGCGGCGATCCGCTCCTCGTTGTCGAGTACCCACTTCTGCGCGCGGCGGAGGATCCGGCCGCGGCCCTCGAAGCCGAGCGCCTCCCAGGCGGGCTGCGCCGCCCGCGCCCGCTCGACGACCTCGGTGACCCCGGCCGGGTTGAGCGCCGGTACCGTCGCGACCAGCTCCCCGGTCGCCGGGTTGGTGACCTCGATCGTCTTCGCGGTCCCGTGCCCGTTCGTCTTCGCGCTCTCCGCGGTCGCCGTCGTCTGCTTCATCGCTCGAACCTCCAAGACTCGCTCGTTAAGCCGCTGGGACTGACTCTAGTTACCGAGCCGATCGCGCAGCGCCAGCACCCGCTCCGCCGACTCGACGAAACCCGGCCGCGCCAGATCGCAGGATCGCGATCACCGGGCGCCCCCTCCGGCGGGTCCTCAATGCGCCGAGGCCGGGGCGCCGCCCCGGCGCAGGCGGACCAGGCTCCAGGCCGAGACCAGCGCCCAGACCGCCTCGAGCAGCAGGAAGCCCCACTGCGACTCGTTCAGGGCGAGCACCGCGAGGATCGCCGAGCCCACCAGGTTGAGGGCGAGGTAGCTCGGCGAGTCCTGGTCGAGGTAGCGGAACTGCGCCGCCGCGTAAGCGGCGAGAATCAGGAGCGCCCCGACGACTTGAACGATCTGGTCCATGCTCCGAGCGTACCCAGCTGATCCGGCCCGCCGCGCGGTGGCGCTCGTCGCCGTCGCGCTGGCCGCGCTCGCGCTGCCGGCGTGCGGCGCCGAGGGCCCGGCAGAGGACGTCGAGCCCCCGAGCGAGACCGCGCAGCCGGTCCCGAAGCTGCCGCCCGGCTGGAAGGTGGACCGCAACGACGCCGGCGGCTTCGCCCTCGGCGTGCCGCCGGGCTGGCGGGCGAAGGCGCAGGCCACGCGCACCCAGCTGAAGTCAGCGGACCGGCTCGTCGTGATCACCGTCACCCCGGATCGCTCGAACGAGCTGATCGAGGCCGACCTCGAGGAGCTCGCCGAGTCGACGGGGGCCCGGTACGGCGAGCAGTTCGAGGACTTCGAGCTCGGCCACACCGACCGTTTCGAGCACGTCTACGACGGCTACTCGGTCACCGCCGACGGCCGCCGCGACGGCGTCCGCCAGGAGATCGAGCTGATCCTCCTGCGCCGCGGCGAGATCGTCACCTTCACCGTGATCGTCCAGCGCAACGAGCGCTTCGGCACCGCCGCCTACCGGCCGACGATCGAGCGGATCGTGCGCTCGCTCCGCAGCCGCCCGGTCGGCTAGGGGCCGCGGGCTACTCGGGCCGGTCGGGGTAGACGTCGTCGATCGTCGTGAGCGGCGCGTAGGGGCCGCCGCCGGCCGCGGCGATCGCGTCGTCACCGCCCGCGAGCCGGTCGAGGACGGCGACCGTGCCCTTGATCTCGAGGCCCTCCTCGCGGATCCGCTCGATCGCCTTCACCGTCGAGCCGCCGGTCGTGACGACGTCCTCGACGACCAGGCACGGGGTGCCGGGCGCGAGCAGCGGGCCCTCGACCCAGCGCTGCAGGCCGTGCTGCTTGCGCTCCTTGCGCACGAAGAAGGCGACGAGCTCGGATTCGGCGCCGGCGGCGGCGAGCGCCGCGCAGGCGATCGGGTCGGCGCCCATCGTCAGGCCCCCGATCGCGGTCGCCCCGAGCTCGCGGGCGCGCTCGGCGACCAGCCGCCCGGTCGCCAGGAACGCACGGGGGCGCAGAAGCGCCCGCTTCGCGTCCACGTAGTAGGACGCGGTGCGGCCGCTCGCGAGCGTCACCTCGCCGATCACGAGCGCGTGCTCGCGGAGCTCGGCGAGGAGCTCGTCGCGGGCGCCGTCCGCGCTCACCCGAGCGCCTCGGAGAATCCCCGCCGCCAGCTCGGCCAGCGGGGCTCGAAGCCGAGCTCGCGCTTCGCCTTCTCGTTCGAAGCGCCGCGGAGGTCGCGGGAGAGGAACACGGCGTAGCGGCCGGCGACCATGCGGACGAGCAGCGTAGGGACCCGCCGCGGGGGCTTCGCCCCCACCGCCTCGGCGTAGGCCGGGATCCACTCGCGGGCCGGGGCGGGGTCGTCGTCGGCGATGTTGTAGACGCCGGGGTCGCCGCGCTCGAGCGCGGCGAGCGTCGCCGCGGCGACGTCGTCGACGTGCACGAACGACCAGACCGCGGACCCTGCCCCGACGATCGGGAGCCGCCGCCGGCGCACCTCGGCGGCCCAGTGGCCGTCGGGCGCATAGGCGGTGCGGGGGCCGTACCAGAACCCGAAGCGCAGGGCGACGCCTGCGAGCCCGTCGGCGTTGGTGACCTGGCGCTCGAGCTCCGCGACGGCGCCGGCGGCCTCGCCGCCCGGGGTCGGGGCGTCCACGTAGAGCGGGTCCGACTCGTCGTAGAGGCCGGTCGGCTTGGGCGCGTATGCGAACGCGATGCTCTGGGCGACGATCCGGCGCGCGCCGGCCTCGCGGGCCGCGTCGATCAGGTTCGCGGTGCCCTCGGTCCGCACCCGGTTGGTCGCCTCGAGGCCAACCTTCAGCGCGCCCGGCGTCATCTGCTGGGGGAGGTCGGTCAGGTGGTGGACGACCGCGTCCGGCTTCGCAGAGACGACGGCGTCGCGGAGCGCGGCGGTGTCGAGGACGTCGCAGACGACGGGGTCGGCGCCATCGGCGGCCAGCCGCTCGGCCTTCGACGGGGTCCGGGTGAGCGCGACGACCTCGTGCCCGGCCTCGACCAGGCGCGGCGTCAGCACCGGGCCGATCGCCCCGCTCGCGCCGGCGAAGAAGACCCTCATCGCGCCGCCGCCGCCCGTAGGCGGCCGCTCGCCGCGGCGAGGTACCAGGACCCGGCCGCGAGCAGGGCGAGGGAGATCGTGTCGAACGCCCCGCGGCCGTCGCTCGAGGCCTGGCCGATATCGAAGAGGTGGTTGAGGGCGTGGAGCGCGTACCAGACCGCCCCCACGTAGAGGATCGGCACCCGCCACGAGGGCCGCGCGGCCGCCATCCCCACCCCGAAGGCCGCGGCGAGGTAGAACGCCCCGACGTCGCCGATGTAGTGGTCGTTGCGGATCCCGTACTGCCCGATCTCGTCGAAGAACGTCCCGGGCGCGAGGAACATCATCAGCCCGAGGAAGAGCTGGATCGCCGCGATGATCCAGAGGGTCGCGCGCAGTGCCGGCTCGGTCACGAGCCAGAACCTAGTTCAACCGGGGATCAGTCGTAGACCCAGATGTCATCCCCGAGATCGATCCAGTTGTAGATGGATCGCGAGTCGGGGATGGGGTTGCGCAGGCAGCCGTGGCTCGCCGGGTAGTCGGGGACCGACTTGTAGCCGTGCGTCGCCTCGCCGCGGTTGTAGTAGATCGAGTAGTACATCCCGATCGCGTTGAAGCCGGGGTCCTTGCGGTAGAAGGTGTAGTGGCCGCGGTCGGAGGGGGTGCCCGGCGCGCCGGAGGAGATGTGGTAGGTCCGCTGCGCCTTGCCCTTGTCGGCGAGCACCATCACCTGCCGGGAGATGTCGACCTCGACGTGATGGCCGGCGCCCGGGTAGCGCAGCTTGAAGGCGCCCTTGCCGTCGGCGAGCCGCTTGAAGATGTCGGGCGTCGCGGCATAGGTGCGCGCCATCCCGTTCACCTTGCGGAAGGCATGGACGGCGCGGGCGGTGGCCGAGGTGTAGCGCTTGCCCTTCGGCGCGTTGCCGTAGCCCTCCTTGGCGAGCAGCTTGTGGAAGAGCTGGACGGTCTCGCCGCTGTCGTTGCCGCCGAGGCGGGGGTACCTGATGCCGAAGCGCTTGCTGGACTTCGCCGCCCCGAGCTGCTCCGGGGTCTCGGCGTGATCGGCGCGGAACGAGTACTTGGCGGGCTCCACGAAGCGCGGGGACTTCAGCTTCACGATCCCGGCGTTGGCGCCCTTCTTGCGCTCGATCGTCTTACGCTCCCGCTTCAGCGGCTTGCCCTTGCGGAAGACGCCGATCCGCATCGTCTGGCCGGGGACGAACGGCTTGATCGTCGCGAAGGCAACGGCGCGGCGGTTGACGCGGACGTGGCCGCCGTTCACGCCCTTGACGTCGAGGTCGAGCCTCGCCTCGGCCGGCGGCGCGGGCTCGGGCTCCGGCTCGGGGACCGTCGGCGTGGTCGGCGTGGTCGTCGTCCCCTGCGCGCCGGCCGCCGCGACGAACGCGAACGTCGCGACGGTGGCGACGATCAGAACGAGGAGGAAGCGAACCGGTCCCTGCAAAGCGGCGGGAATGATAGCCATGGCCCTCCCCGTTCAGTTCGAGTTGTCCGTTCGAAGACCTCCCGCCGGACCGGCGTCAGCTGATCGTGATCGTGAAGGCGATCGCGTTCTGGAGGGCGTGCATCAGCACCGGGGGCCCGAGCGAGCCGGTGCGCTCATACAGCCAGGCGAGCAGGACGCCGAACGCGGCGAGCGGCGGGATCACCTCCCACGACCCGCCGAGCAGGTGGATCGAGCCGAAGAAGAGCCCCGAGATCAGCGCCGCGGGCCAGAAGCTGAGCTTTCCCCGCAGCCCGCCGAACAAAAAGCCGCGGAAGAAGAGCTCCTCGGAGACCGGCGCGAGGCCGACGACGAGGATGCCCTGGGCGACCAGCACGACGGCGTCCTTCTCCGCGCCGATGTCCTGGAGGACCTGCTGCTCGGACTGGGTGTCGACGAGGAGCGAGTAGAGGCCGGCGAGCCCGATGAAGACGCCGTAGGTCGCGAGCATCCAGCCGATCCCGCTGATGGGCTTGAACGGCCGCAGCCCGAGCCGGCGGGCGGCGGGGGCAACGCCCTCGATCCGGCAGACGATGAACGGCACCGCGACGAGGCCCGCGGCGAAGAACGCCTGGGCGACGATCGCGGCGGCGTCGGAGTCCGGGTCGCCGGCGACCACGAACGCGATCCCGCCGAGCACCGCGGGCACGACCAGGATCGCGAGCACGATCCCGAGGACGAGCCAGCCGACGCCGATCGTCTTCGGCGATCGCGGCCCGCTCGGGATCGGCGGGGGCGAAGGCGGCGGCGCCGCCTGCTCCAGGGTGCTCATCGGCGTAGATGGTGGCTGATCTCGCCGAGCGACGAGATCACGGCCACCTCGCCCCGACCTGTCCCTTTGGGGTCAGACCCCTCGGGTGGCAGGTCGCCGTTGCGGTCGAGGAGCAGCGCGGGGATGCCCGCCGCGCGGGCGCCCGCGACGTCCTCGGCCGGCGTGTCGCCGACGACGAGCGCCTCCTCCGGACCGCAGCCCGCGAGCTCGAGGCCGGCGGCGAAGATCGCCGGGTCGGGCTTGCGGTGGCCGGCCGTAGCCGAGGCGACGGCGCCGTCGAGGGCGCCGGCGAGCCCGACGCGCTCGAGCACCTCGGGGAGCGAGCAATCCCAGTTCGAGACGCAGACGAGCGCCAGCCCGAGCCCGCGCAGCTCGGCGAGCGCCGCCGCCGCGTCGCCGAAGGCGCGAAAGCGGATCGCCGCCATCATCGTCTCGACCGCGACCTCGCGGCCGAGCTCCGCCGAGAGCAGCGCGGCGCAGGTCCGCCGCAGCGCGGCGAGCGACTCCGCGTCGCGCGCCTCGTGGCTGTGCTCGCGGTAGTAGGACATCTCGGCGCGCATCGCGCGCTCGACGGAGCCGGGTGGCAGCTCGCCACCGAGCGCCGCGCGCAGCCGCTCGGCGGGCGGTTCGAGCTCGACCAGGGTGCCGAGGGCGTCGAGCAGAACGGCTTGGGTGGCGACGGGCATCGCCGCCGATTCTGTATGACAGGGGCATCGAGGAGACGTTCTGGGACCAATACGGCGACTGGATCTCCGCCGCGATCACCCTGATCGGCGCGCTCATGATCGCCTACGGGGTCGATCGCTTCGTGATCGGCCGCGGCTCGGAGGTGGCGACGCGCCGCTTCACAGAGGGCGGCGTCTCGCGCGTCACGGTCACCCGCCTGAGGTTGGTGCGCCGCCTCGTCTTCGTCCTGATCATCTTCATCGGGATCGCGCTGGCGCTGACCCAGATCGACGGCGTCAAGCGGCTCGCGACCGGGATCCTCGCCTCGAGCGCGCTGCTCGGCCTGATCGTCGGCCTCGCCGCCCGCCAATCGGTCGCCAACCTCGTCGCCGGGATCATGATCGCGGTCACCCAGCCGATCCGCATCGGGGACCGCGTGACGATCGGCGAGACGACGGGTCGGGTCGAGAACATCACCCTCTCGGCCACCTTCATCGACCCCGGCGACGGGCGGCTCATGGTGGTGCCCAACGAGCACGTCGTCGGCACCGAGATCTTCAACCACTCCACCGGCAACCTCGGGTCCCCGATTCTCGTCCACGTCTGGCTGCCCCCGGACGGCGACGTGCAGGCTGCCCGCGTGGCGCTCGACGGGATCGCCGAGAGCGTCCAGGTCAACGACCTGACCCACGAGGGCGTGAGGCTCGAGCTGCGCCAGAACCTCGAGGGCGAGCGCACGCGGGTCGGCGGCGAGGAGGCGGCCCTGCGCGAGCGGGCGCACAGCGCGCTGCGCGAGGCCGGCCTGCTCGAGTTCGCCTGAGGGCCGATCGGCGGCGGTCCTGAAAAGGGCCTAAAAAGCGGGAAGATCCGGGCCCCGCTCTCACTACCCTTCACCGGACCCATGACGCCGCGTGAGCGCAGAAAGCACCGACGCACGCGGCGGCGGAAGAGCAGCAAGGTCCTGCTGGGCGTGGGGGTCGTCTTCTCGATCGTCGCCATCGCCGTGCTCAGCTTCGGGATCTGGGTGCTCAACGTCGCCGCCGAGGCGCCCCCGATCGACCAGCTGCGCGCGATCGACAAGGGGGCGAACTCGGTCGTCTTCGCCTCCGACGGCACCCGGCTCGGCTACATCCAGAACGACGAGCTGCGCACGCCGATCCCGCTGAAGTCGATCCCGAAGGAGCTCCAGGAGGCGACGATCGCGATCGAGGACGAGCGCTTCTACGAGCACGACGGCGTCGACCCCGAGGCGGTGCTGCGCGCCGCAGTCGAGAACATCGAGGCCGGCGAGACCCGCCAGGGCGGCTCGACGATCACCCAGCAGCTCGTCCGCAACCTCTACATCTCCGACCCCCAGGACACGCTCGAGCGCAAGATCCGCGAGGCCGCGCTCGCCGAGGACCTCGAGCAGGAGCGATCGAAGCGGTGGATCCTCGAGGAGTACCTGAACACCGCCTCCTACGGCACGGTCGGCGGCCGCACCGCGGTCGGCGTCGAGGCCGCGTCCCAGACTTTCTTCAACAAGCCCGCCTCCGAGCTGAAGCTGACCGAGTCGGCGCTGCTCGCCGGCCTCCCCCAGGCACCCTCCGAGTACAACCCGTTCACCGATCCGAACCAGGCCCTGAAGCGCCGCAACAACGTCCTCGACAACATGGCCAAGCAGGGCTACCTGACTCCGGACGAGGCGCGCCGGGCCAAGGCCGCCGGCCTCGGGCTCGAGCCCGGGACGAAGTACTCGGAGATCCGCGAGCCCTACTTCTTCGACTTCGTCGAGTCCGAGCTGATCGATCGCTACGGCGTCAACACCGTCCGTCAGGGCGGCCTGCAGGTCTACACGACGATCGACCCGCAGCTGCAGCGCGCGGCCGAGGCCGCGATCGCCGCGCATCCGGTGAGCGGCGCCGCCAACGCGCTCGTCTCGACCGACGTCGACACCGGCGAGATCATCGCGATGGCGTCGTCGGGCGGCTCGGCGGCCTACGGCTCGAGCCAGTTCAACCTCGCCGCCCAGGGGAGTCGCCAGCCCGGCTCGGCCTTCAAGCCGTTCGTGCTCACCACCGCCGTCGACCAGGGCATCGACCCCGACTCGACCTACTACTCGGCCCCGTCGACGATCTCGCTCGACACGGGCGGCCTGACGCCGTGGACCGTGAGCGGCGGCGGCAGCGGCACGATGAGCTTGCGCGACGCGACCGCGCAGTCGGTGAACACGGTCTACGCCCAGGTCGGCCTCGACGTGGGCGCCGACAACTTCACCCAGATGGCGAAGGACATGGGCATCCGCTCGCCGCTCGAGCCGTTCCCGGCCTACGCCCTCGGCGGCACCGCGGAGTGCTGCACGGTGCTCGAGATGTCGAACGCCTACGCCACGATCGCCGACGGCGGGGTCCACCACGACCCGACCGGGATCGAGCGCGTCGAGTTCCCCAACGGGGAGGAGGACGTGCTGGAGGACTCCGAGGGCAAACGGGTGGTGAGCGACGGGGTCGCCTACGAGGTCGCCGACGTGATGAAGGGCACCCTGATCTCGGGTACCGCCGCGGGCCACGGCATCGGCTGTCCCGCGTCCGGCAAGACCGGGACCACCGAGGAGCAGTCGGACGCCTGGTTCGTCGGCTACACGCCGCACGTCTCGACCGCGGTCTGGACCGGCAACCCGAACGCGCGCGTCCCGCTGCCGGGCTACGGCGCCGACCTCTCGGCCCCGATCTGGCACGACTACATGACCACCGCCGCGAGCCAGCCGTGCGACGACTTCCCCGAGCCGCAGCAGCCGGCGAACCTCTCGCCGTTCTACAGCGAGCACGCCACGACCGGCAGCGACACGGGGGACACCACCACCACCGACGACACGGCGGCCGCGCCCGTGCCGGCCGCCCCGGCGCCCGACGCGCCCACGGACACGGGCGGCGGCGGCGCGGGCTACGACCCGGACCTGTACGCGCCCGGAGCCGGCCAGGGCCCCGCGCCCGGAGCAAGCCCGCCGGCCGCGCCCGGCGGCGGCGTCGGCGACGGCTGAGCCCGGCGGCCGCTGGTCGCGCTCCCCGGCTCGCTCACCGCGTACGGCGCGATCGAGCGCGCCGGCTCCCGGCCGGTCGGCTCGGATCCCTTTAGGTTGGGGGCGTGGGCGAGTTCGAGTTGATCGAGCGCGTGCGGGCGCGCCTCGCCGAGGCGGGGGTCGGAAGCGGCGACCGCCTCGCGCTCGGCAGCGGCGACGACGCGGCGGTGATCACGGGGGCCGGCGCGAGCGCGGTCTCGGTCGACGCGGTCGTCGACGGCATCCACTTCCGCCGCGAGAGCGCGCCGCTCGCCGCGGTCGGGCGCAAGGCGCTCGCCTCGGCGCTCTCCGACCTGGCGGCGATGGGCGCCGGGGCGGGGGAGGCGCTGGTCGCTCTGGGGCTCCCCGCCGACTTCGACGAGCGCAGCGGCGCCGAGCTCCTCGAGGGGCTCGTCGAGGGCGCCCGCGAGTGGTCGGTCGCGCTCGCCGGGGGCGACGTCGTCGCGGCGCCGGTCCTGTTCGTCTCGGTGACCGTGCTCGGACCGCTCGATGCCGCGTCCGCCGCGGTCCGCCGCGACGGCGCCGCGCCGGGCCAGCTCGTCGCCGTCACCGGCAAGCTCGGCGGGGCCGCGGCCGGGCAGCTGCTGCTCGAGCGCCCCGAGCTCGGCGAGGGCATCGGCGAGGCGACCGCCGCCGCGCTGCGCGCCCGCCAGCTCGAGCCCTCCCCGCGGCTCGCCGCCGGCCGGGCCCTCGCGGGCGCCGGCGCCGCCGCGATGATCGACCTCTCAGACGGGCTCGCCGGCGACGCTCGTCACGTCGCCGCCGCGAGCGGCGCCCGGCTCATCGTCGGTCTCGAGCGCCTCCCGCTCGACGCCGGCGTGGCCGAGGTTGCGGCGGCGGCGGGCCGCGACCCCCTCGAGCTCGCCGTCTCGGGCGGGGAGGACTACGAGCTGCTCGCCTGCCTGCCCGCGGAAGCGCTCGATGGGGCCGCCGCGGCCGTGGCGGGGGCAGGCACGACGCTGACCGTGATCGGCGAGGTCACCGCCGGGGACGGCGTGGAGCTCCGGGGCGCCGGCGGCGAGGCGCTCGAGTCGCGGGGGTTCGACCAGCTCGCGGGGCGGTGAGGGCGAGCGCCTAGCCCTGCTCGCGCCGCTGGCGGGTCGGCGGTAGGCCGATGCTGCGGCGCGCGATCTGGATCAGCTTCATCTTCGTGACCAGGGAGCCGGCCACGCGCTGGGGATCGACGGAGTAGTCGCCGCGCGCCAGGCGCTGTCTGAGGTCATCCACCTTATTTCCGTTCCACGTCCGTGCGACGGCGCATCCCATCCTCCGTAAAGGGTTTCCCCTGTTGGACCCGAGTTGTATATCGGCCGCCGGTTCGAATCTCGTTAGCGGGGCGGACCATGCGCAGCGAGCGGGTTTCCGCGGCCGGCGGGGCGCCCGGGACCGCGCACGGCGAGGGCGAGCAGGCCGAGCACGGAGCCGGCGACGAGGCAGCCGAGGACGGCCGTGAGGAAGCCGATCTGGCCGCCCGTGACGAGTAGAACGAGCGTCCAAGGCGCCTCCGCACCGAGCCCGAGGCGGTCCGCCAGGTGCACGAGTGCCGCCGCGAGCGGGATCAGCGCGACGACGATCCCGGCCAGCGTCCCGGCGACGCTGGCGGCGGTCTGCGGGCGGGCCCCGAGCAGCCAGACGTGGGCCAGCGGCACGCAGACGAGCGCGAGATACGGGTTGACGAGCCACACCCCGAGGACCGCGAGCGAGGCGACGAGGCCGAGCGCCGTCGCGAGCGTCTCGCGCAGCGGGCGCGCGGGCCTCGAGAGCCCGCGCAGGACCACCGCGACGGTGGCGAGGACCGCGAGCAGGGCGACCAGCACCCCCGCCGAGCGCCAGCCGAAGCCGTAGAGGCCGGGCTCGAACGGGAAGCTCGGGTCCGGGGCGATGCCGACCAGGGCGAGCAGGTAGGCGGCGACGAGCGCGGCGAGAAACGGGAGCGAGCGGGTCAGCGCCCAGAGCAGGGAGCCGAGCGCGGGCTCGCGCCTGCGCGCCGCCCGGGCCATTCCGTCGATCGACGCCGCGACCGCGGGCAGGATCAGGGTGAGGGTGAGGAGCGCGAGCGCCCAGCCCGGGATCAGGTTGCCGGCCAGGGTGAGGTGGGCGCCCGGTCCGTGCGTGAGCGGTTCGTCGGCGGAGTCGAGCGCGAGCACGAGCGCGAGGGTCGTGTTGCCGAACTCGGCCATGGACTCGTCGGAGAGCGAGGCGACGTCGTCGGCGCCGGGATCGAGGCCGCGCTCGCCGGCGCCGGAGACCGCGATCGAATCGGTCCCCTCGGAGATCGCGACCGCCTCCGGGCCGAGGCCGGCGGGGACCGCGAGGCGGAAGAGGTTGCCGAGGAACCCGCCCTGGCCGGCGGCGTAGTCGGTCTCCTCGGCGAGCGCGAGCTTGCCGGATTCGACGAGCTGCGCCGAGGTGCTCTGCGGGCCCGCGGACCAGGACAGGAGGTGCGGGCCCGCGGGCTCGCTCGCCCCCGGCCGCGTGATCGCGACGATCGCGTCGACCTGGTCGAGGGTCGGGTAGCTCTCGAGGAACTCGCGCATCCCGCTGGCGCCCTCCGAGACGCCGTCGGCGGAGAGCAGCACGACCGACTTCTCGTGGCTGGTGCGGCCGAGCTCGTCGGCCATCTCCATCAGCACGCCCGTCGCGGCGGCGCTCGACGCCGCCCCCGAGCCTCGCGGCGAGTCCCGCCCCGCGACCACGACGATCGTCCGCGACGAGTTGCCGGGGAGCGTCAGCAGCACGTTTCGCAGGTCGACGTCCTCGCCGTCGAACTCGCCCTCGAACTCCTGCTCGGAGACCTTGCCCGCCTCGACCTCCGAGAAGCTGTCCGCGACGGCGTCGGCCGCGGCGGCGTCGCCCTCCGACCCCGGCTGCCTGTCCGGCGCGAGCTCGACCAGCCGCCGGGCCGTCGACGCCGCCCGGCGACCGTCGAAGTCGGCCGCGAACGTCTCCGGAGCCTGCACCGGCTCCGGGATCGACTCCACGGAGAACATGAGGATCACGAGGGCGACCAGCGCCGGCGCGAAGGCCAGCCTGTAGATGCGAGGGTCGACCACCCGCTGAGATTATTCAGTGCCCGCGGCATCGACGCACGCAGACGACCGGGGTCGAGGGCCCCGCTTATCTAGGCTTTTCACGTGTCCGAGACGAGCGCCCGGATCCTCCTCGTCGACGACGAGAACTCCGTCCAGACCCTGCTCGGGTACCCGCTGCGCAAGGACGGGTATGACGTCGTCCCGGCGCGGGACGGCCGCGAGGCGCTCGACCGCTTCGCCGAGCAGCGGTTCGACCTCGTCGTCCTCGACATCATGCTGCCGAAGCTCGACGGGATCGAGGTCTGCCGCCGGCTGCGCAGCCGCAGCCAGGTGCCGATCATCATGCTCACGGCCAAGGACGACGAGATCGACAAGGTGCTCGGCCTCGAGATGGGCGCCGACGACTACATCACCAAGCCGTTCTCGGTCCGGGAGTTCCGCAGCCGGGTCCGCGCCGCCCTGCGGCGCGCCGAGATGGTGCGGCAGGTGCCGTCCGGCGGCGAGCCGATCGTGGCCGGCGACCTGCGCATCGACTTCGACCGGCGCGTGGTCGAGGTCCGCGAGGAGGGGGTCCAGCTCACCTACGTCGAGTTCGAGATCCTCGCCGTCCTCGCCGCCAGCCCCGGCCTGGTCATGACCCGGGAGGCCCTGCTGGAGCACGTCTGGGGCGACTCCGCCTACCGCGACCCGCGCACCGTCGACGTGCACATCCGCCACCTGCGCGAGAAGATCGAGCGCGACGCGAAGCGCCCCGAGTTCCTGTTCACGGTGCGCGGCGTCGGCTACCGCTTCCGCGAGTCGGCCTCGTGAGCGCGGCCCCGCCGGTCGGGGGCGGGGGAAGGCCGCGCCGGCGGCTGCAGGCGCTGCCGCTGTGGAGCGTCCGCAACCGCCTCGTCCTGCTCTTCTTCGCGATCACCGCGGCGGCCGTCGGCTTCGTCTACCTCTACGTCGTCCCCCAGCTCAACTCGAGCCTGACCGCGGAGAAGCTCTCCCGGCTCGAGGCCGTCGCCGAGGCCCGCTCGGAGCGGCTCGGGAACGCGATGGAGCGCGGGATCGGCCAGGCCGAGCTGCGCCGCCTGGTCCGCCGGCTGGCGCAGAAGTCGAACGCCCGGGTGACGGTGCTCGGCGTCCGCGCCGGGGAGGGAGGTCCCGAGCCCGAGTTCGTCATCGCCGACTCCGAGCTCGAGCGCACCGCCGACCTGCCGAGCTACCTGCCCGCGGTGAC
>DASUSH010000032.1:0-14406 GCA_036375215.1 Solirubrobacterales bacterium
GAACGGTCCCGTCCTCCGCGACTCCATTCGACCCCTCGAACGGACCGTAGGCTGAAAGATCACGCCATGCGCCGGTTCGGCGCAGCGACCTGCCACCCGAGGGGTCTGACCCCAAAGGGACAGGTCGGCCTATGCCGCCACCGCGTCCTCCCACTCGGCCCGGTAGACGCGGTGGCGGCCGGCGAGGCCCTTGAGCTCGAGCTCGCGGCCCTCGTCGAACGCGAAGCCGTTCTCGGCGCCCGCCTCGGCGGCCTCGCGGAGCGACTCGGAGACGAGGATCTCGCCACCGCAGGCCTGGGCCGCGATCCGCGCCGCGAGGATCACGCTGCGGCCGAAGAGGTCACCCTCCTCGCGGATCGCCTGGCCGGTGTGCAGGCCCATCCGCACGCGCACGCGCTCCTCCTCGATCACCTCGGAGGCGTCGAGGTCGCGCTGGATCTGCGACGCGCAGGCGAGGGCGGCGCCGGGCTCGCGGAAGACCAGCATGAAGCCGTCGCCCTGGCTTTTCACCTCGAAGCCGCGGTGCTCGCGCAGGCGGCGGCGGAAGAGGGCGTTGTGGGCGCGCAGGACCTCGAGCCAGCGCTCGTCGCCGAGGCGCTCGGTCATGAGCGTCGAGTCCTCGATGTCGGAGAAGAGGATCGTCACCGTGCCGTCGTCGGCGACGTGCGCGGAGAGGTCGGGGCGCTCGTCGGCGACGGCCTCGATCATCGAGTCGATGGAGGTGGTCACGTCGACGCCCGCCAGGCCCTGCGCCTCGAGCCGCAGCCCGAGCGCGCGCTCGACGACGATCGGCATCCCGATGTCCCGGGCGGTGTCGATGACGCGGCCGAGCAGGTCGAGCGCGCGCGCCCGGTCCTCCTCGCCGCCGCGCTCGAGCAAGAGCCCGGCCAGCTCGTAGCGGTAGAAGGCCTTGAACGGGCGCTCGCCCATCCGCTCGCAGAGCGCGATCGCCGTCTCGTAACGCCGCTCGGCCTCGTCGCCGCGCCCCATCGTCCGCGCCAGCCGGCCCAGCACGCCGGCGACCGGCCCGTAATTGGCGGCGGCGCGGCCGGCGACCAGGTTGAGCCCGTCGTAGGGGCAGAGCAGCTCGTATAGCTCCGCGGCCCGCTCGGCGTCGCCGAGCACGGCGGCCGCGTCGGAGACGAGCGCGAGGGCGATCACCCGCTGCGCGTCGTAGGGCAGGCTGTCGAAGCCGCGCGACGCGATCCGCTCGAACTCCTCGCGGGCGGAGTCGAGGTTGCCGAGCTGGGCCTCGATCGAGGCGAGCGCGCAACGCCACGCGGGCACCGCCGGGTAGCGCGCCGCCATGCCGGCGACGGCGTCGCGGATCTCGGTTTCGCGGCCTTGCAGCCTCATCCGCAGCGCGGTCTGGATCGCGTAGAACTGCTGCGCGAGCGGCTCGCCGGCGCGCTCGCCGCCGGCCAGCGCCTCGGCGCCGAGCCGCTCGGCCTCGCCGAATCGCCCGTCGATCAATGCCCGCGTCCCGCGCAGCAGCGGGACGTGCCAGAGGTGCTGGGGCTGGCGCAGCCGGTCGGCGAGTGACTCGTAGGCGGCGAGCTCGCGGTCGACCCCGGCGATGTCGCCGAGCTCGAGGAAGGCGCGGACGCGGTAGGCGTAGGCCCGCACCTCGAGCTCGAGGTCGCCCGTGCGCCGGCCGATCTCGAAGATCTCGTCGGCCTCGGCGAGCCGCTGCCGCACGCCCTCGGCGCTGTTGCCCGCGACGAACTGCCGGCGGACGAGCGCGCTCGCGATCGCCTCGTCGTCCCCGATCCGGCGGGCCAGCTCGAGCGCCTCGACGCTCAGCGGCTCGGCCCTCCCGACCGGGTCCTCCCAGTAGTACTCGGCAGCGAGCGCGGAGAGCAGCTTCGAGCGCAGGCTGCCCGCCTCCGCGCCGGCGCCCGCGAGCGCCTCCTCGACGAGGTCGGCGATGCCGCGGTCGAACGACCCGGCCTCCGAGAGCGCGGCGACGTCGCACGCGGCCCGCGCCAGGGCCTCCCCGTCGCCGACCTCGCGCGCGATCGCCGCGGCATCCTCGAGCGTCTCGCGCGCGTCGCCGTAGAGCGAGGCCCGGGTCTGGGCCTCGCCCAGCTCGAGCTCGATCTCCATCCGCAGCTCCGGGCCCGAGTCGCGATCGAAGTCGAGCACGTCGCGGGCCCGCGCGAGCAGGGCGACGGCGTCCTCGTGGGCGAGTCGGTTCGTTGCCTGCCCGGCGGCCCGGCGGGCGTACTCGGCGGCGCGGGCGGGCTCGCCCGCGGGGGCGGCCTCGAGGTACTGGTGGGCGAGCGCGGAGAGCAGCGCGCGGTCGTCGCCGTGCAGCTCCTCGATCGCGGCGGCGATGCGGCCGTGCACGGCGGCGCGGCGGGTCGCCGGGATCTCGGAATAGAGCGTCTCGCGCACGAGCGCGTGCTCGAACGAGTAGCGGCGCGGCCCCGCCTCGGTCACGATCCGCGCCGCCGCCGCCTCCTCGAGCGCGGCCATCACCCGCTCCTCCGCGCAGGACTCGCAGGCCCGGGCGAGGACGTCGAGCGAGAACTCGCGGCCGATCGCGGCGGCGATCGCGAGCACCGAGTTGGCCTCGCCCGAGAGCCGGTCGAGGCGGCGGCCGACGACCTCGCGCACGCCCTGCGGGATCTGGGGGAGCGCGGAGCCCGCGCCGCCCGCGGCGCCGGCATCGAGCCGGCCCTCGGCGGCGAGCAGGCGGACGACTTCCGAGACGAAGAACGGGTTGCCCTCGGTCTGCTCGAGCACGGCGTCGGCGAGCCCAGGCGCCGGCGCCGTGCCGGTCGACATCTCGATGTAGCGCTCGACCGCAGCGGAGTCGAGCCCGCGGAGATGGACGCGCGTCATCCGCTCCGTTCCGGCGAGCTCGGAGAGCGTCCGCGCCAGCGGGTGGTGCCGGCCGAGCTCGACGTCGCGGTAGGTGCCGGCGATCAGAAGCGGGCTGTCGCCGAAACCGCGGGCGAGGAAGCGCAGGAGAAGGAGCGAGGGCTCGTCGGCCCAGTGCAGGTCGTCGAGGACCAGCATCAGCGGCCGCGAGCGGGCGGCGGCCGCGAGGAAGTTGGCGACGGCGTCGAAGAGCCGGAAGCGCGCCTCGTCGTGCTCGTCGGCCTCGCCGGGCTCGACGGCGGAGCCGGCCCGCTCGCGCAGCTCGGGGACGATCCGCGCGATCTCCGCGGCCCCCGCCCCCAGCTCCCAGGCCAGTCCGACGGGGTCCGCGTCGCGGACGTAGGAGCGGATCGCCTCGGCCCACGGCCAGTAGGCGGGCACCCCCTCCCCCTCGTGGCAGCGGCCCCAATGCACCCGGGCGCCCTGCACCCGCGCGTAGGTCGCGACCTCTTCGGCCGTCCTGGTCTTGCCGATGCCGGGCTCGCCGACGAGCAGGACGAGGCCGCCCGCCCCGCCGCGGGCCTCGTCCGCGGCGGCCCGAAGCTCCCCCAGCTCGCGCTCGCGGCCGACGAAGACGCCGCCCGCGAGCCGGTCGAGCGGGTTCTCCTCGGCCTCGACGAGCGGCGCGGTCGGCCGGGAGAGGTCGATCGACTCGAGCGCCCGCCGCGCCTCGGCCGCGTTCGCGGGCCGATCCTCGGGCCGCTTCGCGAGCAGCGCGAGGACGAGCTCGTCGAGGTCGGGCGGCAGCCCCGGCCGGAGCTTCGAGGGCGACACCGGGGTCGCGCTCAGGTGCTGGCCCATGATCGCGACGGCGTCGTCACCCGGGAACGGCGGCTGGCCCGTGAGCATCTCGTAGAGCAGCGCGCCGAGCGAGTAGAGGTCCGAGCGCGCGTCGGAGGTGCGGCCGAGCGCCTGCTCGGGCGGCAGGTAGGCGACCGTGCCGACGAGGGTGCCGTCGGGCTCGGCGCGCGAGCGACCCTCGCTGGTCAGCGCCAGGCCGAAGTCGCCGAGGCGGGCGCGGCCGTCCTCCCCGAGCCACACGTTCGCCGGCTTCAGGTCGCGGTGCACGATCCCGCAGCCGTGCGCGTGCTCGAGGGCGCGCGTGACGTCGATCGCGATCGCGATCGCCTGCTCGGGATCGAGCCGGCGCCGCTCGGCGCCCGCGAGCAGGCCCGCGACGTCGCCCCCGGGCATGTGCTCGGAGACGATGAAGGGGCCGGCGCCGTCCTCGCCGCTCTCGACGATCCCGACGATGTGAGGGTGCGCGCCGAGCTTGCCCATCGCCTGCGCCTCGCGCCGCGCCCGGGCGAGCACCGCCTCCCCGACCCCCTCGGTCTCGAACACCGACACCGCGACGGCCCGGTCGTCGTCGCCGCGGGCCAGGTAGACGCGCTTGCGCCCGCCCCGGCCCAGGAACCGCTCCGGCCGGTACCGGCCGGCGGCGAGGGCGTCGGGCAGGTCGCGGGGGCGGCCCTCGACCGCCTCGCCGGCGGTGGGCGCGGCCGCCGGCTCCGGCGCTTCCAGCGCCGCCCCGCAGGAGTCGCAGAAGCGGGCACCCTCGCGGTTCTCGGTACCGCATTCGGGACAGCGCATGGCTTCAGAATCTAAAGGAAGGCCGGAGCCGGTCGAAGCGAGCGCCTAGGATGCGCCGCGTGTCCCGGGCCCTCAAGCTCTGCGTTCTGCTCGCCGCGGCGCCGATCGCGCTCGCCGCGCTCGCTGGCTGCGGCGACGACGAGGGCTCGGAGACCCCGGCGACGACGACCACGAGCGGGGCGTCGGGCGCGTCGGGAGCGTCGGGCGCGGCCGGGGACACGGCCGCGGACGCGACCGCGAAGGCGGATGCCCGCTCGGCCCAGACCGTGCTCGAGACCTACGCGGTCGACCACAACGGCTCCTACGAGGGGGCGGACCCCAACGACCTCGATCAGATCGAGCCCGTGTCCAGCGAGGTCGGGGTGAAGACGACCGCCGACACCTACGAGGTGACCGCCTCGTCGACGAGCGGCAACACGTTCACGATCGAGCGCGCGAGCGACGGCAAGACGACCAAGAACTGCACAGAAGCCGGCGTCGGAGGATGCCCGGAGAACGGAGAGTGGTGATGTCAGAGGCTGTACTGCACACGAACGCGGGCCCGATCACGGTCGAGTTCCACGACGAGGACGCGCCGAAGACCGTGGAGAACTTCCGCAAGCTCGCCGGCGACGGCTTCTACGACGGGCTCACGTTTCACCGGGTCATCACCGATTTCATGATCCAGGGCGGCTGCCCGGAGGGCACCGGCACAGGCGGCCCCGGCTACACCTTCGAGGACGAGTTCAACCAGCACAAGGTCGAGCGCGGCGCGCTGGCGATGGCCAACGCCGGACCGAATACGAACGGCTCGCAGTTCTTCATCGTCACCACCGAGGCCGCCCCCTGGCTCGACGGCAAGCACACCGTCTTCGGCCGGGTGACGGAAGGCATGGACGCGGTCGACTCGATCGAGGGAACGCCCACCGGCGCCGGCGACGAGCCGGTCGAGCCTCAGGTGATCGAGCGCGTCGAGCTCCGGTAGTGGGCCGGGACGCCGACCTGCACGTCGGCGACCCGCGATTCGACGACTGGGAGGTCGTCCGCGACTTCGAGGACCTCGACACGGCGCGGGCCTGGCGCCAGAACCTGGTCGAGCAGGGGCTCGCGGACGCGGTGCTGACCTCCGACTGGCCGCTCGACCGCTTCGGCCGGGGCGACATCGCGCTAAGGGTCCCCGCGGAGCTCTGGTCGGAGGCCGACGAGCTGCTCGGGCCGGACGGGTACTAGCCCGCCGAGACTCAGGCCGGCGTCAGCGCGTAGCTCACGCCGGTCAGCTCCTCGGAGACCTCCCAGAGCCGGCGACCGAGCTCGGCGTCGCGGGCGCGGCCCACGGGCTCGACCCGGGTCGGGAAGCCGCGCGCCTCGCGCGGCCCGTCCGGCCCGTAGAACTCGCCGCCCTCGACGCCGTCGGCGGTCGCGGCGTAGAGCTGAGGCAGGGCGCCGCGCTCGGCGCTCTGGGCGAGCACCCTGTTGCCGACGCGCAGGAGCGCCTTCATCGCCCCCGTGGGGCCCGACACCTGCAGGTTCGTGGCCGAGTAGCCCGGGTGGGCGAGCACGCTCTTCACCGGCGACCCGGCCGCGCGCAGCCGGCGGTCGAGCTCGAGGCCGAAGACGGCGTTGGCGAACTTCGAGCGCTGGTAGGCGGAGCGGGGGTGATAGGAGCGCTCGCTGCCGAGGTCGTCGAAGTCGATTCGCCCGGGCCGGTGCTCGAGGCTCGTCACCGTGACCACGCGCGGGTCCAACCCCAGCGTCAGGTGGCCGAGCAGGAGCCCGGTGAGCGCGAAGTGGCCGAGGTGGTTGGTCGCGAACTGGAGCTCGATCCCGTCGGGGGTCACCGAGCGCGGCGGCATCATCACGCCGGCGTTCAGGATGAGCAGGTCGAGGTCCTCGTGGCCGTCGGTGACCTCGGCGGCGAAGCCGCGCACCGACTCCAGGTCGGCGAGGTCGAGCAGCCTCATCTCCAGCCTGGCGGCCGGCACCGCGCTGCGGATCTCGACCTCGGTCTCCTGCGCCTTGCCGACCGTGCGCGCGGTCCCGACCACGCACGCGCCGGCGCGAGCCAGCTCGCGGGCGGTGATCAGGCCGAGGCCGCTGTTGGCGCCGGTGACCACGGCCGTGCGGCCGCTCTGGTCGGTGATCTGCTCCGCTGTCCAGCCGGGCATCGGCCCCGATGGTACGCGGGCGGCGCGGTCAGGCGACCGCTCGGTGTCGCCCGGCCAGGGCTCGATGCGGCGCGCGGACTACGGGGCCCCGGTCGTCTCCTCGCACTTCATGGCGCCCTTGGTGACGAACTTGTCCTTGCCGCTGCCGCCCGAGCACTTGTCCGTCTTCGGGCCGCCCTCGAGGCGGTCGTTGCCGTCGCCGCCGCGAGGCTCGTCCTTGCCGCCGCCCGAGCGCGAACCCGCGCTCGGGTGGTGGTCGCCGAAGATCTCGTCGTTGCCGTCGCCACCGAGCATGTTGAGGTCGTTTCCGTTGCCGCTCGCCTCGCCCGCGGCGAAGTTGTCGCCGACGAGGATGTCGTCGCCGTCGCCGCCGTTGATGATCGGCGAGTCGCTGCCCGCGCCGATCGCGTCGCCGCGGCTCGAGAAGCAGTCGCCGACGATCAGCTCGGTGTCGCCGCCGACCCCGACGAAGTCGATGCCGCTGTCGTTCGGCTCGCCGTTCATCTTGTCGGAGCCGCCGCTGCAGTGGGCGGTGCCGGAGCCGTGCACGGCCGCGTCGCCAACCTCGAAGTCGGTTCCGGTGAGGCCGTTGATCTCGTCGTCGCCGGAGCCGGTGGCGTCACCCGAGCCGTCGGAGAAGTAGGTGCCGACGAGGGCGTCGCCGATCAGCTCGTCGCTGCCGGGGCCGCCTGAGATGTCGTCGTTGCCGGACCCCTCGGCACCCGCCGGGGAGAAGGCGTCGCCGACGATGATGTCGTTGCCGTCGCCGCCGTTCAGCTTGTCGTTGCCGCCACCCGAGACCGGCGAGTCCTCGGAGTACGCGTCGCCGATGATCACGTCGTTGCCCTGGCCGCCTGCGAGGTCGTCGTCGCCGGGCGTCCCGATCATCAGGTCGTCGCCCTTGGTGCCCTGCTCGCGCAGGACGAGCCCTTCGCGCAGGACGAAGCCGCCGCCTCCCGCGGCGCCCTCGGCCGCGGCCTCCTGGTCGGTCGCCCCGCTTCCGAGCGCCGGCTGCCCGGCGCCCAGCGCGAGCGCCGTCAGCGCGCTCGTAACGACGGTGAATCGCAATCTTGCCCTAGTCGACACGGATGGTCCTCCCGACTGGTTTGCCCACAGCAAGGTCTAGCCCCTCTCGCTCGATTATCCCCCAAGATCCGGCCCGGGAAACGGGTCCGCGGAAGGCGGGTACGGTCGAGGCGGAATTCAGCCGATCGGTGGCCATCGGCCTAGGGATCCCCCGTGGTCTCTTCGCAGGCCTGGGGGCCCTTCTTCGTGAACTTGTCCTTGCCCGGGCCGCCCGAGCAGAGGTCCTTCTTCGGGCCGCCCTCGAGGGTGTCGTCCCCCTTGCCGCCGCGCGAGTGGTCCTTGCCGCCGCCGGAGACGATCGCCGAGCCGGGATGGTGGTCGCCGAAGAGGCGATCGTCGCCGCCGCCGCCGAGCATGTTCGGGTCGGAGCCGTTGCCGCTCGCCTCGCCGTGCGGGGCGTAGCTGTCGCCGACGAGGACGTCGTCGCCGTCGCCGCCGTTGATGATCGGGCGGTCCCCGGCCGCGCCGAGCGCGCTGCCGCCGGTGGAGTAGCAGTCGCCGACGAGCAGCTCGGTGGAGTTGCCGAAGCCCGAGACGTCCGGGCCGTCGCCGGCGTTGGTCTCGCCGTTCAGCTTGTCCGAGCCGGCGCTCGAGCAGTCGGCGAGCCCGGGGCCGAAGACCGCCGCGTCGCCGACCACGAGGTCCGTGTCCGGAAAGCCGTTGACCTCGTCGTCGCCGCCCCCGGTCGCACCGGCCTCGGGCGAGGAGACCTCGTCGTCATAGCTGCCGACGAGCGCGTCGCCGACCTCGACGTCGTTGCCCTCGCCGCCGGTCAGCTTGTCGTTCCCGGTGCCCAGCGCGCCGAAGTTGGAGTAGGCGTCGCCGACGACGACGTCGGCGCCGTCGTGGCCGTCGACCGTGTCGTTGCCGGTGCCCTGCGCCGGTCCCGCCGTCGAATAGGCGTCGCCGACGACGACGTCCGTTCCGCCGCCGCCCTTGAGATCGTCGGCGCCGTCGCCGCTCGCGGGACCTCTGGTCGAGTACTCGTCGCCCACCAGGATCTCCCCGTCCGGGCCGCCCTCGAAGCGATCGTCGCCGCGGCCGCCGATCGCGACGTTGTGGCCCGCGAAGGTGCAGATCAGGTCGTTGCCCCCGCCGCCGTCGATGAAATCGTCGCGGTTGGTCCCGTGGATCACGTCCCGGTCATCGCCACCGATCAGGCTGGTCTGGTCGAACCCGTTGCCGATCGTCACCTTCTCGCCGAGGCACGTGAGGCCGCCGCCGCCCGCGGCGCTGCCGGTGAGGACCAGGGTGGGCACCACGACCGCGAGGGCGACCACCACGGCAACGCCCAGCCTGTCCGGCTTGTATCGCCCGCCTGCGATGAGAAAACGGTACCCCAGACGACCCGGCGTGCAATCCGTAGGAACCCGTACATCGCCGGGATCCGCTCTTCGGCATGCTTCTGTGCGCATGCCCGGCCCGCTCCTCGCCGTCGACGCCCCGTCGATGCTCTTCCGCGCCTTCTACGCGCTGCCCGACTCGATCAAGGGCGCCGACGGCAGACCCGTCAACGCCCTGCTCGGGTCGGCGAACCTGATCCTGCGCGAGGTCGAGGAGCACGAGCCGCGCGCGGTCGTCCTCTGCTTCGGCCCCGACGCAGCCACCTACCGGGTCGAGCTCTACTCCGGCTACCACGCCGAGCGCCCGGAGGTGCCCGACGACCTGGCGCCCCAGTTCGCCGCGTGCGGCGAGTTCTTCGAGGCGTTCGGCTGGACCGTCGCGAGCCACGACTCGCTCGAGGCCGACGACCTGCTCGGCACCTACGCCCGGCTTGAGTCCGAGGCGGGCGGCAGGACGCTCCTGCTCACCGGGGACCGCGACATGTTCCAGTGCGCGACCGACGACGTCACCGTGCTCTACGTCCGCACCGGGGGCAAGGCCGGCGCCGAAGTCGTCGGTCCCGCCGAGGTCCGCGAGCGCTACGGGATCGACCCCGAGCTGGTGCCCGACTTCATCGCGCTGCGCGGGGACCCCTCCGACGGGATCCCCGGGGCGAAGGGCGTCGGCGAGAAGACCGCGGCCGAGCTCCTGCGCGAGCACGGGTCGCTCGAGGGCGTGCTCGACGCCGCGATCCGGATCCCGAAGCCGAAGCTCCGCACGACCCTGATCGAGTCGCGGGACGAACTGCTCGCCTACAAGGACATCGCCACCCTTCGCGACGCGGGCGTCGAGCGCCCGCGGGACCGCGCCACCGACTGGGAGGGCGGCGCCGGGGCCGCCTACGAGAAGGGCATGAAGGTCCTCTCGAAGCGGCTGCTGGAGAAGGCCGGCTAGTCCTCGGCGAGCTCGGGGATGTGGCGCTCGAGGTGGAGCGCCATCGTCCTGCGCACCCACTCCCGGGTGGCCGGATCGGCGAGCCGGTAGCGGCCGATCAGCATCTTCTGGTCGGTGAGTGGCAGCCCGGCGATCTCCCAGCTGGTCGCGAGCCGCTCGAAGAGGAGCTCCTCGCGCCGGGCCCAGGCGTCCTCCCGCGACGTCGCGGCGGCGGCCGGGCCCTCGCCGATCTTCGCGATCGTGCCCGCGCTCAGCGAGCGGCGCAGCGTGAGCACGTTGCCGTCGGCGTCCGTATAGCTCTCGGTCGGCGCCTTCGGGCGGGGACGGCGCTTGCCTTTCCGCTTCGCCATCCGTGGAAGGCTAAGTGGGTGACTCCCCCCGGCGGCGGCCGATGAAGGCCGAGGACTGGCGATTCAAGGCGCCGCTCGGCCCGCCCCTCCGCCGCGCTCTCGTCGCGGGCATCCCGGTCGGCGGGATGATCCTGCTCGACCTCGGCCTGTCGGCGGGCCAGCTCGCCGGGCTCGGCGTGGGCGCGCTGCTCGGCGGATTCGTCGCCTTCGACAGCCCGAGCGGCCGCACGAGGGCGATCTGGCAGCTCTGCGTCGCCCCCTTCATCGCCTTCGCGGGGGCGCTCGGCGCGCTCTCGAGCGACTCCGCCGTGATCGCGGTCGTGACGATGTCCGCCTTCGCGAGCATCGCCGGGTTGACGTTCGCGGTCTCGCCGCGCGCCTACATCGCCGGTGCCTCGGCGACGCTCGCGCTGCTGATCGCGCAGGGGGTGACCCCCGAGGTCTCCGACGCGCTCGAGGTCTTCGCCCTCGCCGGGGTCGGCACGCTCCTGCAGGCGGGGTTCTCGATCGCGGTCTCGCTGGTGGACCGCGTGCGCGAGCGGATCGAGCCGCGCGCCGCGATCGTCACCACGCGCGCCGCGATCACGGCGAACCTCGGGTTCGCCTCGGTCGCCTTCCGCCACGCCCTGCGCTGGGGAATCGCGCTCGGCGCCGGCGTCGCCGTCTACCGCGTCCTCGACCTGGGCCAGCACGGGTACTGGGTGCCGCTCACGGTCCTCTTCGTCCTGCGCCCCAGCTACGGCGAGACGCTCCAGCGGATCGCTATGCGCGGCAGCGGCACCGTCCTCGGCCTCTTGATCGCGACGCCCGTCGCGGAGCTCTTGGGCGGGATCGAGACGCTCGAAGCGCTCGCGATCGTGCTCGCCGCCGCGCTCTCCTTCGCGCTGCTCGCGATCGAGTACGCGCTCTTCACCGCCGCGATCACCGCCTTCGCGGTGATCTACGCGCACGCCTTCGGCCAGCCTGCCTTCGAGGCGGCCGACGAGCGGGCGGTCGCGACGGCCATCGGCCTCGTCATCTGCGGCCTCGCCTTCGCCGTGTTCCGCGACCGCTCCCCGGACGGGGTCCCCGCGACGGCATCAGCGCGCTCGCGGCACCTGCCACCGGAGGGGTCAGACCCCTAGGGGTCTGACCCCAAAGGGTCAGGTCAGGCGGCGGCGCGCAGGTGGCGGCGGTGCGCCGTGCGCGAGGTGACCAGCGCCTTCCAGTCCTCGTCGTCGAGCCAGTGCGGCTCGGTGGTCGCGAGGAAGTCGGCGAGGACCGCGGCGAGCCCCTCGGGGTCCTCGAGGTGCGGGAAGTGGGCGGCCTTCGGCAGCGTCTCGAAGCGCGAGTTCGGGATCAGCTCGTGGGCCCGGCGGCCGTGCTCGAGCGGGATCGTGTTGTCGCGCTCGCCCCAGACGATCATCGTCGGCACGGGGCCCAGTAGGTAGAGGCGGTCGGAGGCGCTCACGCGCTGCCCGCGGAAGTCGATCACCGAGCGCAGGGTCTGCAGGAAGGCGACCCGGGCCCCCTTGCGCTCGAGCGGCCGCAGGGCGCGGACGACCGCGCGCAGGTACTTGCCGCGCCGCGAGCCCCGCTCGTCGAGCCGCGCGGCGGTCATCGAGAGGGCGGCGAGCACGCGCGGGTGCGCGGCCGACCACACCGCCGCGTGCGCCCCCGGCAGCGCCGCGCCGCGCAGCATCGGGCTCACCTCCTGGCCGAGCCCGCCCGCGGAGACGAGGACGAGGCGGCCGACGCGCTCGGGGAACTGCCAGAAGAACTGCATCGCGATACCGCCGCCGAGCGAGTGGCCGACGAAGGTCGCCCGCGGCACGTCGATCGCGATCAGGAGGTCGCGGATCGCCGCGGCGTGGGCGCCGATCGAGTAGTCGCCGCGGGGCGTCGCCGAGTCGCCGTGGCCGATCAGGTCGGGCGCGATCACGCGGTGGGTCTCGGCGAGCCGCAGAGCCACGTCGCGCCAGTGCCGCGAGGAGTTGACCATGCCGTGGATCAGCACCAGCGGCGGGCCCTCGCCGGCGGCGCGGTAGATCACCCGGTGGCCGTGGAGCTCGACCTCCCAGGCCTCGAAGTCCTCGTCGGGCACCTGGATCATGGTCGGCGCGCACCCTACAAGCCCGCCCGGGGCGCATATTCCCGCAAACAGCGAAAAACCCGATCGCGATCCCCTGGACATGCACGGTTCCCCGGGGTAACTTCGCCTTGCGACCGGGAGAGAGAAGGAGCCGCGAAGCCAGCGGCACACCGCTCTCGAAGGTGGCCGGCAAAGCTTCTCAGTGCGAAGGCTACGCACAGGGCAGGCATAGCCGCCGCCACCACCGGTCGCGTTTTCGTGCCGCAACGCCACCTCACCGCGTCGTCCGCGCTCCTCCTTACCCTGCGGGCGCGGCATTCGCCGACGGCTCGAGGAGATCTGCCCCTCCTCGGGACGCGCGACCGGGGCGCGGTCCTCGGGAGCAGGGCGCCGCAAGGTCCCAACCCCGGACGCCTTGTGGCTAGCCCGCCCGCTCCCTCTTTCCACCTGGCTAGGCGCCCGGCTCCTACGCGAGCGCCTCCGACGCCGCGGTCCGGATGACCTCCTCGGGGTCCTCCGTCGCCCGCTCGAGCTGCGCGCGGGCGGCCGGGTCGTCGATCCGGCCCAGCGAGAAGACGGCCGTGAGCCGTACCGGGGGCTGCTCGTCGCCGAGCAGCTTCGCGAGCGGCTCGACCCTCGACGGGCCGGCGGCCGTGCCGAGGGCGAGCGCGGCGATGATCCGGTCGGTGAACCGCGGGCTCGCGGCCAGCTCGCCGAGTGGGCCGAGCGCGTGCTCGTCGC
The DNA here is from genome assembly GCA_036375215.1 of Solirubrobacterales bacterium. Classification (GTDB taxonomy): domain Bacteria; phylum Actinomycetota; class Thermoleophilia; order Solirubrobacterales; family 70-9; genus DASUSH01. Next base: position 13,149 of record DASUSH010000032.1, read on the forward strand.
CCATGCGGGCCAGGAAGGGCGCGGCCGCGGTCCGCTGCTCGTCGCTTCCAGCCTTCTGCAGGACCGTCAGGTGATCTACCGCCGGCCGGCCGACGGCGAGCATCGCGTCGACCGCGGTCTGGACCGCCTCCTCCCCGTCGGCGTCCTCGGCGGACTCGACGATCGGCGTCACCGCCTCGGCGCTGCCGAGCCGGGCGATCGCCTCCTTCGCTTCGGCGCGCCGTTCCGGGTCCGGGCCGAGCACGGCCTTCGCCAGCCCCCTGAAGTCGCGCTTGCGCTCGAGCTTCGCGACCTCAGTCGGACCGAAGAGCCCCATCGCCGCGCCCAGTCTCCTCACCCGCCGGCTGCGGGTCAACCCTGACGCCCTCGATGAACCACAGCTCGCGGCCGTCGGGGTAGATCGCCGCCGGGCCGTCCTCGCGGTGGCGGAGCCCGTTCAGGTACCACTTCTCGGTCCCGTTCACGTACTCGCAGGCGGGCGCCCCCTCGCGGTGGCGGACGCCGTCGCGGTACCACTTGGTCGAGCCGTTGGCGTGGACCACTGCCGGGCCGTCCGAGCGGTGCAGGCGGCCGTGGCGGAACCATTCCTCGCGTCCGCTCGGGAAGATCCGCGCCGGCCCGTCGGCGCGGTCCAGCTCGCCGTCGGGATCGCGCCACTCGAGCACGCCCCCGGCGCTCAGGTCCGGTTCGCGCGCCATCGCCCCCCGGCCTACCCGGGGAGCGAGGCGGCGAACCCGAGGCCTACTTGATGAAGAGGATCTCCGAGTACTTCGGCAGCGGCCAGAGGTCGTCGGCGACGACCTTCTCCAGCGCGTCGGCGACCTCGCGCACCTTCGCCATCGCCGGGAGCTGGTTGTCCCGGGCGTACTCGGCCAGGTCGAGGCCCTCCTCGATCCCGTCGGGATAGACGTTGGCCTCGTCGAGCTCGCCCAGCGCGGCGACCAGGTCGTCGACGAGCGGACGGACCTGCTCGGCCACCGCCCCGGTCTCGGCCGACCCGATCAGCGCCAGGTAGCGCAGCGCGGCCGGCAGCAGCATCGTCCGGGCGATGTCCTCGGTCGTCTCCGCCTCGATGTTGGCGCGGACGACGTACTGCTCGATCCAGACCTCGAAGCGGGACTCGAGCTCGCGGTGGTTCAGAACGTGGTACTTCTCGAACGCCTGAACCGTCTGGTCCGCGATGACCTCGGGCAGGGCATCCGGCGTGGTGCGCAGGTTCTTGAGCCCCCGCTGCTCCGCCTCGGCGTGCCACGCCTCG
>DASUSH010000033.1:0-7133 GCA_036375215.1 Solirubrobacterales bacterium
CACGCCGTAGTGCTCGAACGCGGACACGGTCGGCTCGGCGAGGATCTCGGGCAGGGCGTCGGGCGTGGTCTTCAGGTCCTTCAGCCCGCGGCGCTCGGCCTCGGCGTGCCACTCCTCGTCGTAGTTGTCGCCGGCGAAGAGGATCTGCTTGTTGGCGCTGTGGGACTCGCGGACCACCTCGCTGATCGCCTCGGCGACGTCGCCGCCCTTCGCCTCGACCTTGTCGGCGAGCTCGTCGATCGCCTCGGCGACGATCGTGTTCAGCACCGTGTTCGGGAAGGCGAGCGACTCGCTCGACCCGACGGCGCGGAACTCGAACTTGTTGCCGGTGAAGGCGAACGGCGAGGTCCGGTTGCGGTCGCCGCCGTGCATCGGCAGCGCGGGCAGCACCGACGTGCCGAGGCCGAGGTAGGAGGCCGGCGTGTGCGGGTCGCCCTCGCCGGACTCGATCGCGTCGAAGACCTTCTCCAGCTCGGCGCCGAGGAAGATCGAGATGATCGCCGGCGGCGCCTCGTTGGCCCCGAGACGGTGGTCCTGGCCGATATTGGCCACCGACGCGCGCAGCAGCCCCTGGTGCTTGTTGACCGCCTGGATCACGGCGGTGCAGAAGAACAGGAAGCTGACGTTGTCCGCCGGCGTGTCGCCCGGGTCCATCAGGTTGGAGCCGGTGTCGGTCCCCATCGACCAGTTGTTGTGCTTGCCGGAGCCGTTGACGCCGGCGAACGGCTTCTCGTGCAGCAGGCAGACGAGCCCGTAACGGCGGGCCACGTTCTGCATCACCTGCATCGTCAACTGCTGGTGGTCGGAGCCGACGTTCGAGTTCTCGAAGATCGGCGCGATCTCGTACTGCGCCGGCGCGACCTCGTTGTGGCGGGTCTTCACCGGCACGCCGAGCTTCGCGAGCTCGAGCTCGGTCTCGAGCATGCAGGCGAGGATCCGCTCGGGGATCGAGCCGAAGTAGTGGTCGTCGAGCTCGTGGCCCTTCGGCGGCTTGGCGCCGAACAGGGTGCGGCCCGTGGTGACCAGGTCGGGGCGCTCGAAGTAGTACTGCTCGTCGATCAGGAAGTACTCCTGCTCGGGCCCGACCGTGGTGAAGACCTTGCTCGTCTGCTCGTCGCCGAGCAGCCGCAGCGCGCGGACCGCCGACTTCGAGAGCGCGTCCATCGAGCGCAGCAGCGGGATCTTCGCGTCGAGCGCCTCACCGGTCCAGGAGGCGAAGGCCGTCGGGATGCAGAGGAGCGCCCCGTTCGGGTTCTCGAGGATGAAGGCGGGGCTCGTCGGGTCCCAGGCGGTGTAGCCGCGGGCCTCGAACGTGGCGCGGACGCCGCCGGTGGGGAATGAGGATGCGTCGGGCTCGCCCTGGATCAGCTCCTTGCCGCTGAACTCGGCGAGCGCTGCACCGCCGTCGGAATCGGGGGCGAAGAACGAGTCGTGCTTCTCCGCCGTCGAGCCGGTGAGCGGCTGGAACATGTGGGTGAAGTGCGTGGCCCCACGCTCGAGCGCCCATTCCTTCATCGCGAGGGCGACCTCGTCGGCGAGGTCGGGATCCAGGGGCTCGTCGGATGCCAGGCTCGCCTGCAGCCGGTCGAACGTCTCGCCGGAGAGTCGCTCCTTCTGCACGGCCTGCGAGAAGACGTTGGCGCCGAACGGGTTGTTCTCCGGTTCGGTCAGGTCGGCGCGCCCCATCGCGTCGCCGTTCGAGCTCCACTGTGCGGCCGTGACGTTGTGCTGCCGTGTCCTGATCATTAACCCCGTTTGGCTCCGTTCGCCTTCGTTGACATGGACGCGGGAGGTTAGGAGGCGACCCAACCTCGACGCTATCCGGATGTCCAAATATCGCAGCATCGGTTTCGACATGCAGTCGAAGCCGGAAAAACGCCCGCAAAAAAGGGGAAGGGCCCGCCACGGGTAGACGGGCCCTTCCGGTACAGGGGGGAGCGGGGTTTTGCTCCGTCACCAAGGCTAATCCCGCGCCGGGTGGCCGCAATCCGCCGATCGGCGGATTTTCGGCGCGGGCCGGAACGCCGGCGGACGAATAGATTTCGGGCCGTGCCGAGGCAGGCCGACGAGCGATCCGGGGAGAGCCGCGAGGACTACCCGCACCACCTCTCGATCCCGACCCGCTGGGACGACAACGACGTCTACGGGCACGTCAACAACGTCCAGTACTACGCGTTCTTCGACACCGTTATCAACCGCTGGCTGATCGACGAGGGCAAGCTCGACATCCACGCCGGCGAGGTGATCGGGCTCTGCGCCGAGTCCCACTGCAGCTTCCGCGCCGCGATCGCCTTCCCCGAACCGGTCGATGCCGCGCTGCGGGTCGGCCACCTCGGCGACTCGAGCGTCCGCTACGAGATCGGCCTGTTCGGCGCCGCGGGCGGCGAGCAGCTCGCGAGCGGCTGGTTCGTGCACGTCTTCGTCGACCGCGCCTCGCGCAAGCCGGCGCCGATCCCGGAGCCGATCCGGGCCTCGCTCGAGCGACTGGTGGTTTCGTGAAGGTCCGCGGTGCCGTCCTCACCGAGATGGGTCTGCCCGCCCCCTTCGCCGAGTCGCGGCCCCTCGAGGTCGCCGAGCTCGAGCTCGATCCCCCGGGCCCGGGCGAGCTCCTGGTCGAGGTGCGGGCGGCCGGCCTCTGTCACTCCGACCTCTCGGTGATCGACGGCTCGCGGCCGCGAGTGATGCCGATGGTGCTCGGCCACGAGGCCGCCGGCGAGGTGCTCGAGACCGGCGAGGACGTCGCCGGCTTCGCTCCGGGCGACCACGTCGTCCTCGCCTTCGTGCCGTCCTGCGGGCATTGCGCGCCCTGCCGGTCGGGGCGTGCGGCGCTCTGCGAGCCGGGCGCAGCCGCCAACGTCGCCGGGACGCTGCTCAGCGGGGAGCGCCGGCTGCACGGCTCCGACGGCTCCGAGCGAAACCACCACCTCGGCATCTCCGCGTTCTCGGAGCGGATCGTCGTCTCCGCGAACTCGGCCGTCGCGGTCGACCCCGAGCTGCCGTTCGAGACGGCGGCGCTCTTCGGCTGCGCCGTCCTCACCGGGGTCGGGGCGGTCGTGAACAGCGCCGGGGTGCGCGCCGGCGACAGCGTCGCCGTCTTCGGCCTCGGCGGCGTCGGCCTCGCGGCGCTGCTCGGCGCGGTCGCCTCCGGAGCGAGCGAGATCGTCGGCGTCGACGTCGTGCCCCGGAAGCTCGAGCTCGCCCGCGAGCTCGGCGCGACGACGACCGTCCTCGCCGGCCCGGAGGCGGTCGACGAGGTCCGCGAGGCGACCGGCGGCGGCGCCGAGCACTCGATCGAGACCGTCGGCGACGAGCGCGTCCTCGCCGACGCCTACGCCGCGACCGGGCGTGGCGGCACCACCGTCACCGTGGGCCTGCCGGACCCCGAGCGGTTGCTGGAGATCCCCGCGACCACGCTGGTCTCGGAGGAGCGCACGCTGAAGGGGTCGTACCTCGGCTCCTGCGTCCCCTCCCGTGACATCCCCCGGTTCATCGACCTGCATCGGGCCGGCCGGCTCCCCGTCGAGCGCCTGCTCAGCGGCAGGGTCCGCCTCGAAGAGCTGAACGAGGCGTTCGACCGGCTGGCCCGCGGCGAGGCCGTGCGCCAGGTCGTGATCCCGCGCTGAGGGCCGTTCAGCGGCGGCCGCGGCGGTGAGCGCGGCCCGGGATCAGCGCGTCGACCTGGTCGGTGACGGTGTCCGTGAGCGACTGCTCGGGCGGAGGCTCCGCGGGCGGTTGCGGGGCGGGCGCGTGATCGCCGTGTCCCGGCGGGTGGCCGGTCCCGCCGCCCGCGGGCGGCGTGTGGCCCGAACCGGCGGGGCCCCCGTGCGAGCCGCCGGTGGTCGTGCCGTGATCGGCGCCCGGGTGGGTCACGCCCGGCGCGGCTCCCACGGTGTGGACGGAGTGGTCCGCGACCGGGACGGCGCCGTGGGCGTGGGCCGGCGGAGCGCCGGCGGCGGCCGGGGAGTGGCCCCCGTGGCCGGTCGAGGGGAGCCGGGAGTGCCCGGAGTGTGCGGCCGCGCCGGGGCCGGTGGCGGGGTGGTCGTCCCCGCCGTGCGAGCCGGCGGGGTGCCCGGCGCCGCCGGCCTCGGGCGCGCCGCCGGCATGGTCCCGGGAGTGTGCGCCGCCGTGGCCGCCGCCGGCGCCCGCGTGAACGAGCGCCGCGCCGTGGCCGTGGGTGTGGGTGTGGCCGCCGGTGATCGTCGCCGGCACCCCGAGCCCGATCGCAACCGCGCCGAGGACGGCGACCGGGGAGCCCGGGAACCCCGGCGGCGCCGCCGCCCGGCGGCCGCCCTGCAGGAGCTCCCAGAGCCCGACGCAAGCGACCAGCTGGAAGAGGACCGCGACCGAGTCGCGAAAGCCGATCGGCTCGACGTGCTCGCCGGGGATGAAGCCGAGGCCGACGGTCCGCGAGATCGCCCACAGCGCGATCGAGACGACCATCAGCGCGAGCCCGGCGGCGAGCACCGGGGCGCTCGCGCGGCGCCAGAGCAGGATGCACCCGAGCGCGACCTGGAGAACGGCGACGATCTCGAAGCCCGCCATCATCAGCGCCCGGTCGCTGTGGTCGGCCGCCGCGGCGACATGGACCGCGCCGGCGCCGAGCGACGCGATCGCGGTCATGCGCGCGACCACGCGAGCATCGTCGCGCGGGCACGAGCCGTACGGCTTCGTCGAGACCACCCTCATCAAGAGACTTCCCCCGGCCGCAAGCTACCAGCGGACCGCGGGCCCGGAGCCGGTCGGGCCGGGGTGCCCATCTACGCTGACCGCATGGCCCTGAGGGTGGCGACGATCGGCGTCTACGGCGCCAGCGGCGAGGAGTTCCTGGCGGAGCTCGACCGCGCCGGCGTCGACATCGTCGTGGACGTCCGCCAGCGCCGCGGCGTGCGCGGGCCCAGGTACGCGTGGGCGAACGCGAGGCGGCTGCAGGCCGCGCTCGCCGATGCCGGAGTCGGCTACGAGCACCGCCTCGACCTCGCGCCGACGACGGCGCTGCGCGAGCTCCAGTACGCCGCCGACGCCGCGGCGGGCGAGGGCAAGCGCTCGCGCTCCGTGATCGCCCCCGAGTACGCGCGCGGCTACACGGAGCAGATCCTCGACGCCGTCGACGCCGGCGAGCTCGCCGCGGAGCTCGCCGGCCACTCCCTCCCAGCCCTCCTCTGCGTCGAGCGGGACCCCGAGGCGTGCCACCGCTCGCTGATCGCCGCCCGCCTCGCCGAGCGCCACGGCGCGGAGGTCGTCGACCTGCGGCCGTAGCGTGGAAAGCACCTGCGACACTCGGGCCCCGTGAGCGACGGCGGCGCCATCCCGATCTCCGTCCTCGACCTGGCCGTGGTCGGTGAGGGATCGAGCCCCGCCGAGGCGCTCGCGAACTCGATCGACCTCGCCCGCACCGCGGAACGGCTCGGCTACCACCGCCACTGGGTCGCCGAGCACCACAACATGCCCGGGATCGCGAGCTCGGCGCCCGCGGTGCTGGTCGCGACGCTCGCCGCCGCGACCGAGACCCTCCGCATCGGCTCGGGCGGGGTGATGCTGCCCAACCACGCGCCGCTCGTGGTCGCCGAGCAGTTCGGGATGCTCGAGGCCCTCCACCCCGGCCGGATCGACCTCGGCATCGGCCGCGCCCCGGGGACGGACGGCGTCACCGCGGCCGCGCTGCGCCGGTCCCCGGACCCGCTCTCCGACGAGGACTTCCCGCGTTCGCTCGCGGAGCTCATGGGCTTCTTCACCGGCGGCTTTCCCGAGGGCCACCCTTACTCCCGCATCACAGCGGTGCCGGGCAAGGGCGACGAGCCCGAGATCTGGCTGCTCGGCTCGAGCGGCTACAGCGCGCAGCTCGCGGGGATGCTCGGGCTCCCCTTCTCGTTCGCGCACCACTTCATGCCGCGCAACACGCTGCCGGCGCTCGAGCTCTACCGCTCGAGCTTCCGGCCCTCCGAGGTCCTCTCCGAGCCCTGCGCGATGGTCGCGGTCGCCGCGATCGTCGCCGAGGACGACGAGCGCGCCCGCTGGCTCTCCGGGCCGGCGCGGCTCTCGATGGCGCGGCTGCGCGCGGGGATGCCGACCCGTTTCCCGACCCCGGAGGAGGCGGCCGAGCACGTCTTCTCGGCGGTCGAGGAGGCGAGCATCTCCTCGCTCTCGGGATCGGCGATCATCGGCGGCCCGGAGAAGGCGCGGGAGGGCTTCGAGAAGCTCCTCGCGGACACGAAGGCGGACGAGCTGATGGTGACGACGATGGTCCACGACCACGCCGACCGGATCCGCTCCTACGAGCTCGTCGCCGAGCTCTTCGAGCTCGCGCCCGCCGTCGCCTCGAGCGGCTGAGGGCCGATCAAGACCTCGCCGGCGCGGCCGACCTCGAAGGTCCCGCGCGCGTCGATCCGCGGTGGATCATTCGACCACCCGAAGCGTCGAGGGGACGTCCATGTGGGCGATCCGTCTCGCGCCGGCGAGGGGCGCGAGGGTGACCGCGACGACCCCGACCAGCCCCGCGGCGAGCATCGAGCCGGCGCTGAGGGAGACCACCAGCCCGACATCCGGAAGCGTCTGGGGAAGCGTCGTGCTGACCACCCAGCCGATCACCGCGGCGCCCCCGGCCAGCCCGGCGAGCGTGCCCAGGATCCCGGTGATCATGCTCTCGGCCACCGTCACCCCGATCGCCTCGCGCGCGGGGATGCCGAACGCGATCATGGTCGCGTTCTCCCGGGCGCGCTCGTCGGCGCTGATCCGGGTCGAGTTGAACGCGATCAGGAGCGCGAGCGCGAGCGCGAAGCCGATCGTGAGCCGCAGGACCCCGATGAAATCGTCGAGCCGCTCTCGCACGAAGGTCGTCGTCGCCGTCACCTTCTCGACCGAGGCAACGGCGGGCTCGTCGAAGAGGGCGCGCGCGATCTCCGTCTTGGAGGCGCCAGGCTCGGGGTAGACGTCGAGCGAGTTGACGATCCCGGGCACGCCCAGGGCGACCGCCGCGTCTCGGTCCATGTAGGCGAACGTCCGGAACGGGTTGGGATGCAGGCCGGCCACGCGGGTGGCGGTCCGCTCCTGCCGGAGCTCACCGCCGGCGCCCGGCGCCGGGTGGTCGAGGTCGACCACGTCCCCCACCCCGACACCGAGGTCCTCGGCGGCCTCTT